>WHSV01000085.1 GCA_009379915.1 Actinomycetota bacterium | reverse complement strand
GATCGTCGCGATGGTGAACTTCTCGGCCAGCTCGAGGTCCCTCTGGAAGACCTCGAGCCCCCACCCCTTTATCGCCGCTTTACCGGAGGACACGTTCATAATGGAAGCATGATTAAGAACACCTTCAAGACGTTCATCCTCCTCGCCGGCCTCGGTGGCCTGCTCATCGCGGTGGGCCAGTTCTTCGGTGGGAGTTTCGGAGCGTCGCTCGGTCTGGGCCTCGGCCTCCTGTTCGCGGGAGGTTCCTACTGGTTCTCGGACAAGATCGCGATCAAAGCCACGCGCGCACAGCCGCTCGAGGAATCCCAGGCTCCCGGGCTCTATCGCATGGTGCGGGAGCTGACCGCCGCCTCGAACATGCCCATGCCTCGGCTTTTCATAACGCCCGATCAGCAGCCCAACGCCTTCGCCACCGGCCGCAACGACAAGAAAGCGGTCGTCGCCGTCACGCAGGGCATCATGCAGACCCTCGATGAATACGAGCTGCGCGGGGTCATCGCCCACGAGCTGGCCCACATCCGCAACCGCGACATCCTGATCGGCTCGGTTGCGGCAGCCGTCGCCATGGGCATCACGTTCATGGCCCGAATGCTGATGTGGGGAGCGATGTTCGGGGGCAGCGACGACGAAGGCGGCAACCCTCTGGGGGCCCTGGCACTGGCCCTGCTGGCGCCGATAGCGGCGGCGGTGATCCAGATGGCGGTGTCCCGCTCGCGCGAATTCGAGGCGGACCGAGTTGGAGCTCGTATCGCCGGCTCCGGCGAGGGACTCGCCCGGGCGCTCGAGAAGCTGCACGCGACCGCCAAGCGAGTCCCGATGAACGTGAACCCCGCGCAGGAGAACGCGTTCATCGTCAGTCCCTTTACGGGACGGCAGACGAGTTTCGCGAAGTTCTTCTCGACGCACCCACCGGTGGAGGAGCGCATCGCTCGTTTGCGGTCACCCCAGCTGATCTAGATCAGGCTGAGCTGCTCGCTGCGCGCTTTCGGAGTCACTTCCTCGCGTGATCGCCACAGAAGCGAGGAGTTGGCGGGACGCTTCGGGCGCGGAGTTACCTTCTTGATGGCCTCGACGTTCTTGGACAGAGCGGTGCGGTCACTTTGCAGCGCGTACGAGCGCCGGTCGTACATCGACATGTAGCGGGGCACGAGCTCGGGATAGTTCCCTTCGAGCCACCCCATGTACTCCTCCTTTACGCCGGGTCGGAGGTGCAACAGGATCGGTGAAACGTGAGTCGCTCCCGCGTCGAACGCGGCCTCGATCACAGCCCGCAATTGATCCGGATGGTCGCTGATCCCGGGAAGGATGGGGGCCAGCATGACTCCGCAGGGAATGCCGGCCTCGTTCAACCGTCGCACGGTCTCCATCCGCCTTCGGGGGTGAGGCGTTCCGGGCTCGCTCTTGGCCCACGCGTCCTCGTCGAGAGTCCCGATCGAGAACGCGGTCGACAAGTCGGTCACCTCAGCCGCCTTCTGCAACAACTCGAGGTCACGCGTGATCAGCGTTCCCTTGGTCAGGATCGAGAACGGATTGCAAAACTCGGTGAGTGTCTCGATGATGCGGGTCATGAGCTTGTAGCGGCCCTCGGCGCGCTGGTAGGGATCGGTTGCGGTTCCCATCGCGATGTGCTCGCCCTTCCACTTGCGTGCGCGCAGTTCCTTGCGGAGGAGCTCGGGTGCGTTGACCTTGACGACGATCTTCGACTCGAAGTCGCGCCCGGCGTTCATGTCCATGTAGGTGTGCGTAGTACGAGCAAAACAATAGGAGCATGCGTGACTGCATCCCCTGTAGGGGTTGATCGTGTAGTTGAAGGGCAGCCGATCTCCGGGGACGTGATTGATGATCGATTTCGCCTCGACCTCGATAAAGGTGATGCCCCTGAAGTGTGGGGTGTCGAAGGTCTTGCGCCCGAGTTCGAAGAGCTGCTCAGCCATCCACCCACGGTATCGAACGTATGTTCGCTAGTCAAGGCGGCAGCCCCGACCCAGTCCCATCGACCATTGTCATCTCAGACCCCTCTGAGGGGTCGGGCATGGTGATGATCGGCAGTCAGCGCGGCTCAGCTCTCGGGCAGGGCTCGCGACGCGCTGAAATAGGTGGCCAGCTCGACGAACAGGATGGCCCCCAGGATCAGCAGGGCCCCCGTCAGGTCGTACGCGGTGAAGCGCTCTCCCGCGAGTAGGAACGCGAACAGGCCCGCGAAGGCCGGCTCGCTGGCAAGAATCACTGCGGTGCGCGCCGGCGGTGCGTGTTGCTGAGCGTAGGTCTGCACGAAGAAACCGAGAGCGCTCGCGACGAGCGACGTCACGAGCAGAGCACTCCAAACACTCGCACCGCGCGGCACCGAGAGGTCGCCCGCAACGGCGGTGACCACGAGAGGCACGAACCCGGCGACTCCGAGTTGAACCGCAAGCAGCGCACCGATGTGATGCTTCTTGATCGCCCTATCGGTGGCGAGGATGTGGAACGCGAACGAGCACGCGCATCCGAACACCAGAGCGTCACCAGAACGGACTCCCCCGACGCCCGAGAGCAAGTAAAGCCCCAACGCGGAGATGGCGGCGGCCATCCACGCGTACCAGCCCGCGCGCTGCTTGAGAAAGATCGCCCCGAACAGTGGTGTAAGCACGACAAACATCCCGGTGATGAATCCTGCGTTGGACGCGGTCGTGTACTTGAGACCCACGGTTTGAAAGATGTAACCGGCCGTAAGAAACCCGCCCATGATGCAGCCGGCCATCCATCCGGCCCGGTCTAGAGATCGCAATTCCTTGCGGAAGATCAGCGCCACTATCACCGAGGCAGGGATGAAACGGTACGCGAGGAACGACATGACGGCGATCTCGCCCACGGCATCCTGCACCATCGTGAAAGTAAGTCCCCAGACCGCGGCGATTCCGACTAGAGCAAGCTCGGGCAGTGGTAACCGCTTGCCGGCGCGAGTGGAAGAGGCCGTCGTCACGGCTCTGAGGCTGCCACAAGTTCTCCTCGAGAGTGGGTCGGGGGTGGCCTTACGGCCACCGCCCGCCCGTTAGAACCGGACGTGCGGATTTCCCGCATCCGGCTCACCCTCGACCTAACCCGGTGCTGGGGACAGGTGACGGCGTCGGAGAGCAACGAGACTGACGAGTCCCAGTTTGTCGTGCAGGGTCGCGGTGGTCATCCAGCGATTGATGTGCGTTCGCATGGAAGGGCGACCCAAGACGTAGCTGCGGACGCGCATCCGGATCCACTTGTCGAGGTCTTCGAAGAGCTCTGCCACGTGGCCCTCGACGAAGTAGTTGCCCCAGCCCCGGATCAACGGGTTAAGCGATCTGATGATCGCTTCGAGGCTCATCCCCCGCTTGCGGCGGGTCAGATGACGGATGCGGTCCTTTAATGCAGCTATCGCCCTCTTTCGGGGTCGAAGGAACCTCCCGGCATAGAAGGAGACGCTACGAGGTCTCCCCAGATCACACCGTCGGCGTTGTCGCCGCATCCCCGCCCGAACCACCTGCAACGACCCTCGGGCATGACTGCGACCGTTTCTCTCACGAGGCCGAGGTCTTTGGCTTCCGGGTTCGCGTGGCCCGTCGCCATCGTTGCCGGCCTTGCACGGGTTCACTGCACGTTCAGGGCTGCGGCTTCGCCTCGGCCCCCTTCAGACCCCGCCTCGCGACGGCGCCCTGGGCCTCGGCTACTCAACGCATAAACGGTCAAACGCTGAGGAAGGACTTTCACCTACCAGTCGCTGCTGCTAGTCGGCATCACCTCCTCGTCAACGGTGCTGCTGGGCGTACGCGCGCAAAGGGAGCCCCCGAAGGGACTCCCTCGACGAAACAGCGCTGGTTAGTTGGTCTTCGTCTGATCGACCTCGCCGCGCCACGCGCCGGTCTCGTTACCCTCGCGCGACTCGATGAAGTCCTTGAAGCGCTTGAGATCGCCCTTGGTCCGAGACTTGACGACACCAAGCGCGTCACCCGCCTTCTCGACGATTCCCTCGGGCTCGAAGTCCATCTGGAGCATGACTTTGGTCTCGTTCTCGCCGAGACGGTGGAAGGTGACGACGCCGGCCTGTTTCGGCCCGTCCACGGTGCGCCAAGCGACTCGCTCGTCGGGATTCTGCTCGGTGATGACGGCGTCGAACTCCCGCTTCTGGCCCCCGATCGAGGTCACCCAGTGCGTCTTGGTGTCGTCGACCTGCTTAATGGATTCCACGCCTTCCATGAACTGAGGAAAATCCTCGAACTGCGTCCACTGGTTGTAGGCGGTGCGTACGGGTACTCGAACCTCGACTGCTTCTTCGATGGCGGACATGTGCCCAGCCTCCTTCAATTGATAGCGACCTTGCTTCCGCACGCGTACCCATCGAGAAGCGCACTAACAGGTGAACTGCTATGGATTGAGTTCGTTCAGCTCGCGAGCAATTCGAGCGGCATCCTCAGGAGAGAGCCAGCGCGCAATCGAGTCGGCGATCGTCGTTGGATTCACCTCCCGTCCCTGAGATCTCAGCGACAGGACGGTCTTGAAGATGAAGCCGCGGTACTCGCCGGGCACGCGCACGCCCTCAGCGGACCCTCTTTGGGCGAACTCGCGCTCCAGCTCGGCGAGCTCGGGATTTTCCCACCAGGCCCCCTCGGTCACAGGCTCGATCCCAGGCCGACGAAGAGGAACCACGTTGATGGGGCGAGATCCGGCCCGTCGCCACCTCGGGGCATCCTGGAAGTCGGGCTCGAACTCAAGTCTCCGTTCCTCGAGGGTCGCGAGCTCCTGTGTGTCATCGATCCGCAGGACCAGCCTGAGGGTTCGATCGAACTCGTCGGGGACATTGCCCGCGTCCCTGAACTCCAATGCCTGAGCGACGGTCAGGCGACTGGCGTTGGATGGCTCTGCGTTCGTTTCGGGCGATCGCCGGCGAGCCAGCTCCCGCTCGAGGTCCCGGGTGCTCATGAGGTACCAGCCGTCGGCGAGTTCCTGGGTCACGAGGGGTAACCGCTAACGATTGCAGCCGGGAGCGGGAACTCATGCAACTCCTGCGCGTCTGGGAGATTCGTCAACGCGAAACAGGATACTTGCCGGTTACTCCCTGGATCGGAGGGCCCTGGCGAGGATCCAGGCGAAAGCCGTCGCGCCGACGGCCAGCCCTCCCCCGAGAACTAGCGTTACCCAACCAGGAACATCTCCCACTACCCACACGACGACGGCCAGGACGCTCACGACGCCGATCAGCGCGGCGCAAGCCAGCAAGGCCGCAACCGCCCATGAAACGACCTCGCGTGAGTCTGGACCCGTGGAGTCGTCCTTCACCTCCACCTGCAACTCCCTTCGCATTCGCTATCCATACCCTAAAGACTCTCGGCAATCGGAGAAAGTTGATTCCAAAACCTTTTTTCGCTTGTTCCTTCTCGAATGCTCGAGTCTCTGCTTCCATCCAAGCACGGTTGAAGAAATGTTCGGCACACCGCGAAGAATCAGAATTTGTCCTCGCTCCTCTTTGATCTTCGAATCAGCATTCAGGATGAGGGGCACCGTAAGGTTGCCAAAATGAGGCCATTGGCAGTTAGCACGACCGACTATCACACCGGTGGTGAGCCGTTCCGCATCGTGAGCGGAGGCGTGAAGCCGCTCCCCGGCGCCACGATCCTGGACAAGCGCCGCTATGCATCCGAGCATCTCGACGAAATCCGCAAGCTCCTGGTCTTCGAACCGCGGGGTCATGCCGACATGTACGGATGCTTCGTGACCGAGCCAGTCGACGACGACGGGGATCTTGGAGTCGTGTTCTTTCACAACGCGGGATACAGCACGGCCTGCGGCCACGGCACGATCGCGCTCGTGACGTGGGCGATCGAGAGCGGCATCGTCGGGATCGCCGGGGACGAAACCACCGTCGTCGTGGATGTACCTTCCGGAAGGCTCGAGACGGTTGCCCGCATCGACGACGGCCGGGTTCGCTCCGTGCGCTTCACCAACGTCCCTTCCTTCGTCCATTCCGAGGGTGTCGTCGTGACCACCAGTGCGGGCGATATCACGCTCGACATCTCGTACGGCGGAGCCTTCTATGCTTCCGTTTTCGCCCCCGATGTTGGCCTGAGCGTGCAACCGTCGGACCTGACGGCCCTGATCGAAGTTGGTCGCGAAATCAAGCTCGCGATCGAAAAGGAGCACGAGGTCGTGCACCCCATCGAGCCGGAGCTGCGTGACATCTACGGAGTGATCTTCTACGAGAACCACGATGCGCCGGGTGAGTCCAGTCAGAGGAACGTGACGATCTTTGCCGACGGCGAGGTAGATCGCTCTCCGTGTGGCAGTGGCACGTCGGCTCGTCTCGCCCTGCTGGATAGGTCGGGCGAGCTCGCCCGGGGCCGAACGCTCGTCCACCGGAGCATCGTGGACAGCGTCTTTCATGCGCGCGTCACCGACGACGCACGGGTCGCGGGGCTACCGGCCGTGATTACCGAGGTCGAGGGAAGCGCCTATATCAGCGGGTTTCATCACTTCGTGCTGGATCCGGCGGACACACTCGGTACCGGATTCCTCCTGCGCTGATGCCCCCGCCTTATCTGGGTCCGCAGGAACTTCGCAACGCATTGTCGATGAAGGACGCGATCGATGCGCTCGATGACGCCTTCTCGGGCGAGCTCCCAACCGCGCCTCCACGGTCCCATCTGGACGTCGGCAGGGGGGATCTGCTGCTGATGCCCGCCTGGAGCGACGATCTCGGGACGGGAGTCAAGCTCGTCACCGTGGCGCCGGACAACCCCGCTGCCGGCCTGCCTCTGATCCACGGCGTCTACGTCCTCTTCGACTCTGAGTCCCTTCATCCGGCTGCACTGCTCGACGGGGCCGCTCTAACAGGAACCCGTACCGCCGCGGTCAGCGCGGTGGCGACCCGACACCTCGCGCGTCCCGGGTCACGGACTCTGCTTGTCTTCGGTGGCGGCACTCAGGGTCTCGCCCACATCGAGGCGATTGCCGAGGTACTGCCAAAGCTCGAACGAGTCCTGTGTGTGTCTCGTAGTGGCCCCTCGGCGAAGCGGCTCGTCGATCGGGCCGCCCAGCTCGGTTATCGGGCCGAGGCCGCCTCACCGGACGCGGTAAAACTGGCCGACGTCGTCTGCACTTGCACGACGAGCTCCTCGCCTCTCTTCAACGGCGCCAACCTGCGGGCAGGAGCGCACGTCAATGCGGTCGGTTCCTACGAGCCCAATGCGCGCGAGCTCGACGATGCCGTGATCGCCCGATCGAAGGTGTTCGTCGAAGTCAAGGAGCCGGCTCTGCACGAGGCGGGGGACCTGCGCCTCCCCGTTGAGGCCGGCGTGCTGGACCCCGGAGACGTCACCGAGTTGGGTGACGTGGCCGGGGGCCGGGCGGGGGGGCGCACCAGCGTCGACGCCATCACGCTGTTCAAGTCGGTGGGGGTCGCGTTCGAGGACCTGGTGATCGCCGCGGCGGCGGTCAGGGGATCCACCTAGCGCGTCCGGGCGGGGGCGCGCGGAAAGTTTCTGGATGAGTCGCCCACGCGAGAATCTCGAGCCCGTCGACCAAACGGGGGCCGGGCCGAGAGAAGTACGACGAGCCGTCGACCGCCACTACTCGCCCATTGCGCGCAGCGGGTAGCGCCGCGAACTCGGGAACCTCGAAGAGGCCGCTCCCCTGCTCCACCGCCTCGTCGAGCCCGAAGCCGCAGGGCATGAAGACGACCGCTTCCGGCTCGGCCTGGGCTATCTCGGTCCAGGTGGCCGAGCGCGAAGGAGCAGCGGCCACCCCCAGCACCTCTCGTCCCCCGGCGAGACTCACCATCTCTGGGATCCAGTGGCCTGCGGTGAAGGGGGGGTCGGCCCACTCGAGAGCGAGCACATCGACAGGCTCGAGCAGAGCCGTGGCCGAGCGCACCGACTCGATCCGATCCCGAAGGGAGCGCGCCACACGCTCACCGCTGATCCCGGAATCGGTAACCTGCGCGACCCTCTCGATGTCACCAATGACGTCGAACAGACCCTTGGGATCGAGCGATAGGACCGTCGAGGAGCATCCGATGGTCGCCAGGGCCTCAGTGACATGACCCGAGGGCACCGCGCACACTCGACAGAGGTCCTGAGCGAGGATCAGGTCGGGCTGCAACTCCCGAACCAGATCCCGATCGAGTCTGTAGAGGGGCTCGGACTCAGACATGCTCGCCCGCACGTCCTGGTCGATGCTCGCTGGGGTGCTGTCCGGGCTGATCGTCAGGGCAGGGTGCGAGACGACCGGCTTCACGCTTACCTCGGGTGGGTAGTCGCAGTCGCAACTGACTCCGGCAAGGTGCTCATCGAGTCCGAGCGCGTAGACGATCTCGGTGGCAGACGGCAGAAGCGAAACGATCCTCATTGCACCCCTATCCCACGGGCCCCTCAGGTGAGCACGCGCTTCTTGAATCCTTCGATTCCGAGCCAACTCAGGAATGCGACGAACCCGATCAGGCCTGCATAGATGACGGGAACCGGCATGTGCGGGAACTGCGGCGTGAGAGCGGTGCGGAACGCCTCGCCCATGTACACGAGCGGGTTGAGAAGAACCAGCCACTTGAGCCACGGGATCGGATCCAGGCTCGCCCACGGATAGTACGTGGCTCCGAGGAACGTGACGGGAATGACGATGACGCTGAAGATGAGCGGCACCTGTTGCGGTTTGGCGCGCGTCCCGATGGCCAGTCCAAGAGATGAGCCAACGAGCGCGGCCAGGGGAAGGAACGTTACCAACTCGATCCACTGAACTTCGAAACTCACATCCGTCGCGGGCACCACCGTCGCCAAGGGAAAGACAACGAGTCCGGCGAGGATGCCCTGTAAGGCTCCCGACACGATCTTTGCGATGGCAACGGCCGCCACGGGAAGAGGAGCCATTACTCGGTCCTCGATCTCGCGCGTGTAGCTGAACTCGGTGACCAACGGAAGAGCGACGGCCTGAATACCTTGAAAGATGCACGCGATTGCGACGACCCCGGGCACCAGGAGACTGGAGAAATCCTCTTGGCCGCGAGCACCTCCGACGCCTTGACCGATCTTTGGAAACACATAGGTGAAAACGAAGACGAACAGCAAGGGTTGCATGATCGTGCGGACAATGAAGAGAGCGACGTTCTTTCGCAGCACCGTTGCGTCGCGCACCAGCAATGCCCTGAAGGCTGCAAGCGACGACGATCTGGATGCACGGACGTGGCTCAGCGTGTGGGATTGGGTGTTCATTCTCGAAGCTCCCTGCCGGTGAGAGTGATGAAGACCGTCTCCAAGGTCGGCTCTGCGATCGAGAGATCTTTTACGTGGAAGCCCCCGTCCTCGGCGTGGCCCAGGATGCGAGGAAGAACTCCGTTGGAACCACGCAGCCCGACGCGAACGGTTTCGTCAACCACGTGCACGCGCGTGACTCCCTGCATGGCCTCGATGTGGCGCGAAAGCTCCTCGAGCCTCCCATCCGTCGTAATAGTCACGACCGTATCGGCACCGAGTGAGCGTTTGAGCGCGATCGGTGTGTCCAACGCCAATAGTTTTCCGTGGTCCATGATCGCTACCCGCCGGCAGAGCTGCTCGGCCTCCTCCATGTAGTGAGTCGTCATAAGAATCGTCTGCCCCGCGTCGTTCAGATCTCCGAGGATGTCCCACAACGCGAGCCGGCTCTGAGGATCGAGGCCGGCCGTCGGCTCGTCCAGAAACAGCACTTGCGGTCGATGCATAATCGCGCGCGCCACCATCAGTCGCTGCGCCATTCCACCCGACAGAATCGATACGTCCACGTGCGCGCGGTCGGTCAGACGGAAGAGTTCGAGACTCTCATCGGCTCGACTGCGCGCGTCGCGCGAGCTCATCCCGAAGTAGCGACCGTGGAAGTAGAGGTTCTCCCAGACATCCACACTTCGATCCAGCGTGTTCGATTGAGATACGACCCCGATCAGTTGCTTGGCGATGGTGGGCCGAGCCACGACGTCGACGCCCCTCACCGTGGCCGAGCCCTGCGTGGGAACGACGCGGGTCGTGAGCATGCCGACGGTCGTTGTCTTCCCGGCTCCGTTCGGACCAAGGAGGCCGAAGATCTCTCCCTCCCAGACGGTCAGATCGAGATCGTCGACCGCCTTCAGCCCACCCGGGTACACCTTCGTGAGCCCACTCGTCTCGATAACGAGAGACGCCTCTTCAAGGAATGGCCTCGTCGCGTCGGTACCGGTAATCATGACCCCCTAGCTTGATCCATATCGGCGGTCATCCGGTTCGCCGATATGCGTTGTCGAGATCTAGGCGTTGTCGAGACTCCTGAGATGTTCGACGACGGTTTCCGAGATGTCGCCCAGCACCTTGATCTGGTCCTCCGAAAGCAGGTCGATGAAGTGCTCGCGCACCGATTCGACGTGCCCCGGCGCGGCCAACCTGATCGCCTCCCAGCCCGCATCCGTGAGCACGACGTCCGCGCCTCGTGCATCTGACTCGCACTCCCGTCGGGTCACCAGGCCGCGCTGCTCCATCCGGGTTACCTGATGGGAGACCCGGCTCTTGGACCACAACATCAGAGCGGCCAGCTCGGACAGGCGCAATTGCCGTCCCTCGGCCTCAGAGAGGTTGGACAGGACGTCGTAGTCCGCCTCTGAGAATCCGCTGTCGTGCGCGAGATCGCGGCCGAGCTGCAGGTCGAGCAGGGCACGCATTCTCCGATAGGCCCGCCAGCTGCGGGCCTGCGACTCGTCGAGCCACCGAGGTTCGGTCACCCCGCTAACCTACTTCTTGTTCGTTGACATGTCATCTATCTTCGCGATACAGTCCTGGTGACACATCAACTATCGCAGGGAGTGGCCATCGCAGAGCGCAAGCCGCGTGCCGTGGGATTAGGGAGACGCCTCCTCGCCCTCTACCTCGGTCTCGTCCTCTTCGGCGTGAGCATCGCTCTGCTTGTCGTCTCTGGGCTGGGTCTGGATTCGTGGGACGTGTTCCACCAGGGAGTTGCCCAGAGGACGGGAGTGGGACTCGGTTCGATCGTCATCCTGGTGGGTGCGATCGTTCTCGCACTGTGGATCCCATTGAGAGAGCGCCCGGGCATCGGCACCGTCAGCAACGTCATCTTGGTCGGGCTTGCGATCGACGGTGCGCTCGTGTTTCTTCCCGAGCCCTCCGCCCTCGCCCTGCAGGTCCTGTTCATGGTGGCGGGGATCGTCTTGAACGCCGTCGCCACGGCCCTCTACATCGGTGCCGGACTCGGTCCCGGCCCCCGAGATGGGCTGATGACTGGTCTGGCGAAGCGTGGCCATTCGATCCGGCTGGTGCGCACCTCGATCGAGGTGGTCGTGCTCGCCGCCGGCTGGCTTCTCGGGGGCACGGTCGGAATCGGTACGGTGCTCTACGCGATAAGCATCGGACCGCTCGTCCACTACCTTCTCCCACGGCTGACGATCGTCGGCGGGTCCCGTTCGGAGCCTTCTGAGAACGCCCCGTGCGCATCGCCGCCACCGGACTTCGCCGGCGAGCGGCGCTGATCATGACTGAGGTTCTTTTTGGTTTGGACGTGACGACTTCGGCGGCGCCCGGAGTCGATCCGGTGGGCATCGCGCTGAGGGCCGAGAGCCTCGGATTCGATTTCGTTTCGGCCTCCGACCATCCCAGCAGCGGTCATCCGACTCTCGAGACGTGGACGCTGCTGTCGTGGATCGCCGCTACCACGACACGGATTCGAGTGGCCACCCGCGTGCTGGGAGTGCCGAACCGGCCACCGCCCGTTCTCGCCAAGATGGCCGAGACGCTCGACCGGATGTCTGGTGGACGACTGATCCTCGGGCTCGGCGGCGGTGCATCCGACGAGGAGTTCAGGGCCTTCGGGCTCAGGGTGCCGACCCCGCGCGACAAAGTCGACGGCCTCGAGGAGGCCATCTTGATTACGCGTGGACTGTGGACCGAGCCTTCCTTCACCTTCGACGGGAGGCTCTATCGAACCGACGCGGCCGAGCTCGAGCCCAAGCCGAGCCGCCGCATCCCCATCTGGCTCGGCACGTTCGGGCCCCGGGCCCTCGAGCTCACCGGGCGCCTGGCGGACGGGTGGATTCCGTCACTCGAGCTTGCGCCTCCGGAACGAGTACCGGCGATGCAGGAGCGCATCTTTCGTGGAGCGGAGGAAGCGAATCGGAATCCCGAGGACATCACGCTCGCGTACAACCTGGAGATCCGGATCGACGAACGAGCCGATACTCCGCATCACGTCGTGTCGGGAACCCCTGGGGCCGTGGCGGAGCAGCTAGTGGGATTCACGAGGCTCGGCTTCAGTGCGATGAACTTCCAACCGCAGGGACCGGGCAGGGACGAGCAGATCGAACGCCTCGCGACCGAGGTGATCCCCGCGGTCAGG
>WHSV01000012.1 GCA_009379915.1 Actinomycetota bacterium | reverse complement strand
GCCGGCGACCGACTTGGTTCGGCCGGAGCCCGCAGAGGCGGCTCCCGAGATGCCGGCCGCCGACTCGATGCCGGTCGCGCCCACTCCCCCTCCGCCCCCCGTCACACCCGCAGCGGAGGTTACCGAGTACGTCCCGGAGCCGGCGGAAGCAAGAACGGAGGAGCCGGCGGAAGCAAGAACGGAGGAGCCGGCGCCGCACTCCAATGGCAGCGCCCCCGAGTCTCTCAAGGACATCAAGCTCGACCGCTCATCTCTCGTACGGGAGCTCTCAGACCTCCTCCGCTGAGGACCTCCTGTACTGAAACGACAAGGACCCGGTTGACCCTCCGGGTCCTTTGTCTTTCGTCCTGCCGGACACGTCGCCTGTTCCGACGGCCAGGCCTCATCGTCGCCTCTCCCCGCCACCGCAGATCTTCGATCGAGCACCCCTCCAACCCCGAGTAGCGCCCGCATGATCTCATCCGCCCTTCCGGCTCTCGTCTTGCGAGGTGGGTTTACAAGACGGGCGTCGACCTGTGAGGCTTCACGACATGGGTCGGATCTCCACGAGGTGGGCCAACCTGCCTTTGCGAAAAAAGGGCCTCGTCGTGGTCTCTCTCCCCATGGCGGCCCTGGTGACCGCGACGCTCTTCGGCTATCTGGTGCAGAGCGAGGCGGACGAGAGAAAGCGCGCCGGTGACCAGACGGTGCACGTCCGCAATCAAATCCAGACCGTCCTCAACCTGCTGCTGGACGCCGAGACGGGTGTGCGCGGCTACGACCTGTCCCAGGACAGGGCCTTCCTCGATCCCTACGAAGCGGCCTTCGACGAGCTTCCCGGGGCTCTGGCGACGCTCGAGAGACTGGTCGGCGACAACACCTCGCAGGCCGTGCGTGCGGCCAACATACGTTTTCTCGCGGGCCGAAAGCTCGAGGTGCTCGGTGAGCTTCGGGCTGCTGCGACTCGGTTGGGAGGGTCGAGGAAGCAGATTCTCGACCGCGACGACCGGCTCATGCGAGAACTGCGGGATGAGCTGGGAGCGATGCTCTCTGAAGAAGAGCAGCGACTGGCCGACCGCCTCGGTCAGGTCGAGGATTCCCAGCGAGACCTTCGCATCGTATTCGCCGGCACCATCGGACTGGGCCTCGCCGGCGGGGTGATCGCAATGCTGCTGTTCACCACCGGTGTCGCTCACCGCGTCCAGCGCATCTCCGACAGTGCACATCGTCTGGCGAAGGGCGCCCCCCTGCCACTCCGGCCGGCGGGGCGCGACGAGGTGGGTCAAGCCGCCGAAGCGTTGGGAGAGGCATCCACCCTGCTGGCCGACAGGGAGCGCAGGCTGCGAGAGGCCAAGGAAAGCGCGGAACAGGCCAAGGATGTCGCCGAGAAGGCCAACTGGGCCAAGAGCGACTTCCTCTCCAAGACGAGTCACGAGCTCCGCACCCCACTTACCGCCATGATCGGGTTCTCTCATTACCTGGCGAGCCAGGACCTCAAGCCCGAGCAAATCGAGATCATCGAGCGCATCCGCCAGGCCGGAAAACACCTCGCGGGTGTGCTCACCGACGTCCTGGACATCGCTCGCGTCGAGGCGGGAGGTCTGTCGATTTCCATGCACCCGGTCGCAATCGAGGGAGCGGTCCGGGAAGCGGTGGCGATGGTCTCGCAGGTAGCAGCAGAACACGACGTCAAGGTGGAGGTCTCGCTCGGCGATTGCGCCACGGCCACCGTCTCGGCCGATCTGCAGCGACTGAATCAGGTCCTCATCAACTTGATCTCCAACGCCATCAAGTACAACCGGCCCGGTGGCCGCGTCGCGGTGGGCTGCTTTCGTACCGAGTCACACCTGCATCTCACAGTCACCGACGAGGGGCCCGGCATCCCCTCCGAAAAACTCGGGCGGCTGTTTGAACCCTACGACCGGCTGGGGGCCGAGGCCACGCCGGTTAACGGAATTGGCCTCGGGCTCACCATCTCCAAGAGCCTCGTGGAGTTGATGGGCGGCAGGCTCGAAGTCGACAGCGTCGTGGGAGGGGGCTCGATGTTCTCGGTGGTGCTTCCCGTGACAATGCCCGACGCGAGTTTGGCTGCAACCGAGGACGAGAACTCAGCCACCGACCTCAGCTCCGACTAAGGAGCTGCTCCTGCTGTAAGAAGTCGCTTGCAACCTCTCGGAAGTCTTCATTGCGGACCTCCACCCGCGCGTTCAGCGCCGTCATGGTCTCGGTTGTCAGGCTGGCGCTCACGGCGTCGATGAGATCTGCGAGCTCTTGGGTCACGACATCGTTGCGAGCCAGCGGCGTGATGTTGTCGGCGGCCTGCAGTCCCCCATCGTCTTCGAGCACCACCCAACCTCTTTCAGCGATGATTCCCGAGGTGGTGAAGAGCAGGGCCACGTCGATCCTCTCGCTGCCGAGTGCAGCAGCCGTGAGTGGGCCGCCCGCGTCCAACGGCCTGAATTCCTTGAAGCGTAAGCCGTATACGTCGCGCAGACCTTGCAGACAGAAGCGTCGTTCGGGACATTCCGGCGGGCCCCCGAAAACCAGTGTCGATGCGACCGGCTCGAGGTCGCTGACCTTCTCGAGTCTGAACCGGTCCGCAGTAGCCGAGTCCACGACGAGGGCATTCGTGTTGTTTGCCTCCGAGGGTTGCAACAGCGTGAGACCGGCGTCCTCGAGCCGCCGCTGCAACTCGGACACGTTGTCCTCAGAGTCAGGCGACGGTTCCGCCTCCGGATCGAGGGTGGTCAGAAGGGACGCCAGATACTCGGGAGCCAGGTCGATTGTCCCGGAGCGCATGTCCGGCTGGAGCGCCTCGCGGTTCTGGAAATTGAAACGACGGCCGACCGTGTAGCCCGCGTCCTCCAGGACCTGCGCGTACATCTCGGCGACGATCTGGTTCTCGGCGAAGGTCACCGCTCCGACCGTGATCTCCCCAGAGGCCCCATCGCCTCCGATCACGCAGCCGCCGCCGAGAAGAAGGGCGACCGCCGTCAGCGCCCCACGAATAGACATGCCCGCCGCCCGCTGTCTCTTGCTTACGCCGCGCTTCATGTCCGGCGATTATGCACGGCCCCAACCAACTGCGCCCCTAAACCATTCTCTGCCAATAAATGCCATTGACAGCCTAAGGGCAAGCTGTTTTCTTTAATTCGTCATTAATGGGGGGGCCGAAAGAACTAGGGGCTCCCCCAAGGGAACCAGAGGGTTCTGAATCATTTAGGGGGGAATATGAGAAAGCCCTTTAGGGGAGGGCGCGCGGTCGTGATCCTGCTGGCGGCGCTGCTCGCGCTGCCGATGGCGTTCGGAAACTCAAGCGCCTTGGGCGCGCCGGACGATCCGAACCAGATCGCCGTCGACTACGTACGTGCGCACGCAGCAGAATTGGGTCTGACACCCGACGACATCGCGGAGATCCGAGTAACCGACTCATATCAGTCGGATCACAACCGCGTTACGCACGTCTACCTGCGCCAGCAGCGCGGTGGAATCGATGTAGCCCAGGCGAACATGTCTCTCAACATCGACCGCGAGGGAAATGTTCTCTTCGTCGGCAACAGGTTCGTTAACCTTCCGCCCCCCTCGGGCACGGTCGCTCTCACGGCGCCCGAAGCCGCCGTCGACGCGGCCGACGAACTGGGGCTCGAGACCACCAAGGACATCAGAGTCCTCGAAAGTCCGCGCGGAGTTCAGCGCAAGACCGAGGTCTCCAGCGGTGGGGTATCTACTCGAACGATCCCCGCCAAACTCGTCTACCAGCTGGTGGATGGCGATCTTCGCCTGGCGTGGAATGTCTCGATCGAAGAGGTCGACGGTGACCACTACTGGGACGCGAGCGTCGATGCCGAGACGGGCGAGTTGCTCGCCAAGGTCGATCTCGTCGACCACGACGACGTTCAAGCGACTGGTGCAGTGATCGCGCCGGCAGGTCGCGCTGCGGACGCGACCATTCCTGACGCCGCGGCCCGAAACCCCAATAAGGCGAGCTATCGCGTCTTCGAGCTGCCTTTCGAAAGCCCGCTCGACGGCGCCCGCACGCTCGTGAAGGACCCGGCCACGAAGTCGGCCTCGCCTTTCGGCTGGCATGACATCGACGGCGACAAGGGCGCCGAGTACACGGTCACCCGCGGGAACAACGTTCACGCGTACACGGACCACGACAACGACGGTGTGCCCGACCCTGGAAGCGATCCGGACGGCGGTCCAGAGCTCGAGTTCGACTTCCCGATCGACTTCACTCAGCATCCACATACGTACTCGGATGCGGCGGTTACCAACCTCTTCTACTGGAACAACATCATTCACGACGTCTTCTACGAGTACGGGTTCACCGAAGAGGCCGGGAACTTCCAAGTCAACAACTACGGCAACGACGGACTCGGCGGTGACGACGTGCGCGGGGAGGCTCAGGACGGCGGCGGCCTCAACAATGCAAACTTCTCGACTCCCGTAGACGGATTGCGTCCGCGCATGCAGATGTATCTGTGGCAGTTCGCGCGGCCGAATGTCGTGACCATCGATCCTCCGTCCTCGGCAGCGGGCACCTACGAGGCAAGCGGCGCGGCATTCGGGCCCGAGTTCTCCACCGAAGGCGTCTCGGGAGACATCGTTCTGGTCGACGACGGAGTAGGTACCACAACCGATGCCTGTGAGCCGTTGGTCGGCTTCCCCTCAGGCTCGATCGCACTGCTGGACCGAGGCATCTGCAACTTCACCGTGAAGGTCAAGAACGCTCAGGATGCGGGCGCGACTGCGGCTCTGGTTGCCAACAACATCGCGGGAAACCCCGGCGCCATGGGCGGGGCCGACCCGACCATCACCATTCCTTCTGCGATGGTCTCGCTCGATGCCGGCAACACGATCAAAGCCGGGCTGCCCGCGACCGGCAACATCGCGCGCGACCCGGAGGTCGGCGTCATGCGCGACGGAGACCTCGATGCAGGAATCATCACGCACGAGTACGGCCATGGGATCTCCAACCGTCTGACCGCTGGACCCTCAACCGTTGGTTGCCTCGGTAACCAAGAGCAGATGGGCGAAGGGTGGAGCGACTATCTCGCGGTCGCGCTTACGGGACGGTCAACCGATGACCGCGAGTCGCGCGGCGTCGGTAACTACGCCCTCTTCAACGAGAGCCGCAACTCTCAGGGCATCCGGCCGACGGCCTACTCGACGAACACGTCCATCAATCCGTCGACGTACGACGATGTAAAAACGCTGGCCGTTCCTCACGGCGTCGGCTACGTGTGGGCCACGATGTTGTGGGAGATGCACTGGAACCTGATCGACGAGCACGGCTTCAAGAATGATGTCTACAAGCGCTGGACCACCGGTGGCAACAACCTCGCCATCCAGCTCGTCACGGACGGAATGAAGTTCCAGCCTTGCAGACCGGGCTTCGTCGACGGGCGTGACGCCATCCTCGCCGCCGACCAGGCGTTGACCGACGGCGACAACCAGTGCCTCATCTGGAGCGCGTTCGCCAAGCGCGGTTTGGGGTTCAGCGCCGATCAGGGCAGCAGCGAGAGCCGCAGCGACGGAACGGAGGCATTCGACACACATCCCGACTGCGCGCCATAGCCGAAGAATGAAAGAAGGGGGGCGAGGAAACATCGCCCCCCTTCTTCGCGTACCAAAGTGTTGTTCGGTGCTTAGACGACCACTCGGAGGATCTCCTGGATCGAGGTGTGGCCCATGCGCACCTTCTCCATCCCGTCCTCTCGCAGCGTTAGCATTCCCTGCTCGATGGCGACCTTCTTCATGACCTCGCTCGACGCTCCCTCGACCGTGAGCTTCTCGAGCTCCTCTGTGACGGGCATGACCTCGTGCAGCGCCATACGGCCCTTGTAGCCCGTGCCGGCACAGGCCGCGCAGCCGACCGCCTGGAACAACTTCGGTGCTTCCTCTCCGCGCAGCGGAAAGGCGGACGAATGCAGTTCCTCCTCGGTCGGAAGGTACGGCTCCTTGCACTTCTCGCAGAGCTTCCGGGCGAGCCGCTGGGCGAGAATGCAGTCCAGAGCCGATGACACTAGATACGGCTCGATACCCATCTCGACGAGTCGCGTTAGAGCGCTCGGAGCGTCGTTGGTGTGCAAAGTCGAGAGCACGAGGTGACCGGTGAGGGCCGCCTCGGTGGAGATCTGGGCGGTTTCACGGTCTCGAATCTCGCCGATGAGGACGATGTCGGGGTCGGCTCGCAGGATCGAGCGCAGAGCCGAGGCGAACGTCAGGCCCGCCTTGGGATGGGTCTGCACCTGGTTCACTCCGGGGAGGCGATACTCGACCGGGTCCTCCACGGTGATGATGTTCCGATCGGGCTTGTTGAGGATGTTCAGCGTCGCGTAGAGCGTCGTCGACTTTCCCGAACCGGTCGGACCGGTGACGAGAATCTCGCCGTAGGGCTTGACGAAGCTTTTCTCGAATCGCTCGTAGTTTCCCGGCAGGAACCCAAGGTCCGAGAGCCTCAGCAGCACGCTGGACTTGTCCAGGATTCGCATGACGATCTTCTCGCCATGAACCGTCGGCAGAGTCGCTACTCGAATGTCGATCTGCTTTCCCTGCACGGTCAGGCTGATGCGGCCGTCCTGCGGAAGGCGTCGCTCCGCGATGTTGACGTCCGCCATGATCTTCAGGCGGGACGTCATGCCGGCCTGGACCGACTTGGGCGGGCGCATGACCTCGTGAAGCACCCCGTCCACGCGGTAACGAACGAGCACGTCTCGCTCCTGCGGCTCGATGTGGATGTCCGACGCGCGGTCGTTGACGGCCTGGGTGATCAGGAGGTTGACGAGCTTGATGATCGGCGCGTCCTCGGCCCCCGCGGAGCCCACGGCCTCCTCGAGGGACTTCTGCTCGGCGTCGGTGGCCGCGGCGGCCTCCTCGGCGAGGCTCTCGGCCGCCGAGTCGAGCCGGTAGTAGCGGCTGATCGCGCCCTGGACGTCGACCTTGGTCGCGACCACGGTGACGACGTCCCGCTTGGTGAGCGCCCTGATGTCGTCGACGGCGACCACGTTGGCCGGGTCCGCCATGGCGAGGACGAGCTTGTCGTCCTCGAAACGAACCGGAATGCATGAGTGTCGGCGAGCGGTGGCCTCGGGGACGAGCGCGATCGCCGAAGCGTCGAGAGAGGCGTCTCCGAGGTCGATGAACTCGAGGCCGAGCTGCTCGGCCAGAATGGCCACCAGACCGGCCTCGGTGACGTAGCCGAGCTCGATGAGCACCCTGCCGAGCGATCGTCCCTTCTGCTGGGCGGTCTCCCTGGCCTCGGTGAGCTGTTCGTCGCTGAGCAGGCCGCGAGCCAGAAGCAGCTGATCCAGCTGCCCTCCCGCGCGTACCTGGGTGCTCACGCTCATTGGCCCCTAAAGCTCGAAGATGGAGGTCAAAAGACCCTTGTTCTCTCTTGAGGATTTTATCGGCTGTCGCCGCCTCGACTAAAGCCGAAGGAAGGGGGTTTTGAGGCTACCGCAGGGCCTTGGTTACCCGCGTCCGCCGGCCTCCAGGACGCGTCTGGCGAGGTACTCAGCCTGGCGCTCCTCAACGGAGCCCGCGGGCAACGGCACGACGCTGCCGTCGGTGAAGATGAGCCGCACCGAGGCCAGCCCGGCGGGGGTCGTCGCTGCCGGGACCGATGCCTGCACGGCCGTTGCGACGGAGGCCGACGCCGGCGTGAAGTCGGCGATCTCGGATTCCCCAATGGGAGCCGCCTCGGCACCCGAGGACTCGGACGGCGGGGTCTCGGGGGCCTCGGCGGCTACCCGGGGGCCGGGTTCGATCGCAATCGGGCGTGGCGGCTGGGGGGCGCCCGCCACGTGGCGTCCCTTGGGCGTGCCGAACAGCCTGCTGATGAGCGACCACAGGCCTCGTCGTTTCCTTCCGCGCGGCGCACTCCGTGCTGCTCGGCGTGAGCCCCTCATCCGGCCACAGCCTTGGCCTCGATGCGCTGGTGGACCTCGTAGAGGATCGTCAGCATCAGCGACTTCACGTCCTCCCTGTTCCTGGGGTCACAGACGACCACCTTGACCTCATCCGGCAGGGCCAGGCGCCTCCGCGCGTCCTCGACGAGCACCTCGTCCGGCGTATCGGTGAGGTCCGAGTGGGTGACGCCCACCAGGTAAGGAACGTCCGCGTAGCGCTTGAATTGCTCGAAGATGTGCGCCGCCTCCTCGAGCGAGCGAGGATCGGCCGCGTGGACCAGGAGGATGAAACCGATCATGCCCTCGGACAGGATCTCCCACATCATCTCGAACCTGCGCTGGCCGGGGGTACCGAACAGGAACAACGAGCAGTCTTCGCCGAAGGTCAGCCTGCCGAAGTCCATCGCGACCGTCGTCCGCGTCTTTCCCGACTCAAGGGCGTGCTCGCTGACGTCTCGTTCGGTGGCGACGATCGCCACTTCGCTGATGGTCTCGATCAGAGTGGTCTTTCCGGCAGCGAACGGTCCGGTGACGACGATCTTCAGTGGTCGCTGTGAGGTCGATCTGTGAGCCTTCGCCTTCGGGACGCGCCTCATCTCACAGCTCCTTCACGCCGTCGATCATGCGCCCGATGAGCTTGCGGTCGACCTGGTCGTCGTCCTCGACTCGCCGCTTCTGCGTGGGCTCGGGCCGCTCGCTCTCGTTCCTGTCGCCCGACGGCACCGCCCGGGGGCGCGGCTTGTTCTCTTCGTTGAAGAGCCCCGCGAGCTCTCGCACGACGGCGGCACGGTCGACCCTCGGCCCCCCGGGCCGTCTCGGGGAGGGGGGAGGAACCTGCTCGCGCTGGGAGACCTCGTCCTCGCCCTCATCGTCGCTTCGACGGGGGTGAGGCGGACTGGGCGCTCGACCCTGCTCCGGGCCGCGATCGGCAACGAACGAGTCCTCGTCCTCGGGGTAGCTCTCGGGAGCGGGAGGAGGCGCGGGTGGCGTCGTCACGGCCGGCCGCTCCTGGTCACCCTCGGGCTCGGCGTCCGAGCCCCGCTGCAACTCGACCACGTTGCTGTCCGGGTCGGCGGACTTGTGCCAGCGGTCGCCTCCCTGCGGTCCTGCCGAGCCCGCCCCGCCCTGCCTATCCTGCAACGATCTGGAGGAGGGCCGGTCGGATTCGACCGAGCCTTCGACGGGCACGTGCTTGTGCTCGATCAGCCCCGCGTTCATGAGGCCGAACAGCAGTCTCGTCGTCTGATACGCCTCGGCGCCGGTGCTGGTTGCGATGTCCTCGACCGTGCGGCGGCCGTCGACGAGAACCAGGACCTGCCACTCCTCGGAGGTGATGTTGATCTGGTGAGCGCCGTCCGGCGGGCGTGCGGCCATGGCGAGAACCACGTCGGCCGAGGGGATCTTCTTCCTGATCTGCGAGATCTCGTCCAGGCGACGCGATGCCTCGATGATCAGGTTCTCCACCGTGACCGTGAGAGGCACCTCGACCTCGATCTCGACGTCCGGTTCCCAGACGAAAGCACCGAGGTCCCAGCGCAGCAGGTCGAAGACGCCGTCCTCGATCTGGCTGCGAACCGCCCACTCGATTTGCTCCTCCTCAACGGCCCCCTGCTCGACGAGGATCTCGCCCACTCGACGACCGGTCTGCTCGTGTTCGACCATGGCGCGCCTGAGCTGCTGGTCCGTCACCCAGCCCGAGCGCGTCAACTTGCGCCCGAGGCGTTCCTTGGACTTGGTGGACTCTGCGTAGTAGACCTCCCCGTCGCGGAAGTAAACCCGCCCGCTTCCGTTGCGGCGCTCGACCTCGAGCCGGCCCGTCTTGTTGGCGAGCGCGGCAAGCCGGAAGATGTCCGGCAAGCTGAAGTCGTCGAGTGTCCCTTTGAGCACTTAGCTCCCTATCCCCTCTTGCTCGCGTCTACCAGGACGTGAAGGACGAGTTCTCGTCCCTCTGTTCGTCGTCCCATTGCTTCGGTCGGTCCTCCCGCTGTACATCTTCGGACTGCTCCTGCGACCACTGCTCGGTCGAACCGTGGCTCTGGTCGGACACCTGGTGTCCCTCGTCGGGCTGTTGCTCGCCCTGTGGGCCGGTGGCCTCGTGGGCGTGTCCGCCCTGATCTTGGCCCCCGGGCTCTTCGCCCCACGGTTCGGAGCCCTCATCGACGTCGCCCTGAGCTTGCTCCGCCCACTCCGTGGACGAGGCCGGTTCCGCGCCCGGCTGGGCCTCCCAGTCCGGAGTCGCCTGAACCGCCTGGTCCTCCCAGGCGGGCGTCGTGGGCTCGGCTTCGGAGATCGCGGTGAAGGGGCTCTCCTCGGGCGGCGGGGCGGGAGTCGGGTCGACGCTGTGCCGCGACACGACCGCCTCGTGACGACCGTAGTTCCGGTCGATGCTCGCGGGCTCCTCGAGCACCTGCTCGACTCGGCGGGCGCTGCTTCGCATTTCGTAGAGGACGAGGCCGGCCTTGGCGTGCTTCGCCGTCATCGCAACCAGGACCGCGTGCCGGCCGGCGGCCATGAGGACGACGTTGCCGGCCGAGCCCTCGACGTAGACCTGCGCAAGCTCGCCCTTGTCCAGTCCTTCCGCGGCGCGCTCGCCCAGACTGAGCAGGGCCGCGCTCATCGCTGCGAGACGGTCCTCTTTGACGTCCGGTGGTAGCGCCGAGGCCATCGGCAATCCATCCGAACTGACGACGGCGGCGGCCTCGACATCGAGGGACACCGACAGAAACTCGTCAAGTACGGCTGCTAGCTGTTCGGCCTTGCTCATTGATCCTCCCTGATGGGCCCTCACGGTCATTGGGGCCGCCTCTAGGAAATCGGCATGGAAACGGCCCGAGTTGAGGTCACGCTACAACCGCATGCGCAGAAATTGAACCGAAGCGGGCCGATGCTCTAGTGATGGTGGCCGATCCCCCTTATCGCGGCGGCCGACATGGCGTCCAGGGGGGCCTGCTGGCCGGTCCAGATGGCGAACGAGGCGGCCGCCTGACGCACCAGCATCCCGAGTCCGCCCCACCCGTTGGCACCGCTCGCCCGGGCGCGCTCGATCAGCGGAGTCGTCGGCGGCGAGTAGATGAGGTCGATCACACACTGGTTCGGCCTGAAAGTGCCCCGGCTCAGCAGGGCCTCGCCCCGCATCCCGATGGGCGTCGCGTTGACGACGAGGTCGACGCCATCGATGAGATCCGACGCGTCCTCCCAGCCGATGGCGCGCGCCGACCGCGTCGCATCGTCGGCCAGAGCCGCGACGCTCGCCCCCGCCTCCCGGTTGCGCGCCGCGATCGTGACGTCACCGGCCCCCAGATTCCCGAGTGCCTTGACGACCGCGCGCGCCGCTCCCCCGGCCCCCAGCACGAGCGCGCTGGTGCCATCCGGTTGGAAGCCTGCGTCCTCGACCAGGAACTCCGAGAACCCGACGACGTCGGTGTTGTGACCAATCAGCTCTTTCCCGGAGCGCCGGACCGTGTTGACCGCGCCGATCGCCCCGGCATCCTCGTCGAGAGAATCGAGGTGCTCGACGATCGACTCCTTGTGCGGCATGGTCACGTTCGCTCCGTCCGCTCCAAGGGCGCGCAAACCGCGCACGGCGTGGTCGAGATCGTCCGGCGCGACGGGCCAGCGCAAGTAGATCCAGTCGAGGCCTAGCCGGCGGAAGCCCACGTTGTGCATGAGGGGTGACAGCGTCACCTCGAGAGGCCAGCCGAGCACGCCGACGAAATGAGACGCGTCTCTCTTGCCTCCCACGGCCATCAGCAGGTCAGGTTCTGATAATCGGCCTTGTCCGCGAGGAAGTCCTCGTAGTCGACGGAGAACGCATGCTTTCCGTCACAGTCGCTGAGCACGTAATAGAGCCAGGGTCCCTCGACCGGCTTCGCGGCCGCCTCAATGGCCTCCGCGCCCGGCGCGCCGATGGGGGTCGGCGGAAGCCCCGCGACCTTGCGCGTGTTGAAGGGCGAGTCGATCTCGAGGTCCGAGGAGGTAAGCGAGTTCTTCCTCTCCCCGAGCGCGTAGATCACCGTCGCGTCGATACCGAGCGCGATGTTCTCGTCGAGCCGATTGTAGATCACGCGCGCTATCTTGCCGCGGTCCCGGCTCACTCCGGCCTCGGCCTGGATCATCGAGGCGACGTTCAGGATCTCGTACTTCGAATACCCCATCGCCTCGACCCTCGAGGTGTCGACCTTCGCCAGTTGCTTCTCGGTCTCGTCGACCAGACGTTGGGCAAGCGTCTGCGCGGTGTCCTCTTCGACCACCTGGTAGGTGGAGGGAAACAGCAGCCCCTCGAAGTTGTTCGAGTCTTTGGGGAGGATGCTCGACTTCACCTCGCCGGACTCGAGCACCCTTAGGAAATCCCGGCCCCTGATGCTGGTGTCCTCGTCGAGCCTCTCGGCGAACTCCGGCAACCACGCCCCCTCGGGAAAGGTGACCGTGATGAACCTCACCTCGGGGCCCTCGAGCATCCTGTCGAGCGCGTCGCGAGCGGACAGACCGGTCGACAGTTCGTAGGTCCCGGCCTGAATCCCCTCGTCGCCTCCCCCCAGGAACGAGACGAACCTGAAGCCTTGGGCCGACTTGATGACTCCCTCCGCCTCGAGAATCTCGCCGACCTCGGTCATGGTGGTGCCCTCGGGAATCTCGACCTCGACCGGCTCACCGGGCGAGCTCGACGACGTGACCCCGATCGAGTTCAGGTACACGACGCCCACGGCCGCCGGAATCCCGAGGAGAAGGAAGAGGACGACGAGTGTGGCCACGGCCTTGCCGCGCCGCGTCAGACTCATGGCCGCTCCCCTTCGATCGATGGCTTTGTCGCGTCGAGATAGCCCTGCAACATGATCTGGGCTGCCACCGCGTCCCGGCGCGTCTTGAGGTCTTTGCCCTTGACGCCGGCGGAGCGTAGCCCTCGATCGGCGACGACCGAAGTAAAACGCTCGTCGAACTCCCGCACCTCGACGGACACACCCTCCCTCAGGGCCGCAACGAACTCGCCCTGTGACTCAACTGCCGGCCCCGAGCGGCCGGAGAGCCCGGTCGGCCGCCCTACCACTATGAGATCCGCTCCCATTTCCTGCACTATTGCCGAGATTCTCCCGATGGCGTCGACCTCTTGCCGGTCGATGACCTCGAGGGGGCGCGCGAACCGAGTTTCGAGGTCGGCTACCGCGACACCCACCCTGCGCTCGCCCGGATCGATTCCGACGATCACCGCCGAATGGCATCCTTCGCCGCAACCGTCACGGCCTCGATCGCGTCGTCCACGGCCCCCGAATTGGGTCCGCCGGAGATCGCGAGGTCCGGCTTTCCGCCGCCCCCTCCCCCGAGAAGGTCGGCTCCCGGCTTCAGCAGATCGCGCGCGTTCAATCCTCGATCCACGAGGTCTTTGCTCAGCGCACCTACCAGGTTCGCGCGTCCCTCACCGGCAGAGCCGAGGACGATGACGGCGGAACCCAGCCGGCCCCTCAGGTTCTGGGCCAGGCTCCGCAACGCATCGACGGTCAGATCGCGCCGGGCCACGACCAGCCGGGTACCGTCGAGGTCGACGGCCGCCTCGGCGAGCGAGGTCGCGTCCGCGTCCGCTCCCTTGCGCTCGACTTCGGCAAGCTTGCGCTCCATCTCCTTGCTCTGAGCCAGCAGGCGCTCGACGCGCTCCGCGACCTCGTCGGGCTGCGCGCGCAGTAGATGCGCGGTCTGCTCGAGCAAGGCTGCACGCTGGGCGAGGTGGTCGATCCCCTCCTGGCCGACCAGCGCCTCCACACGTCGGAGGTTGGAGCCGATCGAGCCCTCCCCCGTCAGGACGACGACGCCGATGTTGCCCGTGTGCGGGACGTGGGTGCCACCGCACAACTCTCTCGAGTAGTCCCCCACCTCGACGACTCGCACGAAGTCACCGTACTTCTCGCCGAAGATTGCCATTGCCCCGATCGACTTCGCGTAATCGAAGCTCGTTTCGAATGCACGAACACCGTCATCGGTCAGCACCCTCGACTGCAACTCGGCCGAGATGTCCGCCACCTGGGCGTCGCCCAGCGCGTCGAAGTGATTGAAATCGAAACGGAGGCGGCCCGGTTCGACCAGGGAGCCCGCTTGCGTCGCGTGCTCGCCCAGGCGGTCGCGCAGCGTCCAGTGAAGGATGTGCGTTGCGGTATGCGCTCGCTCGGAGCCTCGCCGGGCCCGAGCGTCCACCACTCCCACGACCGCGTCGCCCACGCGCAGCTCGCCGGCCGTGACCCTCGCCCTGTGCCCCGTCACCCCGGGCAGAAGCCGTCGTGCGTCGGCGACGCGCGCCTCGCCCGACGAAGAGCGCAGTATTCCCGTATCGCCGACCTGACCTCCGCCCTCGGCGTAGAACACCGTGCGATCGAGAACGACGTCGACCTCGCTTCCTTCGCCTGCCACCTCGACGCTCGAGGCTCCATCGACCAGGCCGACGATCTCGGATTCGGTCGTCAGGTGCTCGTAGCCCAGGAACTCGGTTGCTCCACGGCCCTGCGCGATCGCAGCGATGGCCTCGTTTGCCGTTTGCTCTCCTCCTCCGGCGCGAGCGGCCCGTGCGCGCTCGCGCTGGGCGGTCATCAACTCCGAGAACCGGCTTCGGTCCACCTCGAGTCCCGACTCGGCCGCGATCTCCGTGGTGAGGTCGATCGGGAAGCCAAAGGTGTCGTGCAGCTTGAACGCGACGTCACCTCCGAGCTTGGAGTCGCCCGTTCCCTTCGTTTTGTCCACCTCGTTCTCGAGCAGGGAAAGTCCCTGCTTCAAGGTCGACGTGAAACGCTCTTCCTCGCGGCTCACGATCTCTTTGATGACTTCGTGACGTTCGACGATCTCGGGATAGACATCGCCCATCAGCTCGACACAGCGGTCGACCAGGCCCGGCAGAACTCCCTGTTCGTGCCCGATGAGGCGAGCGTGCCGAATGGCCCGGCGCATTACCCGGCGCAGGACGTAACCGCGCTCCTCGTTCGACGGAAGCACGCCATCGGCGATCAGGAACGTTACCGAGCGCCCGTGATCCGCCAGCACGCGCAGTCCGAAGTCGACGCGCTCGTCCTCGCCGTACGCGCGTCCGGTGATCGAGGAGGCCTTCTCGATCATGCCGAGAAGGAGATCGGTCTCGAGTATTGAGCGCTTGTTCTGCAGGATCATCGCGATGCGTTCGAGTCCCGCGCCCGTATCGATGTTCTTGCGCGGCAGGTCCGCTACCGGCTCGATGTCCGCGTTGCAGTCGTTCTGCATGAACACGAGGTTCCAGAACTCGATGTACCGCTCATCATTGTCGATCGGACCTCGCTCGGAGGCCGGGCCGAACGCCTCACCGCGGTCGACGTGGATCTCGGAGCACGGTCCGCAGGGTCCGGCGACGCCCATGTCCCAGAAGTTGTCCTTCCTACCGAGCCGATGAACTCGTTCGGGGGGGACGCCGACCTCGTCCACCCAGATGGCTTCCGCCTCGTCGTCGGTCTCGTAGATGGTGATCCACAGCTTCTCGGGGTCCATCCCCCAGCCCTCGGTCACCAGTTCCCACGACCAGGAACAGATCTCGGACTTGTAGTAGTCACCGAAGCTGAAGTTGCCCAGCATCTCGAAGAAGGTCAGGTGGCGGGTGGTTCGCCCCACCTCCTCGAGGTCGTTGTGCTTGCCGCCCGCGCGCATGCATTTCTGCACGCTCACGGCCCGCTTGTAGGGCGCGGTCTGCTCGCCGACGAAGTACGGCTTGAATTGGTTCATTCCGGCGTTCGTGAACAGCAACGAGGGGTCGTTCGGTATCACGGAGGCCGAGGGGACGCGCGCGTGCCCGCGCTCTTCAAAGAACGCGAGAAAACGATCGCGAATGATGCTCGAATCCATGTTTCCCGCTTTGCCTGGCTCGGTCGGTCAGGATGTCGTGCGTCCCGGAGCGGCGGCCTTGCGGGCGCGCTTCTGCTCGAGACGCTGATTCGCCGTGTCCAGCCCCCGGCCGATGACCGCGCTCGGGTTCCACCTCTTGCGCCGCTCTTCGATCCAGCGATCCAGAGTGAGCGCCAGCGCCGCGCCCAGAGCGATCTTGATGACTGACTTGATCATCACCAGACCCTACCCCGCCGCCCCCAAAACCGGATTCTGAGCGCGGGAGCTCCCGCCAAACGGGCACTACGGCACAAAGAAATCGTCTCTAGGATTTTGAGTGCGGGAGCTCCCGCAAAACGGGCGTGAAGGCACAAAGAAATCAAGACGAACTCTTCTTGCGCTCGTCGAGCTGGCGTTTGAGCTCCGCTTCTCGTCCCCTTACCGGCTCGTAGTAGCGCCGGTCGGCGAGCCCGTCGGGCAGATACTGCTGCGCGGCCCAGCCTCCGTGGTCGTGCGGGTAGCGATAGCCCTTCCCCGCGCCCGTCGCTCGGCTCGCCGGCGAGTTCGCGTCCCTGAGATGGTCGGGCACCGGCTGGGGCCCCGCCGAGCGAACGTCCTCGAGCGCGGCCCCGATGGCCTTGTAGGCGGCGTTGGACTTGGGAGCGATGGCCAGGTAGGTCGCCGCCTGGCTGAGGTTGATCCTCGCCTCGGGAAGCCCCACGAACTCGAGCGCGTGGTGGGCCGCCACCGCAACCTGCAGGGCGCTCGGATCCGCGTTGCCGACGTCCTCGCTCGCGAAGACGACCATGCGGCGGGCGATGTAGCGGGGGTCCTCCCCGGAGTCCAGCATGCGCGCCATCCAGTAGACGGCCGCGTCCGGATCGCTCCCCCTCATCGACTTGATGAACGCGCTGATGACGTCGAAGTGCCAGTCGCCCGCCTTGTCGTAGGGAATGGCTCGTTGCTGGAGCGCTTCCTCGGCGATGGCCAACTCGATCGTTCCGGTAGTGGTGGTCGCGATCATGGCCGCGGCCTCGAGGACGTTCAATGCTGCGCGGGCATCACCACCGCTGCGCTCCGCGATGTGATCGAGAGCCTCCTCGTCGATGGCAACGTCGAGCTTCCCGAGCCCGCGCTCGGAGTCGGCCAGCGTTCTGCGGACGATCTCCTTGACGTCGTCGACGGTCAGGGGCTCGAGCCTGAACAAGAGGCTGCGGCTCATCAGGGGTGTGTTGATCTCGAACCCGGGGTTCTCAGTGGTGGCGCCGACCAGCGCGATCCAGCCGTTCTCGACCGCGGGTAGGAGCGCGTCCTGCTGCGCCTTGTTGAAGCGGTGGATCTCGTCGAGGAACAGCACCGTGCGCGCGTTCTGCTGCCCGAGCCGATCTCGCGCGGCCCGGATCTGCTTGCGAACCTCGGCGACCCCGGCGCTGACTGCGCTCATCGACTCGAAGTGCGCGCCCGTGGACTTGGCGATGATGTAGGCCAGGGTCGTCTTGCCGGTTCCCGCCGGCCCCCACAGCACGATCGAGCTGAGCTCTCCCGACTCGATGAGAGCGCGCAGAGCCCGGCCCTCGCCGAGCAGGTGGTCCTGGCCCACGACGTCGTCCATGGACTGGGGGCGCATACGCGCGGCGACGGGAGCGAACGAGTCGAACCGGGCCTCGAGGTTGCTCTCGAACAGATCCACGGCCTCATGCTCGCACGCCTCTCTAGGATTTTGAGTGCGGGAGCTCCCGCAAAACGGGCACTACGGCACAAAGAAAGCCTCTATAGGGATCTGAGCGCGGGAGCTCCCGCAAAACGGGCGTGAGGGCACAAAGAAATCGGCGGCCGAGTGACTCACGTCACAGTTCTCCGACCCTCGTTGCCCTTGGATGGACTCGTGAGCCCTCGACTCCCGCCCGACGACCAATTGAGGCATCTCTTCGTGCTCGCCGAGGGCCAGTTCGGTCTCGTCACCCGCGCTCAGTTGGCCGAGCTCTGCCTGTCGGAATCCGCCATCGGACGCCTGGTCTCCCGCGGGGTGCTGCGCCGCGTCCGCCCGGGGGTTTACAGGTTGCTCGGAGCCGGGCCCAGCCGAGAGCAGGACATCGTCGCAGCCCAACTCTGGGCCGGACACGAGGCCTTCGCCTCCCATCGCACGGGTGCCGAGATTCACGAACTCCCGGGTGGGGGGCCGCCTCTCATCGAGATCACGACCAGGGGCTCGGTTCGCAGCTGCGATGTCCTCGTCCATCGCCGAGCCGCCTGGCCGCCGGGCGACGTCACGATCGTCCATGGCATTCGGGTGAGCACGGTCCCGCGCACCCTGCTCGACCTGGCCGGTGTCGTCTCTCTCGGAACCCTGGCGCGGGCCCTTGACACGGCCCTGCACCGAGGTGTGGCGCTCGACTCACTTTCTCGACGGCTCGAGGCGACGGCCGTTCAGGGGCGCAATGGGACAACCAACCTGAGGAAGCTCATTGAGGAGCGGACCGACGAGAGATCGCCCGTCGAGAGCCCGCTCGAGCGGGACTTCTTGACCCTCGTCCGCGAGCGGACCGTGCCCGAACCGGTGGCGCAGTACCCGGTCTTCGTCGATGGGCATCTCGTCGCCAGGCTCGACTTCGCCTATCCCGAACTGAAAATCGGAATCGAGCTGGATGGGTACGCCTTCCACTCCGATCGAGAGTCATTCGAGCGGGACCGGCGGCGCCTGACGGAGCTCGTCAACGAGGGCTGGCACATGCTCGTCTTCACCCGGCCCCAGCTTCGAGATCACCCGGCTTGGGTCGAACAAGCCGTCCTCAAGGCGCGGGCCCGGGCCGCCGTCCGAACTTCAGAGTAGAGGGGCCGGATCCCGAATCTGGTTATCTTTGTGCCTGAGTGCCCGTTTGGCGGGAGCTCCCGCGCTCAGATTCCCAGCAGCATCAGGGGTGCGGCGGCGGCCCAAGCCTGGGGCCGGCATGCGACGGGATAGGGCACGTACGGGACGTCCTTTATCCGGTCGAATCCGCAGAACAGCTCGGGCAGACGCGCGTCGGGGGCCTGCAGAGCGGCATCGAACATCGCGGCCGAGATGAGCTCGGCCTCACCCCAGAAGCCGTAGCGCCGAAGCCCGGTCGCGATGATCGCGTTGTCATGCGGCCACACGGAGCCGTTGTGGTAGCTCGTGGGGTCGAACGCCCCGCAGTCGCACGCAAGCGTCCGGACTCCCCAACCCGAGAACACCTCCGGACTCGTCAGGCGCCTAGCCACATCCGCGGCTTTGTCCGAGTCGACGATGCCCGTGAAGAGGCAGTGCCCCGGGTTCGAGGTCACCGAGCAGATCCGATTCTTCCGACCGTCGAGCGCCAGGGCAAAAGTCCCCTCCGGCATCCAGAAAGCGTCGTTGAAGCTCTTCTTCAACCGGCCCGCTTCGTGTCGAAGGACCTCGGCGCGTCCTCGGTCGCCCATGGCGGCGTAGACCTCGGCGATCTGATGCTTCGCCATATAGACGTAGCCCTGGGCCTCGACGAGCGCGATGGGTCCTGTCGCGAGCGCCCCGTCGGCGTGCACGATCGAATCGTCGGAGTCCTTCCACCCCTGGTTGCGCAGTCCGGACGGCGACCGTCTCTCGTATTCGATAAAGCCGTCGCCGTCGAGGTCGCCGAACTCGTCGATCCATCGCAACGCCGCATCCAGGGTCGCTCTCAGCTCGAGCATCGAGTCAAGATCCTTGGTCCTCCTCCAGTACTCCGCCGCGAGCGCGACGAACAGTGGAGTGGAATCAACCGACCCGTAGTAGGGGGTGTGCGGAATGAACCCACCTCGGGCGAGCTCTCCTCGGCGGAGCTCGTGCAGGATCTTGCCGGGCTCGGCATCTCTGTGGGGATCGTCCTCGGTTGCCTGGTGCCGGGCGAGGAACCGAAGCGTGGCGCGCGCAGGTTCGGGATTCACACCCAGCATCTCGTAGGCGGTGATCAGCGAGTCGCGCCCGAACGGAGCCACGTACCAGGGGATACCCGCGGCAAAGACGTCGTGGTCGTCGAAGGGCGTGATCAAAGAGCTCAGGTCCCGCAAGGCCGCGCTGACAACCCGGTCGTAGGGCGGCCGCAGTCCTTCGATCTCGCGGCACGACTCGAACCACGCGCGTACTGCCCCTTCTGCCCGCTCGCCGGCAGCTTCGAACGAGAGGGGGGAGGCTCGCCGGCCCTCGATGGACGGCTCGACGAGGAGGTCGATGGCCGCGGACTCGTGCGGTTCCAGGCGCAACGACCACCGAGCTTCGACTCGTCCGCCCGAAACGCCGGCCGTCGAGGGCGGAGGGTCCATCTCTACGATCGTCTCTCTGAGGGTGTCGTCCACTCCCTCATAACCGAATCGAATCTGGTAGCGGTCGAACGAGGCGGGCCGAGCGAGTCCGCGCGGCGGCTCGGGCACTACGCCCCGAATCTCGAACATGTCTGCGAAGTCCGCGCCCAGCGTGATAGCGACGTCGGTTTCGGCCCGCGCCGTTCCGTGGTTTCGAATCTCGATCCGCTCGTAGAGACGCCCCGCCGAGACTCGTCTGACACGGAGAACGTCGAGCAGCGGGTTGGTCGTGAGCTCGATCGTCGCTTCGTGCCCCAGACCCGCCGACGAGTTCAGCGGCACGGGCTCTTCGCCGTCGAGGGTGAGGCTCAGCTCCGAGAGGTAGCGCGTGTCTTCGAAGTAGAGGCCCTCGCCCGTCGCTCGCTCCGCGCGCACGTCGCCGTCGCTGCGCGAGCAGGCGAACAGCGCGCCCTCCTTGACGACGAGCAGCTCGAGGTCGTCCAGGCTAGGGGCTCTCCGACTTTCTTTGTGCCGCAGTGCCCGTTTGGCGGGAGCTCTCGCGCTCAGATTCCTTCCCGGCGACCGACCTCAGGAAGAGGGCATCCAGTTGTTCGTCGGACACCGGGGCCGGGGCCCCCGTCAGGGGGTCGGAGGCGGTCTGGGTCTTCGGAAAGGCGATGACCTCACGGATGTTCGACTCCCCGGCCGCCAGCGCCACGATCCTGTCGATCCCCGGAGCGATACCTCCGTGCGGAGGAGGGCCGAACTTGAACGCGTCGAGCAGGAACCCGAACTTCTCCCGCTGTTCGGCCTCGTCGATCCCGAGGGCCCTGAAGACGCGACTCTGCATGTCGGCGTCGTGGATACGAATCGAACCCGAGGCCAGCTCCCATCCGTTCAACGTGATGTCATAGCTCTTGCTGATCACCCTCGCGGGGTCCGTCTCGAGGTACTCGACGGTCTCCTCGACGACCCCGGTGAAGGGATGGTGGATCGGGTCCCACCGGTCCTCCTCCTCGTTTCGCTCGAACCAGGGGAAGTCCACTATCCAGGCGAACCTCCAGTAGTCGGGATCGCCTGGGTCGTACTCCGGCACCAACCCGAAGCGTTCGGCGAGCCTTATCCGGAGGTTCCCCAGAACCTTGTGCACGATCGAGTGGCTGGCGTCGGCCACGATCAGCACGAGATCCCCCACGCCCGCACCCGTCGCCTTGAGGAGCCCGGCGCGCTCGTCGCCGGTGAAGAACTTGTCGAGCGGCGACTTGAGCCCGTCCGGTGTCACTCCGATCCAAACGAGCCCTCTCGCCCCGAGCGACTTGGCCTGGTCGACCAACGCATCGAGCTCCTTGCGCGCGAGGCCGCCCCGGCCCTCGACGATAAGCGCCTTGACCAGTCCTCCGTCATCGAGTACCGAGCGGAAGACCTTGACCTCGGTCGACGCGAATACGTCCGCGAGATCGACGAGCTCCATCCCGTAGCGCAGGTCCGGCTTGTCCGTTCCGAAGCGATCCATCGATTCGCCGAACGGAAGACGCACGAAGTCTGCGAGCTCGACACCCAGCACCTCGCGCCAGACGGATTTGAACATGCGCTCGGTGGATTCGAGGACGTCCTCGACCTCAACGAAGCTCATCTCGACGTCCAGCTGCGTGAAGTCGGGCTGTCGATCGGCCCTCAGGTCCTCGTCGCGGAAACACCGAACGATCTGGTAGTAGCGATCGAGCCCCGACACCATCAGGAGCTGCTTGAACAATTGGGGGCTCTGCGGAAGCGCGTAAAACGAACCGGGGTGAAGGCGTGCGGGAACGAGGTAATCGCGCGCGCCCTCCGGTGTGGCACGCGTGAGCATCGGGGTCTCGACCTCGGTGAAGCCCTCGGAGTCGTAGAAGCGGCGTATCGCGCTCACGATGCGATGCCTCATCTGCAGATTGCGTTGCATGCGATCCCGGCGGAGGTCGAGATAGCGGTAGCGCAAGCGAAGCATCTCGTCCACGTCCGCGTGCTCGTCTATCTGGAATGGAGGAGTGTCACTGCGAGAGAGAATCTCGATCTCGCCGGCCGCGACCTCGATGGCGCCGGTGGGGATCTTGTCGTTGACGGTGCCGGAGGGCCGAGCGCGAACCTCGCCGGCGATCGATATGCAGAACTCGCTTCGCAACGACTCCGCGATCTCGTAGGAGCCGCGCGAGATCTCGGGGTTGAACACGATCTGGACGAGCCCCGCCACATCGCGTAGATCGATGAAGATCACGCCACCGTGGTCGCGGCGCGTGTGCACCCATCCGCACAACGTGACCGGCGTTCCGGCGTGGTCGGCTCGAAGGTCACCGCATCGGTGTGAGCGCAGCACGCTTAAGACTCTTTCGCCCGTACTCGGATCACCAGTTGCCCTCGAGCAATGCGCTGCTGCTCGCCCGTGGCGAGGTCCTTGAGCGTCACCTCGCCGGCGTCGAGCTCGTCGTCGCCGAGAATCACAGCCCAATTCGCCCCCGAGCGATCGGCCGACTTCATCTGACCCTTCATGCCCCGGCCCATGAGGTCCCAGTCGGCCCCGACCCCCGCCCGCCGCAGTTCCGTCACGATGGGCAACGCCTCACTCCTGGCCCGGTCCCCGAGGGCCACGACGAAGACACCCACGTGGCGGGGTTGCCACTCGCTCAGTGTGCGCGACGCGAGCAGGAGGCGGTCGACGCCCAGAGCGAAACCGATGCCGGGCAGATGTCCTCCGCCCAGGGACTCGGCGAGCCCGTCGTAGCGCCCCCCTCCGAGAACCGACGCCTGTGCTCCGACATCATCCGAGACGAACTCGAAGGCGGTCCGCGTGTAGTAGTCGAGCCCGCGCACGAGCGTATGGTCGATCGTGTACTCGAGGTCCAGAGCGTCGAGCAAACGTCGCACCTCGTCGAAGTGCTGTTCGCAGTCGTTGCACAGGTGGTCGGTGATCGCGGGCGCGCCCTTCATCACCGCGATGGTGGGCTCCTCTTTCGAGTCGAACGCACGCAGTGGGTTGTCGTCGATCCGGCTCCGGTCCTCCGGGGCGAGCTCGTTCTCGTGGGTGCGGAGGTAGTCCACCAGTGCTTTCAGGTATCCGAGCCGGCATGACCCATCCAGGTGGCCCAGGGAGTTGAGCAGCAACCTGCACTCGGCCCCCGCCTCGCTCAAGAACCGAGCTGCGAGCTCGATGATCTCGGCGTCGATGGCGGGGCCCTCCGAGCCGATCGCCTCGATGTCGATCTGAGTGAACTGCCGGTAGCGCCCCTTCTGAGGGCGCTCCTGGCGGAACATCGGGCCCCAGCAGAGAAGCTTCACCGGCAGCGATCCCCTGTCGAGCCGGTTCTCGAGCACCGCCCGGACGATCCCCGCCGTGGCCTCGGGCCTCAGCGTCAGCGAGCGCCCGCCTCGGTCGTTAAACGTGTACATCTGCTTGCTGACGACCTCGGTCGCCTCACCCACCCCGCGCTCGAAGACCTCCGTGTGTTCGAAGATCGGGGTGTCCATGGGCTCGTAGCCCGCGGGTCCGAACACGCGATTGAGAGCCACGTCGAAGACGCGGTGCCAGCGCCACGACTCTGGGGGAAGCAGGTCTCGGGTTCCCCTGGGCGCGCTGAAGGAGGACGGTTGATCGGACATCAAGTCATATTAAGGGGAAGGCGCGACGGTAGCGCGACCCCCCGTGGGCGTGTGTTTGGATAGGTCGCAGGCCCGACTTCACCGTCAGGAGGATGCATGCCGCAGGCTCGCACCGAGGAGCGCACCGAGCTCGAACGCGTCGCCAGAAGGCTCCGCCACAACATCGTGAGGTCCACCACCGAGGCGGGATCCGGCCACCCCTCGACCTCCCTGTCGATGGTCGAAGTCGTCGCCGTCCTCTACTTCGGCGGCGTGCTCCGCTACGATCCCCAGCAACCGCACCAGCCGGACAGGGACCGCTTCATCCTGTCGAAGGGCCACGGGGCACCGGGCCTGTATGCGGTGCTCGCCGAGGCCGGCTTCTTCCCCGTCGAAGACCTGATGACCCTGAGGAAGATGGGCTCGCCTCTCGAGGGCCATCCGAACATGCGGCGGCTGGCCGGCGTCGAGGCGTCCACGGGATCGCTCGGCCAGGGGCTGTCGATGGGCATCGGTCACGCTCATGCGGCCCGGTTGGACGAGAGCGACTTCCGGACTTACGTGATGACCGGCGACGGAGAGGTCGAGCAGGGACAGGTGTGGGAGGCCGCAATGCACGCCGGCAACCACGGTCTCGATAATCTCACGCTGATCGTGGACCGCAACCGCCACCAGCAAACCGACGCCGTCGCCAAGGTGCAGCCGCTCGATCCGCTCGTAGACAAATTCGAATCGTTCAACTGGGAGGCGCGCGAGATCGACGGACACAGCCTCGACGAGGTCGCGGCCGCGTTCGATTGGGCGCGCGGTGTCTCGGGCAAGCCCCAGGCGATCATCGCCCGCACGGTCAAGGGAAAGGGCGTGTCGCTTCTCGAGGAGGCGCAGGACAAGTGGCACGGCAAGCCCATCCCCAAGGAGGAAGAGGCGAGGGCCCTACAGGAGATTGGAGCTGAGTTATGAGCTTCGGGCTGTCACGCGTGTCGTTCGAGACGGGCCCCGCCACGCGGGAAGCGTTCGGCGAAGCGCTCGCCGAGGCGGGCGCGAACAAGGATGTCATCGTAATCGATGGAGACGTCAACAACTCGACCTTCACGAACAAGTTCAAAGACATGTATCCCGATCGTTTCTTCAACGTGGGGATCGCCGAGTCGAACATGATCGGCATCGCATCGGGCCTCGCCGCGGCCGGCAAGATCCCGGTTGTAGCTTCTTTCTCTACCTTTCTGTTGAGCAACGCGTTCGACCAGATTCGCATGGGGGTTGCCTTCCCCAACCTCAACGTGAAGCTCGTCGGGACGCACGCAGGCATCTCCATCGGCGAGGACGGTCCCAGCCAGATGGCGGTCGAGGACGTGGCTCAGGCTTGCGCCTTCCCGGGGATGACGGTGGTGGTGCCTGCGGACGGACCCAGCGCGTCGATCGCAACACACGCATTGCTCGAGCGTGAGGGGCCGACCTTCATGCGCTGCGGCCGGCCGGGGGTGCCGCTCCTCTACGGGCCGGCAAGCGATTTTCAGATCGGCAAAGCAAACACGCTCAGAGAGGGCGATGACATCACCCTCATTGCCAACGGGATCATGGTCGCAATGGCGCTCGACGCGGCCGAGGGTCTCGCCGCCGATGGAATTCAGGCGCGCGTTCTCGACATGCACACGGTCAAACCCATCGACACCGATTGCATCGTGAAGGCGGCGAACGAGACGCGCGCCATAGTGGTGGCCGAAGAGCACCTCGCGTACGGGGGCCTTGGATCGACGGTGGCGATGGTCGTCGGTGAGCACAAGCCCACGCGGATGGCCTTCGTCGACATCGGCGACACCTATGCGACCTCGGGCAAGCCCGACGAGCTGCTCGAGCACTTCGGACTGACGCCCGACGCGATCCTGGACGCCGCCCGAAGGGTGCTCAAGGACTGAGCGCGGCTACAGCCCTCTAGCGGCCTCTCCTTGCGGGCTTCTTACCGGAGCGCTTCTTCGACTTGCCGCCCTTTCGCTTCGAGCCGCTCGATCCCGAGGTGGATGCCCCTGCACTCGCCGATGCTTTCGGCGTCGATGCTTGCGAACTCGCCGATTTCGGTGCCGGCGTCCTCGCGCTGCGCGCGGAGGCCGCGGGCTGCTTGCGATCGGCGAAGTTCTCGAAGGCCACCACCAAGGGAGCGGCCGCGAAGACCGAAGAATAGGTCCCGGCCAGAATTCCAACGATCAGGGCGAAGGCGAAGTCCGTCAGTGTCTCGCCGCCCAGGAAGTACAGCGCGAAGAGAATGAACAGGGCACCCATTCCCGTGTTGATCGTCCGAGGAATCGTCTGCAGGCAGGCGTCGTTGGTCACGACGGCCACCGCTTCCCTGGAGCGCAACCTTCTTTGCTCTCGGATGCGGTCGAAGATGACGACGCTGTCGTTGATCGAGTACCCGATGACCGTCAGCAGGGCCGCGACGAAGACACCGTCTATGTCCTTGCCGAGCCAGGCGAAGATCCCAACGAGGATGATGAGATCGTGGAACATCGCCATGACCGCAGAGGCCCCGTATGTCCACCTGAAACGGAAGGCCAGGAAGATCAGCTGCACTCCCAGGCCCAGCCCCAACGCGATGAGCGCGCTCCTTCGCAACTCGTCGCCTATGGTCGGGCCGATGAACTCGTCGCGCACGACCTCGGCCGATCCTCCGACCGCCTCTACGGCTTGGGCGATCGCCTCATCCTCGGTATCCGAGACGTCGGCCGCCCGCACGCTGACGTTGCCCGAGCCCGATTCCTGCACCACGGCTCGCGGGAACCCCGCTCCGGCGAGCTCGCTGCGGAGCTCGTCGAGGTCGACCTCCTGAGCCGTCGAGTACTCGATCAGCCGGCCTCCGGTGAACTCGAGTCCGAAGTTGAGACCCCGCGACACCAGCCCCGCCACTGCGAGCGCCAACAGTGCAAGGGAAAGCCCGAACCAGATCCTCGAGCGCGACATGATGTCGAACGGGTGCTCCTTGAGGTAGTTCCTCAAGCGACCGCCCACATTCATGCCGAAGAGATTGGGCCGGGACTCGAGGGCACGCACCCTCGTCGCCAGGTCGACGAGCACGCGCGTGATCAGGATGGCCGAGAACATCGAGGCGGCAACACCGACCACCAACGTGAGTCCGAATCCCCGGACGGCCCCCGACGCGAAGAAGAACAGGATGATCGCAGCAAGCACCGTCGTCGCGTTCGAGTCCGCGATTGCGCTCCAGGCCTTGTCGAAGCCCCTCGATAGAGCGGTGCGGAGTCTTCGTCCTTCGACGAACTCCTCCTTGCCTCGCTCGAAGATCAAGACGTTGGCGTCTACGGCCATACCGATCGCGAGCACGAAACCGGCGATGCCCGGAAGGGTCAGCGTTGCTCCGATGGCCAGGAGCACCGCATAGGAGATCAACCCATAGGCGAGCAGCGCGATCGCGGCGAGCACGCCCAGGGCCCGGTAGTACGCGATGACGTACAGAATCGTCAGGAGCCCACCGATGAGGGCCGCCTGGACGCTGGCGTCGATTGCAGCGTCACCGAGGGTGGGGCCGATGGTCCGCTGCTCGACAACCTCGACGGGCACCGGCAGAGCACCCGCTCGGATCAGAAGCGCCAGATCCTTGGCCTCGGACTCGGTGAAGTCGCCCGTAATCACGGTGTCCCCACCCGGAGGGATTCCCACGTCGCACTCGATACCCTCGTCCACTTGGGGGCTCGACAGAACCTCGCGGTCGAGGACGATCGCGACGCGACGTTGGGGAGACCCGACCGGTTCGCATGCCGCCTCTCCGGTCACCTCGGCCCATCGGTCGCCACCGTCGCCGCGAAAGGAGATCGATACCTGCCACTGGGCGCCGACCTGAGTGTTGACGATCGCCTGAGCGTCGCCGACCGCGTCTCCCGTGAGTCTCGCCTCATCCAGCCTTATGCGCTGTCCGTCCTCGTCCGGTAGCTCCAGGACGTCCTGGTCCTCGTCCTGCCCCCCCTCATCGCGCTGCCTGTCGCCCCGGCGTCCCTCGCGCCCCGAGTCCTCGTCCTCGGGATCAGCCAGCCCGAGCACGGGGTGAAAGGTCAGCTGCGCGGTCCGGCCGATGACCTCGAGCGCCTCATCGGGGTCGGAGACCCCGGGCAACTCGATGATGATCCGCCTGTCGCCGGACTCCTGAATGGTCGGTTCGCTCACACCGAGTTGGTCGACGCGGCGTCGCATCACCTCGAGCGTCCGGCTCACCGTGTCCTCGTTGACCGTCCGCTCTTCCGTGTCCTGAGCCTCGAGCACGATCTGCGTTCCACCGCGCAGGTCGAGTCCGAGACGTATGGGTTCTGTGAAGACAAGAAATGCGGCTCCTGCGAGGACCACCACCGACAGGAACACGCGCCATCCAAATCCGCGCTTCATAAGGAACGAAACCTCCGGTTCGGCGACCGCCTACTTCTCAGGCCGGTCGGAGAGAGTCAGGCCAGAGCGGGACGCGGCGGAGCGCGCGACCCCAGCGGCGACCACGGCTTCCTGGAGGACCCGCTGCCGCCCTCGACCCTCACCGTCGTCACGGTGAGCGCCAGAGCTCCGAGTCCGGTGAGCAGCACCACGGCGGCGAGCGGTGGGAAGGGACGGCGATCGATCGAACGATCCGCGTCCTGCGCCGGCGCAACGGTCGGAGTCGCTCTCATCACGCCCGACTCGAAGCCGGGGACCAGGATCCGGGTTCCGCCCTCGGCGCCCTCCGAAGCCGGATCGCCGAGCGGAAGGGACCAGCCTAGAGAACACACGACGATCGCCGCCAGCGCCACGTACGGGCGCGTCGCGATGAGTCGGGGCCAAGCGAGATTCGTCATGAGCCCCGAAGGCTACTTCATCCAACGGGGGCACCGGCTTGGCCGGGTCGCTAGAAGGCCTTCTCGGAATCGAGCAGGACGGTAACGGGTCCCTCGTTGACCAGGCTCACCTGCATCGCCGCGCCGAACTCACCTGTGGCGCAGCGCGTGGCTCGGGCCTCGACGGCCGCAGCGACCCTCCAGTAGACCGACTCGGCCTCGGCCCCCCCAGCGGCGTGGACGAACGACGGACGTCTTCCCTTCCTGGCATCCCCGTAGAGAGTGAACTGAGACACGAGAAGCACACGGCCACCGACATCTCGAAGCGAGCGGTTCATCTTTCCGTCGTCGTCGTTGAAGATGCGGAGGTTGCAGATCTTGTCCGCCGCCCACTCGACCTCGCCGTCTCCATCGGTGTCGGTGATACCGATCAACACCATGAGACCCGCCTCGATGGCGCCCGTCACGCGTTCGTCCACGGTCACCCTGGCAGACGAAACCCGCTGCACGACGAGTCGCACTCAGACCTCCCAGCCGGCCGGGACCATCAAGTGAGGGACAGAACGCCGGTGTAGATGCTGCCTGCGATCGGCGCCGCGACCTGGCCCCCTATGCCCCCCAACTCGGACACCACGGCAATGGCGACCTGAGGTGAATCGATGGGAGCGAAGGTGATGAACCATGCGTGGTTGCGCCGCTCCCCGCCGACATCGACCTCGGCCGTACCGGTCTTGCCTGCCACGCGCACCCCGTTGATGCGAGACGCCGTCCCGGTGCCACTGTTGACGGCACTCTCCATCAACAGGGCCAGCTGATTGGCCGTCGACCTCTTCAGAACGCGCGTCCCCTCTTTCGGATCTCCAAGCGACGAGCGCGGCTCCATTCGCCGGCCGCCGTTTGCGACGGTCGCGGCCACGGTGGCCATCTGAAGAGGCGCCGTAAGGACCTGGGCCTGGCCGATCGACCCCCACATCAGATCACTTGAATCCTCCGGAAACGGAAACGAGGACTCCGCCGCGTCGAGCGGCATCGTCGGCTTCGAGTTGAAGCCGAACAACTCGGCGTACCTGGTGAGCCTTCTGGCCCCGAGCTCGAGAGCGACTTGAGCAAACGCAGTGTTGACGCTGTTGCGGACCGCGGTTGCGAAATCGAGGCTTGGGTGGGCATCCGACTCGAAGTTTCTGACCCCCTGGTACTCGGATGGACCGGTCAACATGGTCGACGGCTTGACGACACCGGTGTCGAGCGCCGCTCCCGCCGTCACCACCTTCATCGCCGATCCGGGTGGGTAGGTGCCCGACAGCGCGCGGTTGAACGGTTCGAACCCCGTGGTTCCGACGTAGCCGTTCGGGTCGATCTCGTACGACGTTACGGCTGCGAGGATGTCTCCGCTGCCGGGGTCGAGCACGACGGCGCCGCCGACGGTCGATCCGAAGGCGTTCGACGTCGCGCGCTGCACGCGCATGTCGAGTGTCGCCCTCACGTTCTTCGAAGGCGTCCCCGGCTGCTCGTCCAACTCGAGCTGCGATCTCCCTCGCTTATCCACGACCCGGAGGAGCAGGTCCGGCGTCCCCGCCAGTCTTTCCTCGTAGGCTCCCTCGAGACCCGAGCCACCGACCAGGTCGCCCACCTCGTGCCCGAAGGGGGCTTCCTCCAGACTCTTCCTGGTGACGGCTTCGAGGTGACCGACCGTGCTCCCGGCCAGCGAGCCGAAGGGGTAAGAGCGATCGAGACCATCGCCCCTCGCGAGGGGCGTCCCGTTGCGCGCCAGGATGCTCCCCCGTTTGGGCCACGTCGCCTTCAGATCGAGCCGGTCGCCGTCGGGCACATCGGGAAACATCAGGTTGTCGGGCTCTACGACGGACCAGTCCTCGGTCTCCGGGTCGAAGACCAACTCCAAGACCCCCTCGAGCGACACGTCCTCGAATCCCACGACGTCGTAGACGATGTCGTATTCCGCCTCCGTGAACAGGTCCTCATCCTCTGGACCCTCCTCGGCCGCTGGAGCTTCGACCTCCTCCGCCAGCGTCACCTCGAACCCATCGGCCACGTCCCGGCCCGGCGCTCGCCGGATGGCTCGTTCGATATCCGCTTCGAGCATCGTGGAGTCGTTCTCGAAGAGATCTGCCATCGCGTCCGAGTCCGCCTCGTTCCACGCCTCGAGCAGGGCGGCCGCGACCACGTTTGGGTCGGGAATCTCCGAGCGGCTGGCCCCGTCGTCGGTGCATGACGCCGCCATCAGAGCGAGCAGCATCGTGATGGTCGGGCCCCAGCTCGGGGCGAGTCGTCGCAGCCTCATCCGTTAGCCCCTGGCCGCGGACGGGACGACCCGATACGCGTCGAAGACCGAGTCGACGTTCTTGATGCTCGAGATGACGTGCTCGAGATGGCTCGGGTCCCCCAGCTCGAAGGTGAAGGAGAGCGCAGCGATTCCGTCGCGACCCGTGCGCGTCGTCGATGACAGAATGTGGATCCCCTGGTCCGAGATCGCCGCGGTCACATCGCGCAGAAGCTTGGCTCTGTCGAGGGCCTCTATCTGAATCGCCGCGATGAAGGTGCCCTGTTGCTGGCTGTCCCACCAGACATCGATCATGCGTCCCTCTTCGTTGCTCGCCCGAAGGGCCATGGCGTTGGGGCAGTCGAAGCGATGGACCGACACACCTCGACCACGTGTCAGAAAACCGACGATCTGATCCCCCGGCACCGGGGTGCAGCAGCGAGCGAGCCGGACCAGCAGGTCGTCATGACCCTCGACTATGACCCCTTTGCCACGGCTCTTGCGCTGCCGAAGGGTGCGCGGGGGCCTCGAGGGAAAGTCGACGTCTTCGTCCTCGTCCTCCGCGGCCTCGGGCTCGAAGAGCCGGATGACGCGCGAGGTGACCGATTGCGTCGAGAGCCGGCCCTCGCCGATCGCAACGTGCATCGAGTCCAGATCCGGGTAGTGCAGCTCCTCCGCGACCGTTCCGAGAACCTGACCCTTTGAGACCTTGTCGACGGGCAGACCCTGTTTGCGCATCGCCTGGACGAGGGCCTCGCGTCCCTGAGCCAGCGCATCCTCGCGGCGTTCGCGCGCGAACCACTGGCGGATCTTGTTACGAGCGCGCGGTGTACGCACGATGCCGAGCCAGTCGCGCGAGGGCCGGGCGGGTCCCTTGCTGGTGATGATGTCGACCGAGTCCCCGCTCTGCAGCTCGTGATTGAGCGCCACGAGTTTTCCGTTCACTCGCGCTCCGACGGTGCGATGTCCTACCTCGGTGTGAATCGTGTATGCGAAATCGAGCGGAGTGGCGCCCCTGCTCAGGTCGATGACGTCGCCCTTGGGAGTGAAGACGAAGACCTCGTCGGAATAGAGGTCGATCTTCAGTGATTCCATGAACTCGCGCGGATCCGACGACTCCCGTTGCCAGTCCATGACCCGCTGGAGCCAAGCCATCTCCTCCTCACGCACCTTGCCCTTCTGCTGCTCCTTGTAGAGCCAGTGCGCGGCGATCCCGAACTCGGCCGCCCTGTGCATCTCGTGCGTCCTGATCTGGATCTCGATCGGCCGGCCGGTCGAGCCCATGACGGTCGTGTGAAGAGACTGGTACATGTTGAACTTGGGCATCGCGATGTAGTCCTTGAAGCGCCCCGGCAAGGGCGTGAAGAGCGTATGAATCGCCCCCAGGGCTCCGTAGCAATCCTTGACGTTGTCCACGACGACCCTGATACCCATCAGGTCGAAGATCTCGTCGAACTGCTTTCCTCGCACCATGAGCTTTTGGTAGATGGAGTAGAGATGCTTCGGCCGGCCCGACACCTCCGATTTGATCTTGACCTCGCGCAGCTTCTTCTCGATGCCGTGTGTTACTTCCTCGAGAAGGAGCTCGCGCTGAGGTTCGCGCTGCTGCACGAGTGACAAGATCTCCTCGAAGCGCTTCGGGTGCATCGTTGCGAACGCAAGGTCCTCGAGCTCCCACTTGATCGCGTACATGCCGAGCCGGTGGGCCAGCGGCGCGTACACTTCGATCGTCTCGATCGAGATGACCTCCCGCTTCTCCGGCCTCAACGGGGCAAGGGTTCGCATGTTGTGCAGCCGGTCGGCGAGCTTGATGAGCAGCACGCGAATATCGCGAGCGGTCGCGATGATCATCTTGCGGATGTTCTCGGCCCTGCTCTGCTCCTTGGAGCGGAAGCGGATCTTGTCCAGTTTGGTTAGGCCGTCGATGAGGCTGGCCACGTCGAAGCCCATCGACTGCTCGACCTCGACCAGGCTCAGTTCGGTGTCCTCGACCGCGTCGTGCAGAAGGGCCGCCATGATCGAGGTCTCGTCGAGCCCGAGCTGGGCGAGGATCAGCGCAACGCCAAGCGGGTGCGTGATGAAGGGGTCGCCGGACTTCCGCATCTGGCCTCGATGAGCCTCCTCGGCCATCGCATAGGCGCGCTCGATGGCCTTGGTGTCGGCCTTGGGTCTGCGTTTCCGGACTTCCTTGATGAGGTTGTCGAGGGCCGGATCGAGCGGCTGGCGCGCCGGCCTAACCTTCTTGAGCACGGCCTTGACGCCCCTGGCCTGGGAATCCGTGGAGGGGGTTGGGGCTTGTTCCGCCTGAGCGTGCTCCTGAGTCGAACCCATGCTTCATTCTACGGCTGCGGCTCACGAAATCGACCGTTTCGCCTCGAGATGGGTCCCTACTGAACGTCGCCGCCCCGCGTGAAGACGACCATCTCGTCGGTTCTGCTCATGGCCTCGACGATCCAGCCCGCGGTCAACCATGCCCGGGCGTGCATCTTGCGCTCGTCGTTCCGCCACCACGAGGGATAGCGCGCGTTGGTCGGAAGGCTCTCCCCGATGAGGTCCTCTATCTCCTTGACGCTCATCTCGAGGTGGTCGACACGGCTCGGCTGGTCCGCGAGAAATGCGGCCAGCCGGATGTACTTCAGTGATCGTCTCGATTGAGCTCTGCCCTCTTGCACGATTGCGCAACTCTATGGAGGGGTGCGGCGCCCCGACAGGGGGAAGGACGAAATAGGCGCATTCGTCCCGCGTCTTCACCAGGAAGCGTGAGGCCCAGCTCGCCCTTAGTACGAGATCAAGCTGAAGAACTCGTATCCGGCGAGCTTCTCGCGACCGTTGAGGAAGGCAAGCTCCATGATCGTCGCGATCCCGGCGACCTTGCCGCCGCAGCGTTCGGTGAGCTCGGCCGTTGCCCTCGCGGTCCCGCCCGTCGCCAGGACGTCGTCCACGATGAGAATACGCTCGCCCTCCGTGATCGCGTCCCGGTGCATCTCGAGGTGGTCGTAGCCGTACTCCAGTTGGTACCGCTGGCTCTCGACGGTGAAAGGCAGCTTGCCTTTCTTTCGGACGGGGATCAGTCCGGCCGTGAACCGGTAAGCGAGGGGGGCCGCAACGATAAAGCCGCGCGCCTCGATTCCGAGCACGAGGTCGATCTCGTCCCGATCGAAGTGATGGGCTATCGCATCGATCGTGTAACTGAACGCTTTCTTGTGAGCGAGAAGAGGGGTGATGTCTTTGAAGATCACGCCCTCCTTGGGGAAGTCGGGGATGTCGCGGATATATTCCTTGAGCCACTCATGCTGAGAATCGGCCATCTTCTCCCGAACCCTTTCTCTTGTTTGCTAGAGGACTTGTCTGCCCGTAGGGCGGGTTCCGAGCCTTTCGCTCGGCGAGGCGCAGCGAAGCTTCGCCGAAGCCTAGAGCAGCTTGTTGCCGTTGATGTCGATCTTGAACTCGCATCCCAGGTGCTCCGCCGCTCGCCGGCACATGACCATGCGCGACAGGAAGATCTCGAAATACTCCATGACCCCCGCGAGCTCGATGTCGATGCCGAGCTCGAGAGTCAGCGTGCGGGCCTCGTCGTCGACACGGAGGAAGGACCGCTCGACGGCGTTGTTAACGCGGTCGTGTATGTCGAAGATGGTCGGGTCCTTCACCCTGACCCTCGATCGATGCACATCGGACTTGTCGGCCACGATCAACGCAGCACCGACGGGGTTCACCGGGTTGCCGAATTCCTCTTCGTGGTTGCCGATTGCCCCCAGGATGATCCCGATCTCCTTGTACGACATTCCCAGCTCCTTGAGGATGTCGTAAGTCAACACCGACCCCGTCTGGCTGTGCATCGAGCGGCACACGAAGTTCCCCATGTCGTGCAGGTAGCCCGCTATGGCCCCGAGCTCGGCCATTCGGTCGTCGAAACCCAGCCGGTGAAGAACGTTGTAGGAGATCTTGCTGACGAGACCCGCGTGGCGGAACCCGTGCTCGGTGTATCCGATCTCGCCAAGGTAGCGGTCGGCCAGCGAGATGAAGGTCTGCACTCCCTCGTGAGACGAGACCTCGTCGATCGTGATGCCCGAGGAGGGCTCGGGCGTGAGAGGTTCTTCGTCGGGCGCGGCGGTCGCCGCCTCCTTGGCGGAGCGACTCAGTTCCTCGACGTGACGGGTGACGCTCTCGCCCACAGATTCGGCATCAGCCGAATTGCTCACCGGCGCTACTCCTCCTCCGAGGTTGCGCCGATCTCCTCGTCATCGTCTTCGGTGACCTTGCGGGCGATCGCCGATTTCACGAATCGCAGCTTGGTCCCTGGAGCCGCCTCGATCTCGAAGTCGTCTTCGCCGATGCGGGTGATCATTCCATGGAGGCCGCCAATGGTTACGACCTCGTCTCCGACGCCCACGCTCTCGATGAGGTTACGGTGCTGCTCGGCCCGCTTCTTCTGCGGGCGAATCAGCATGAAGTAGAAGACTCCGATCAGGAGTCCGATGAACAAAAACTGCGTGAGTGCCGCTGAATCCACTCTCGGTCACGTCCTTCGTACGAGTTCCTATGGTTTGGTTCACGGTAGTCCCAGGTGAAGAGCTACACGCGAATGAAGCCGCGGGGCGGCGGCTCCTGGCCGAATCTTACTACTCGAAGAGACGAATGGCCGCTTCTGGGACCGTCTCGCCGAGGTGCTCGAACGCAGCCCTGGTTGCGATCCGCCCGCGCGGTGTGCGTTGAAGGAATCCCAGCCGCATGAGATAGGGCTCGTAGACGTCCTCGATGGTGTCGGGTTCCTCGGACACCATGACCGCCAGCGTGGAGAGACCGACCGGCCCGCCCCTGAATTTGACCACCAGTGCCTCGAGCAGGGCGGCGTCTACCTTGTCCAGTCCCTTGTGGTCCACCTTGAAGATCTCGAGTGCGAGAGCTGCAACGCCCTCATCGATCGCGCCGGAGGCCCGCACCTGAGCGTAGTCGCGCACCCGGCGAAGGAGCCGATTGGCGATGCGCGGAGTGCCGCGCGAGCGCCGGGCGATCTCGGCTGCGCCGCCGGCGTCGATGACCACGCCTAGGATCGATGCGGATCGGTGGACGATCTGGTCGAGATCTTGCTGGGAGTAGAAGTCCAGTCGCTCGGTGAGCTCGAACCGGCTCCTCAGGGGACCGGTGATCAGGCCGGCGCGGGTCGTCGCGCCCACCAGAGTGAAGCGCGGGAGGTCCAGGCGGATGGTGTGGGCGCTCGGCCCCTTGCCGATGACGAGGTCGAGCTCGAAGTCCTCCATCGCCGGATAGAGCACCTCCTCGACCGGGCGCGGGAGCCGGTGAATCTCGTCGATGAACAGGATGTCCGAGTCCTCGAGGTTCGTGAGGATCGCGGCGAGGTCGCCCGCTCGCTCGAGGGTCGGTCCGGACGTCTGCCGCAGGTTGGCTCCCATCTCGCGCGCGACCACGTGTGCGAGCGTCGTCTTGCCGAGCCCGGGGGGGCCGCTGAGGAGGAGGTGTCCGGTCGGCTCGTTTCGCTCGCTCGCGGCCTGCAGCACGATGCCGAGGTGCTCCTTCAACTCGGGCTGTCCGACGAACTCGTCGATGTTGCGCGGGCGAAGCGAAAGCTCGGCTTCGCGCTCGGCGGGATCGCTCGCGACGGCCAGGATCTCGTCGGTCATAGCTGACCCGCGCGCCCGGTGGTGGACCCGTCGCCGACGAGTGCCTTCAAAGCATTGCGAACCACGTCTTCGACGCGGTCGTCATCGGTGACGGTCAGCTCGTTCAGCGCGGCCCGCACCTCACCCGCGGAGTAGCCGAGGTTCTCGAGCGCGGAGCGCGCCCTGCTTACGGTCTCGGGTCTGGCCCCCACGATCTCGAGGTCGGGCAGCGACATCTTCTCCTTGAGGTCGAGCACGATGCGCTGGGCCGTCTTCTTGCCGATTCCCGGCACGGACGAGATGGCGTGCACGTCGTCGGTCACGAGAGCACGGCGAAGATCCTCGGGAGAGAAGGCCGAGCAGACCGCCAGAGCGACCTTCGGCCCGACGCCGCTCACCCCGATGAGCAGCTCGAAGATGCGCTGCTCGGCCTCCGACTGAAACCCGAAGAGAGCGAGCGCGTCCTCTCGCACATGGGTGTGAGTGAAGAGCTTGACCGGTTCGTCCTCCGCGGGCAGCGCCGAGAGTGTTCGCGTCGAACAGATCAACCTGTAGCCCACCCCGCCGACGTCGATGAAGCAGCCATCTCCGGTCCGGCCCGCGACCCGGCCGTGCAGGAACCCGATCATCCCGTCGCCCTTCCAATCGCGGCCCGCAGACCGCTGCGATTCAAATGGCAGACGGCGAGCGCGCAGGCGTCCGCTGCGTCCGGGGGCCGCGGCGGCTCGTCGAGCCCCAGGAGCGCCGCGATCATCGCCTGTACCTGCGGCTTCGTGGCTCCCCCGTAGCCGACGACCGACTGCTTGACCTCGTTCGGCGTGTAGTCGGTGACCTCGAGACCGGCCTCCGCCGCCGTGGCGAGCGCCACACCCGACGCCTGGCCCACGGCCATGGCGGTCTTCACGTTCGCGGTGAAGAAGAGCCGTTCGAGTGCGACGACATCCGCACCGTGGGCGCGCACGACCTCGGCGAGACTCGCTCGCAGAATCATCAGTCGCCTGGCCTGAGTCTCGTCGGCCGGCGTTCGGATGACCCCGAAGGTCACGAGCCTGAGCTTGCTATCGACGCGTTCCACCACGCCGTAGCCCATCACGGCCACGCCGGGATCGATTCCGAGTACCCGCACCACCACCTCCATCCATCCGGCCCGCTGTCGAACGCCGCAATCGAACGCCTGTTCGCCACAGGTTAGCGTGCGGATGCGACCGAAACACGTCTTTCATGCTCAAAGAGTGGTGACCGGAACGGTGCCCGCGTCGCGCTTGGCCTTGCTGCTCGCGCCCGGCAGTTCCTCGATGGTGCGATAGGTCATCGCGTCCGGGTCGATGTCCAGCGCTTTGGCGTCGTCCTCCCTCAGTTGCTCCAGCAATGACTTCGATGCGAGAACCTGCCCGTCGCGAGCGGATTGCTGGATACGTGCGGCCTCGTTGACCGTGTCTCCGAGCGCGGTGACCTCGAGCCGGCCCCCGGTGACCAGCTGGCCCATGTAGAGCTGCCCGCCCCAGTGAACGCCGACGTTGACCCTCACGTCGTCGGGGTCGAGGGACTCGGACTCATCGCTCGTACGCTTAACGACATCGCGCGCCACAACCGCGATCGCTCGTGCGGCCTCGAGCGCACCTCGCGCGGCTCCCGACGGGGAGCCCAGGTCGTCCGCGATGAAGAACGCCGTAGCTCCATCGCCGGCGTGCTTGCCGACGACTCCTCCGAACCTCCCCACCACCTCGTCGATGGCGGTGATCAACCCGCGCAACAGGCCGAAGTAGGACGCGCTCGGCAGACGTTTGGACACGAGGCCCGAGTCCTGGACGTCGGCGAACAGAATCGCGGCGGGTCTTCGCCCAGGGTCGACGAGCCGCGCCATCCGCTCGAACATCGCAGGGTCACCGCGGGCCACTAGAGAGAGGATGGACGTCGGCAGCGCGGGGCCGTAGAGGACCAGGCGCCCGATGTGCTCGCCCTTACGCGAATGCAGCCGCGTCACCAGGAGGTTGACCGGGATCGGCGGGAGGTCTCCCTGGAGGAACTCGATCTGGGAGGCCCAGCTGGTCGGAGGAGCTCGCTCCTCGATGCGATCGATGACCTCGTCCAGCGTCCCTCCGGCGAGCCGCTTCATCTCCTCCTTGCCCCCGGGGGTGTCGTGCAGAACCATCGGGAGCTCGACCTCGAGCAGCGAGGCAACGCTCTCGGCCGAGATCATGTTCTGAAACGTCGTTCGCCGGATGTGCTCGAGGACGTGCTCGCCGTAGCCGAGCTCGGCGGGGTCGCTTTCGCCCGTGAGCTCGAGGATCTCGCTCGAAACCCACACGAGTTTCCAGTCGGCGTCGTAGAGCTCGGCCGCCCAACCGGCTTCCTCGAGAGAGCGGGCCACCTCCGCCAGCTCGGGATGCTCAGGAAGCGACGGAGGCGAGGACATCGTCGGAGATATCGAAGTTCGCGTACACGTCCTGCACGTCGTCGAGCTCCTCCAATGCGTCGATCAGGTTGAGAACCTTCTTTGCGTCGCCACCCTCGACCGGCACGGTGCTCTTCGGCATCTGCGTCAGGTCCGCGTTCTCGACGGCGATGCCGGCGGCCGCGAGGGCCTCCGTGACGGCCTTGAAGGACCCGGGCGGGGTGATGACCTCGATGAGCTCGTCACCGCCGCTGATGTCCTCGGCCCCCGCGTCCGCGGCGACCATGAAGACCTCGTCCTCCGGCGCGCCCGGCGCGCCCACGGTTACGACGCCCTTGGCCTCGAACATGAACGCGACCGAGCCCGGCTCGGCCATCTTGCCCCCGTGCTTGTTGAAGATGCTTCGCACATCCTGGGCAGAACGGTTCCGGTTGGAGGTCAGGCACTGAACGAGGATCGCAACCCCGCCGGGCCCGTAACCCTCGTAGCCGGCCTCCTCGTAGGACTCGCCCTCGAGCTCCCCGGTGCCGCGCTTGATCGCGCGCGTGATGTTGTCGTTGGGGACCGATCCCGCCTTGGCCTTGGCCACCGCCGTCGCGAGGGTCGGGTTGGAGTCGACGTTGCCCCCACCGTCGCGCGCGGCGACCTCGACGAAGCGCAGCAGCTTGCCCCACTGCTTGGCGCGCTGCGCGTCCGCCGCGCCCTTCTTGCGCTTGATGGTGCTCCACTTGGAGTGGCCGGACACCTATTTAGTCTTTCTAACGATCTCGACGAACACCTCGTGCAGTCTCGCATCCCCGGTCATCTCGGGGTGGAAACTCGACGCCATGAGGCGGCCCTGGCGGACCAGGACGGGTACCTCGTCGCAGGTCGCGAGGACCTCCACGCCGTCCCCGACCCGCTCGATCACGGGGGCCCTTATGAACACCGCGGTGAAGGATGCTTCCAGACCCTTAACCTCCAGCTCCGACTCGAACGAGTCGACCTGGCGCCCGTACGCGTTGCGTCGCACGCCCACATCCATCACGCCGAGACGGTGCGGAGCGTCCTGGCCCCCGACGATCTGGTTCGCCATGAGGATGAGCCCGGCGCAAGTGCCGTAGAGAGGCATGCCGTCGTTCGCCCGCTCTTTCAATGGCTCGAGCAACTCGAAGCGGTCGAGCAGCTTGCCGATCGTCGTCGACTCGCCTCCGGGTAGGACGAGGGCATCGACTCCCGCTAGTTGCGCGGGCTTCTTCACCTCGACGGGAGTGGCCCCGGCCGACTCCAGTGCACGGAGATGTTCGCGCGCGCCGCCCTGCAGGGCGAGCACTCCTATCTTCAAACCACTTACCAGCCGCGCCGCGCGAGCCGCTCGGAGTCGGGCAGATCGGACACGTTGATGCCGACCATGGCCTCGCCGAGTCCTTTCGACACTTTGGCGATGATGTCGGGATCCGCGAAGTGCGTGGTGGCGTCGACGATCGCACGCGCCCTCGTTGCGGGATCACCGCTCTTGAAGATTCCCGAGCCGACGAACACGCCCTCGGCCCCCAACTGCATCATCAGGGCGGCGTCGGCGGGCGTCGCTATGCCTCCCGCGGTGAACAACACGACGGGCAGCTTGCCGGTCTGGGCGATCTCGCGCACCAGCTCGAACGGAGCACGCAACTCCTTGGCCGCACCCATGAGCTCGCCCGAGTCGAGCGTCGTGAGTCGCTTCATCTCGCTGCCGATCGAGCGCATGTGACGAACCGCCTCGACAACGTTGCCCGTGCCGGCCTCGCCTTTGCTGCGAATCATCGCGGCGCCCTCGCCAATGCGGCGAAGCGCCTCACCTAGATTGGTGGCACCGCACACGAAGGGCACGGTGAAGTCCCACTTGTCGACGTGGTTGGACTCGTCGGCCGGGGTGAGCACCTCGGATTCGTCGATGTAGTCCACGCCGATGCTCTCGAGCACCTGAGCCTCGACGAAGTGGCCGATGCGGCACTTGGCCATTACGGGGATCGATACGGACTCCATGATCTCGTGGACCTTGGAGGTGTCCGCCATTCGCACGACACCGCCCTCCGCCCGAATGTCCGCGGGAACGCGCTCGAGGGCCATGACCGCGACGGCGCCGGCGTCCTCTGCGATCTTGGCCTGCTCGGCGGTCGTCACGTCCATGATGACGCCGCCCTTCAGCATCTCGGCCAGCCCGCGCTTGACGCGAAGTCCTCCGGTCTCTCTGGATGTGTCGGCCATCGTGCGTTCCTCTCACTGAGATTCCTGGGGGCCACTCGAAGAGCAAGAAGCACGGGGTCGTGCCGGAAAATGGCCGCTGACCAGGGTCGTTATCGAACGCAGTCTATCAGGAGCGTCAGGCGTTCCCCTTCTTGGAGAAGCTGATCGATCCCTTGATGTTGCCCTTCTTGGAGGGCAACAACTCGATCCAAGTCGAACCCACCTCGAACGTGAACGGCTCACCGCGACTGTTTTTGAAGGACGGCACTCCATCTTTGTTCGCCTTCCAGGTTCCCTTGACGACTTTTCCGTCCCGGAACAGAAATGCCCGGCCCTTCCCCTTCAGATCGATATCCGGCGACGGGTTCCCCGCGACGTCGGTGATCGTCGTCGAGTCGCTGACATCGACCTCCTGAATGAGAAGGTTCGGTGTTCCGATCTGCCCGCCACCCGATGACTTGAACGGAAAGCCCGCTTCGAATCGCACCCACCTGTCGTTCTTCCAGCGCCAGGTGATCTCATTGCTGGGATTGAAGTTCAGAGCCACCGACTTGGCCTTCCTGGCTCCGTCCGGCATGTCGCCGAACTCGAAGTACGAACTCTCGGGCGGGCCGACCTTGGCCCTCTTCTCGGCTCCCAGCTTCCTGAGCCGAGCCGTGCTTCCGAAGACGCTGTGAACGTCGGTGCTTCCCGGAGGGACGCGGAACAGCGGGCCCGACGCGTTCTGCTCGTCGAGTGCGATCAACTTCTGCTTGTTCAGTTCATTCAGAACGATCTGGTTGGCGCCCGAGAAAGCGAGGATGCGCGTGAACGGCTTGGCGATCTTCGGGTCGTCGAAACGCGCGCTGCGAACCGGTCCGCCCGCCGCCGCGTCGTGGCAGTGATAGATGGCCATGAACCGGGTGACGCCACCCTCGACGATCTCCTCGTACACGATGTCGGCCTGGTCGAGGCCGGTCTGCGGCCTCGAGTCCGGCGAGTTCTCGATCTTGAGCGCCACGGCGGGGCGCGCAAGATCGATACGCTTCGGCGGGTCCTCACCGGTCAGCGGACAGATCGGAGGGACTTCCTCGGGGGCGGCCGCCTCCGGCTCGGCGTCCGGTTCCGGCTCGTCGCTCGTGCAGGCAGCCCCGAACAAGAGGATCGCAACAAGCGGGCCGAAGACCGCCATGCGTCTACCGGCCGAAGTCAAAGGACCCCTCCACTTCGCTACGGGGGTTGGGAACGAGATGAATCCAGACGGTTCCCGGAGCAAGCACCATGTCGTCGCCGCCGGTGGTCTTGAAGACCACGGGGTCGTCCACGTTCTCTCGCTCCCACGTGCCGCGAATCGCTCGTCCGTCCCTGAACAGAGTCGCTCTGCCCGAGCCGGTTTCGTCTGCAATCTCGATCGACGGTGTGCCGGTGACGTCGACGATCTCGCTGAGGTTCACGGTGTGTTGTTCGACGATCACGTTCTCGACTCCTACCTGACCGTGACCCTCGGCCTCGAACGGAGCTCCTGCCTGCGAGCGCGCGTAGCGCTCGCCGTTGAACTCATAGGACACGGTGGTCGAGGACGAGAAGTTGATCGTCACGTTGCGAGCCGGCCGGGTGCGTCCGTTGTCGTCGATGCTCCCGAAGTCGAACTCGGTTCGAGGTGTCTCGCTGAACTCCTCCTGGCCGATTCTCCTGAGCCTCCCGCTGTGTCCGTAAAGCGTGTGCTCCGTCGCGAGTCCCTCGCGCGGCACCCGCTGCATCGCGTTTCCTGCATTGGTCTCGTCCACCCGAACGATGTCGTTGTCCGACAGATTGCTCAGCACGGCCTCGTTGCCTCCGGAGAAGGCGAGAATACGCGTTGTCGGCAACATGATCGATGCGTCGACCACGCGCGCGCTGCGAATCGGACCTGCCTTGGGCGTATCCGCACAGTGATAGATGGCCATGAAACGGGTCACGCCACCCTCGACCAGCTCCTCGTACACGACGTCGGCGTCCTCGAGCCCCGACAGCGGGTACGCGACCGGTGCATTCTCGATCTTGACGGCAACCGCGGGACGGTCCAGGAGTCCCTCGTCGCGTGGTTCCTCACCCGTGAGTGGGCACTTCGACGGAGCTAGTGCTCCACCGATGACGGGTATGTCTTCTTTGTCGGCGAGGGCGACGTAGACGCCACCCGCCACGAGCACTACTAGTACGCCGACGATTGCGGCCTTTACCTTCGTGGACAACCCGCGCGTCCTCCTTGAATCACGTTCGATTGATGTCCAGACTCGACCGGCCAGCTTCTCTCGCAGCTCGGTCCCATCTCGGCTGCGTCCCGGCTTGGCCTCGTGCGCAGCAACCCGATTACAGAGCGGCTCGGCGCCCGGTCGGCTCGGTGCAAGCTAACACGCTCGGCCGCCGAAGACCGGCATTATCCCCTCGGCTTAGAGGTCCCTGAGGACCGAGATTCGCACCTCGGAGGGCGCGTGCGTCGGCCCCTCCGCGACGAACCATAGGGCCGCGAACCTGCCACGGCGCGGTTCACATCTCTCGATCGCAGACGCAAGGGCGGGGGGATATCTCGTGACGCCGGCCGTCAGGACATCGTTCGAGCTTCCGGTTAGGCCCCCGAGGCCCGCCCCGAGTGGCCCCATGGCCAGGCCCAACTGGGCGGCAGAGACCTGGTTGGACGCGACCCGCACCAGACAGTGCGCGAGCACGGCCTCCAGCTCGGTGCGGCTGAAAGCCCCCGCCAGATCCGCCGTCACGACGACGACGTGCCCCGAGCGCCTGGCCACGAGCGCGTTGGGCCCGGGCTCATCCGTCACGAGCAGGTCTGGCGGCGGGATGCCCAGATCGCTAGCCAGTCCCTGGACCAGGTTCTCGAGCCGTGCCAGTTCACCGGAGCGCCCGGGGCGCGCCCCCACCGCGCTCAGCGCCCGGGGGCCCTGCACCCGGACCCAGGCGGCGACCGCCAGACAGTAGAGCGCGATCAGAGCCGCCACCAGGAGCGGAGCGACGCCCGCGGGCACGAGGAACAGCAGCAGCACGGGGACGAATCCGAAGATGGCGACGACCCTCCGGGCCCGCGCTCCGAACCCCGGCACGCTTACGCGATCCTGGCCCCAGTCGGGAAGCGACGATCCTGAGTGTTGGTCCTCCATGTTCCTCATCATCGCCCGGGAGCGGCCGTCGCCCGGACGTAGACCTCCTCCAGGCGCTCGGCGAGGCGGGGCCAGTCGAAACGATCGGCCACCGCCATCCCCGATTCGCTCATACGCCGGGCCCGTCCTTCGTCGGTCAGGACCTCTCTCAGCGCGTCGGCCAGCCGGCCGGGGTCGCCCGGTGGCACGAGCGCAGCCGCGCCCTCGGCGACGGCCCGGAAGCCCGGCAGGTCCGAGCACACGACCGGCGTACCCGCCGACATCGCCTCGATGAGCACGATTCCGAACGATTCGCCTCCGAGAGCCGGCGCGCAATAGGCGTCGGCCGAACGAAAGATTCCCGCTTTGAGATCGTCGTGGAGGCCGCCGATGAACTGGACGTCGACGTCGAGCCGCGCGGCGAGAGCGCGGCAGGCACGCTCCTCGGGCCCGGTGCCGACGATGACGAGCTTGGTCTCGAGATCGCGCAGCCGGGTCATGGCCTGGATCAGGACCACGAGTCCCTTGCGGCGCTCGACGCGCCCGAGAAACAACACCCTGCGTCCGGCCCCCAGATCCACCGGAGAAGCCGTCGCGTAGCGCGCCACCTCGACCCCGTTCGGAATCTCCTCGTACTCGCCGGGGAAGTACCGGCCTATGAGAGCGCGCGCCGCGTCGGAGACCACGATGCGGACGCGCAAGCGATCGATCGCCCCCCTGAGGAAGGGCCGCGCCGTCCAATAAGCCATGCTCGACTCGGAAGACGCGTGGAAAGTCCCCACACAAGGGGCGTGCGAGTTGAGCAGAGCCAGGCCGCTCAGGCTCGGAATCAGCGGCTCGTGGAGGTGGACGACGTCGGGACTCAGGTCGGCGAGCGTCCGCCGAACTCCCGCGGCCGCCACCGGGCCGAACGCGATGGGAGCCATCGAGCCGTTCGCGGGGATCGACACGGCGCGGCCGATGCGGACGGCCTCTTCGACCTGGGCGAGGTCACCGGGAGGCTTGGGCTTCAACCACGTCCTGGGGGCGATGACGGTGACGTCGTGCCCGCGGTCCCGCAGGGTCGCCGCCTGAGCTCGGACGTGGGTTTGGACGCCCCCGAAACGGTCCCACGCGTAGGGGCACACGATGGCGATCCTCATGGCTTCTTCGCTCGCCTTCGATCCTCCACCCAGAAGGGCTGGAAGACGTGCCATTCCTCGGGACGGCGGGCGATCAACTCCTCGAGCTGGGAGCCAACCCGCTGCGTGAGCTCGGCGATCGAGGAGGGCCCTGCGTTGGCCGGCAGTTCGATGGGCGCGGAGATGTCGGCGCTCCAGCCCCTCCTGCCGTCGCTCAGGATCTCTCCGTAGACGCCGGCGACGAGAATCGGAACGCCGGTCTTGAGCGCGATGGAAGCCGCTCCGCCGGGCAGGGTCGCGGGAGCGCCGAAGAAGTCCACCTCGACGCCGGTTCCCTTGAGATCGCGATCACCCATGATGGCCACCACGGCACCATCGTTGACCTCCTTGATGAGCGTGCGCGTCACTCCCACCTGGGCCGGATGGATGCGCATGCCCAGTCTCGAGCGGTGCTCCACGAAGAACTCGAACATGCGGCGGGGACGAAGAACCTCGGCCACGGTCACGAGGAGATTCCCCCGCGCCCCGACCCAGGCCCCCGCCGCGTCCCAGTTGCCGAGATGGCCCACGACGACCACCGCGCCCTTCCCGCGGGCGAGCACTCCGTCGAGGTTCTCCTGACCCGTCGCCTGAAACCGTTCGAGGAAGAACTCCCTGCCCTCGCGCACCAGCCGGAAGGTCTCGAGCCAGTAGCGCGCGTAGGACCGGTAGGCCTCGACCACCAGAGCCTGGGTCTCGGGAGAATCCGCCGGCCGGCCCGTGATCCGGGCGAGATTTCGTGCGACCTGGTCGCGCCTCTTGCTGCGCCGGGCCGCCAGCGAGCCGAGACCGCCCGCCAGCCCGTAGGCCCACGACTCGGGAATCGCGAGCGCGAGGCGACTGAAGGCGACGTAGGCGTAGTAGACGAGTTGTAGGAGCCGGCCCTCGCCCTCGGGCCGCTTAGCCGGCACCGGCTTGCTTGCGGACGTGGGCGATTCGTTGGACGAGCGTGACGAGCGACGCCAGCGCCAGCACCACCAGGGCGGCCGGAAGCAGCGCGTTGAACACCAGCGCCAGGATCATGATGATCAATCGTTCGGCGCGCTCGATAAGACCGACGTTGCAGTCGAACCCCAGGCCCTCGGCACGGGCCTTCGCGTAACTGACGAGGAGCGACAGGACCAGGGTGACGAGAGCGAGGGCCGCCACCCACTGCTGGTCGGCCCGCTCGGGCGTCGGATCGGCGAGATAGAGCCAGGCGATGGGCAGGAACACGAGCGCATCGGAGAGCCGGTCCAACGTCGAGTCCAAGAACGCCCCGAACTTCGTCGTGAGGCCCCGGGCCTTCGCCACCGCCCCGTCGACCGTGTCGAGGAGAGCCGCGGCGATGAGCACGAACCCCGCCGCGACGAGACGATCGATCACGATCAGATATGACACGACGGCCTGGACGACGACGCCGAAGATGGTGATCTGGTTCGGGGTGATGCCGCTCCGGCCGACGAAGCCGCCGACGGGTTTCATGCCCCTGTCCCAGATGCCGCGGATCTTTGCGTTGAGCACGGGCGCATCCTAGTGGTCAAGCGCCCTGGCCCGCCCCGCCCTGTCTCCCCGCGTCCTGCGATTACCATGACCGTTCGAGACCAAGGATCGACGGCTCCATCACAGCACGGGGTCCGGAAACGGGGGAAGAGCGTGAAGAGCTACGCCACGGAGAACATCCGCAACATCGTCCTCGTCGGCCACGGGGGTTCCGGGAAGACCTCCCTGGCCGAAGCGCTGCTGTATCGCTCGGGAGCGACGACGCGGATCGGAAAGATCTCCGAGGGCAACACCCTCAGCGACTTCGACGACGAGGAGATCCGGCGCCAGATCTCGGTGTCGACCTCGTTGTTGCCGGTTGAGTGGGACGGGCACAAGATCAACGTGCTCGACGCCCCCGGCTACGCCGACTTCATCGGCGAACTGCGCTCGGCGATGCGAGTCGCGGATCTCGCCCTGTTCGTCGTCTCGGCGGTGGAGGGAGTCGAGGTCCAGACGACCGTCGCGTGGAACTATGCGGAGGAACTGGGGCTCCCCCGCATGATCCTCGTCAACAAGGTCGACCGCGAGAACGCCTCGTTCCGGCGCACGCTGGATCAGATGCGCGAGATGTGGGGCAAGGCGGTAGCCCCGTTATCGCTCCCACTCGGCCGCGAGCACGACTTCCGAGGAATCATCTCGGTCATCGACGCGGAGGCTCTTGAATACGACGACAAGGGACAGTCGAAACACGCCGAGGTACCCGAGGACCGCAAGGAGAGGCTCGAAGAGGTTCGCACCGACCTCCTCGACTCCGTTGCGGAAAGCTCGGACGATCTGCTCGAGCGCTATCTCGAGGGCGGTGAGATCACGCGCGACGAGATCGTCAACGCGATCCACGAGGGCATCGATGACGCCGCCATGTTCCCCGTCATGGTCGCCTCTGCGACGCGACTGATCGGTATCGACCGGCTGGCCGACGTCATCGTCAAAGCGGGCCCTTCGCCACTCGACCGTCCCGCAACGGAAGCGATCGGGGGCAAGGTGAGGGAGCCCAAGCCCGACGGACCGATGTCGGCCCTGATCTTCAAGACGCTCTCAGACCCGTACGTCGGAAAGGTCAGCTTCTTCAAGGTCGTGTCGGGCACACTCACGGCCGACGGCTCGATCCACAACTCGACCCAGAAGACCGACGAGCGCACGGGCCACGTCTTCACGATGCGCGGCAAGAACCAGGAGCAGGTCGATCAGGTCGTGGCGGGCGACATCGGGGCCGCCGCCAAACTGGCCCACGCGAACACGGGCGACACCCTGTCCGACAAGGCGTCGCCGGTCGTCTTCCCACCGATCGAGCCACCCGAGCCCTTGCTGCCCAAGGCGATCGAACCCAAGACCAAGGGCGACGAGGACAAGCTGATGATCGGCCTGCAACGGCTCATCGAAGAGGACCCGACGGTCCGGCTCGAGCGCAACGACGAAACCCACCAGACGATCTTGTGGGGGATGGGCGACGCCCACCTCGATGTGATCCTTCACCGGCTCAAGGACAAGTTCTCGGTCGAGGTCGAAGAGGTTCCGCTAAAGGTTCCCTACCGAACCACCGTTCGCGGCAAGGCCGAGGGGCTCGGTCGTCACGTCAAGCAATCCGGCGGCCACGGCCAGTACGGGATCTGCAACATCCGCATCGAGCCCCTGGGGCGCGGCGAGGGCTTCGTCTACGAGGACAAGATCTTCGGTGGGTCGATCCCCCACTCGTTCATTCCGTCGGTCGAAAAGGGAGTCAAGGCGGCGATGGACCAGGGAGCGGGCACCGGCTTCTCTATGATGGACGTCAAGGTCGAGCTCTACGACGGCAAGTACCACACGGTCGACTCGAACGACTTCGCCTTCCAGATGGCCGGCTCGCTCGCACTGAGGGACGCGGCCACCAAGGCGGGCGTCGTCGTGCTGGAGCCGATCTGGCAGCTGGACGTCATGGTGCCCGAGGGATCGACCGGTGACGTGATGGGCGACCTGCAGAAGCGGCGCGGAATCCCCGAGGGCATCGAAACGGTCGGCGGCGGCCGTCAGGTCGTGCGAGCGAAGGTCCCGTTCGGGGAGGCGACCCACTACGCGACCGATCTCCGCTCGCTGACCGGGGGCCAGGGGACGTTCTCGTGGTCCTTCAGCCGCTACCAGGAAGTACCCCACGACCTCGCGAACAAGATCCTCGAAGCGGCGAAGGCCGAGGCCCACTCCTAGCCAAGCGCGTCAACTCCCTGCCGGCGAAACGCTCAGCCGGCCGGACTTTCCAGCTTCCTCAGAGCACTCCTGGCGGCCTTTCGGACCTCGCGCTCGCGGTCCTCGTTGGCGGCGCGCCGGAGCGCTTCGATGGCCCCCCGATCGCCGAGGTCGCCCAACGACGACGCGGCCGCCTCGCGCACCAGGCCTTCTTCATCGTCGGCGACGACGGCAACCAGTCGCGCGGTGGCACGCGCCTCGGGGAAATGGGCGAGCAGGATCACGGAGAAGAGCCGGGCGCCCCAGTCCGTGTCATCCACCGCAGCGAGGAGGTCGTCGACCGCTCCCGGTGGGCGTAGCTCGCCGAGCGCGAACAGTGCCTGCGTGCGGACGTCCGCGCTCGGATCTCGCACCGCGGTCCGGACCGCGCGCAGCACGTCGCCGTAGTGCGGACCCGCGGCCTCCTCATCGAAGCTCGCCAGCGCGTTGAGTGCGTCGGCCCTCTCCGAGGGTGACTCCGGTCCGGTCGCCAGGGCAAGAAGCCCGGTGACGTCCTCAGCCTTGGCGAGTCGTTTGGCTTTGCTCTTCTTGAAAAGGGGCACGCGTTAGCGCGCCGAGCGATCGAGGGCCACACTTCCGGTCATCACCCGGCAAGTTTCCCACCGAACTCCGAGTCCTAGGTCGCGCCGCCCGACAGCCGGGCGAACAGGGGACGGAGCTTGTCGTCGGTTTGCTCGATCATCTCCGGCAGCACCTTCGTCTTGCCGACGACCGGCATGAAGTTCGTGTCACCGCCCCAGCGCGGCACGACGTGCATGTGGATGTGGCCCGGAATGCCGGCACCCGCCACGGTGCCGAGGTTCATGCCGACGTTGAAGCCCTGAGCTTTCATCGCCTTCCGGATGATGGCAATCGACTCGGATGTCAGCGACATCATCTCGCCTCGTTCGGCCTCCTCGAGTTCGCAGATGTCGCCGACGTGGCGGAACGGCGCAACCATCAGGTGGCCCGTGTTGTAGGGGAAGGCGTTGAGGATGACAAAGGCCTGCGCGCCCCGGTAGAGGATGCGCGCCTCGTGATCGTCTCCCCGCTCGGCGTGGTCGCAGAAGATGCAGCCGTCGCTCTCACCCGCGGTCGTCACGTACTCGCTTCTCCACGGTGTCCATAGTCGCTCCAGGCCCCCGTCTGATGGCACTTCTGCACTCCGCTAGATCGTGAGCTCGACCGACCGGCCGGTGATCTCTTTCACGAGGGACTCCACGATGTCGTCGACCTTTACGCCGCGCGTCTCCTCGCCGTCGCGCCGGCGGACCGAGACGGTCCGAGACTCCGCCTCGCTGTCTCCAACGACCAGCATGTAGGGGACCTTGTGCAGCTGATGATTTCGGATCTTGGCCCCCATGGTGTTATCGGAGCTATCGACCTCGGCTCGAATCCCCCGGGCCTTGAGGCGCGCGAGCACCTCGTTCCCGTAGTCGATGTGTCTGTCCGCAATGGGGACGATCGCAGCCTGTAACGGAGCCAGCCACGTCGGGAAAGCTCCTGCGAAGTGCTCGACGAGCACACCCACGAAGCGTTCCACCGATCCGTACAGGGCGCGGTGGATCATGACCGGCTGGACACGCCTGCCGGCCTCATCGGTGTATTCGAGACCGAAGCGGTCCGGGGTCTGGAAGTCGACCTGGATGGTCGCAAGCTGCCAGAAGCGACCGATTGCGTCGCGCACGTCGACGTCGATCTTCGGTCCGTAGAACGTCCCGTCTCCCTCGTCGACGACGTAATCGAGCCCCGCCCGTTCGAGTGCTTCGGGAATCGCCTTCTCGGCCTGGTCCCACTGCTCGTCCGAGCCGACGGATTTCGGGGGCCGGGTCGAGAACCTGATCTTCTCTGGCTCGAAGCCGACCGTTCCGTAGAGGGCGTTCATGAACTCGATCACGCCCATGAGCTCGTCGACGACCTGGTCGGGCCGGCAGAAGATGTGCGAGTCGTCCTGGGTGAACCCGCGCGACCGCAGCAAACCGTGTACCACTCCCGATCGTTCGTGCCTGTACACCGTGCCCAGCTCGCTCAGTCGCACCGGCAGCTCACGGTAGCTCCGGGTCTTGCTCCGGTACACCAACACGTGGAAGGGGCAGTTCATGGGCTTGAGGTAGTAGTCGGACTCGTCCGCAGTCAGCGGAGGAAACATGGTCTCCGCATAGAAACCGAGGTGACCCGAGGTCGCCCATAGGTTCGACTTTCCGACGTGCGGCGAGTAGACGGGTTCGTAGCCGTAGTCGAGGTGCATCTGACGTGCGAGGTCCTCGAGCTCCTTGCGAACCGTCGCGCCTTTCGGATGCCACACCGCGAGGCCGCTGCCGACCTCTTCGGGCCAGGAGTACAACTCGAGCTCGCGTCCGAGCTTGCGATGGTCGCGCTTCTCGGCCTCCTCGAGCTGATGGAGGTGATCCTCCAGCGCCTGCTTGTTCTCCCATGCGGTTCCGTAGATGCGCTGGAGCATCGGGCGGTTCTCGTCGCCGCGCCAGTAGGCGCCCGCGGTCCGCAGCAACTTGAAGGCCTTGATTCGTCCGGTTCCCGGAAGGTGCGGACCACGACAGAGATCGACGAACACGGGCTCGTCCGCACCAGGCTCGGTATTCGAGTAGATCGATATGACCTCGCCCACGGCCCCCTGTTGCTCGAGCGCGTCGGCTCCCTCGGCAACACCCTCGATGATCTCGAGTTTGTAGGGCTGGTCCTTGAACAACTCGAGGGCCTCGTCGCGGTCCAACTCCGCTCGTTCGAAGCGCTGGTTTGCCTTGACGATCTTGCGCATCTCGGCCTCGATGACCTCGACGTCCTCCGGAGTGAAGGGCCGTTCGACCTCGAAGTCGTAGTAGAAGCCGTCCGTGATCGGGGGGCCGATCGAGTACTTCGCCTCGGGGAAGAGTCGAAGAACTGCCTGCGCCAAGACATGAGCGGTCGAATGCCGGAGCACCTCGCGGCCCGCGTCCGAGTCCATCGTCACGATCTCGATACTCGAACCAGATTCGGGAACGTACGCGAGGTCTCGCTGCACCCCGTCGACCACCTGGATCACCGGCGCGCTTGCCGCCGCCTCCTTGGCCAGGGCGAATCCGTCTTTATTGCCGTCGGGTGCAGCCTGAACGCTCATCGCCTAGATGCTATCCGCCCACTGCCTCTCGAACTTACCGGGACTGAGCCTGGTGAATCGGCGCATGGCGGAGCGAAGATGCTGGGCGCGACCGCCTGAATCGTTGTGGGAATCGCCGAGCGTCTTGTAGAAGCGAAAGAACTTGGTGTAACCCCATCGCTCGATGAAATACGCCACCGCGGTGCGGCTCGACTGGTAGTGAAGGAAGAGTTCTTCGGCGTTCCCTCGTCGGAACTCCCGATCGGTGGCAAGCCTGGGTTGAACGGCTCCGACCGCGACCTGATTCGAGTAGTAGAGATCGGCGTCGTCGCCCGGCGGCCGTGTCATCCATTCGGCCAGACCCTCCTCGACCCACAGCGGGATGTGGGGGCCTGACGCGCGCCTGGTCGCAACGTGCGCCATTTCGTGCGTGAGGAGCAGTTCGACGAAGTCGGGCGGGCTCGCGGCGAGAGTCGCCCGATCAACCACGATTCGGGCGGGGCTGTACCCGGTATCCAGGAACGGAGAGTACGCGAACGCGGCGAAGTTGGAGATCGCGTAGTCGACGTCGATGATTCTGCGAACTTCGCGGCGCGACGACGTCAAGAGCACCACGACGCGCCCGTTCCACGCCCCCTTCCACTTCTGCTTGATTCGCCTGCGAGCTGTTTCCGCCTGTTGTATGAAGCTGTCGCCGATCTCGACACAGCCCGCTTCCCGACACGGGTGCTGGATCAGCGTGACGTTCTTGCCGCGCGTCTGCTTGACCGGTCCGTAGTCCCACAGATTGCGCTCGGTTCTGTTCCGCTTACCCAGATCGTTGTCCGCGGCGACGAGCCATTCCCCATCACGCAACACGAAGGTGAAGAACAGGTTGCTTACGAAATCCGCGTCGTCGTACCCCTTGAACCGGTAGGTCTCCTCGACCCGGGGAATGAAGACCTCGTCGGCGCTCTTGTAACGCCGACGGTGTTCACGTCGAGCTAGGTCCCCATCGCCGGTCTGCACCTCCAGCTCGTACCGCCCAAAGCGGAGAGAAGTCAATCGGTCGAAGATCTTGCGCTGTTGCTTGCGAAACCTCTTCGCCTTCGGGTCGATGGAGGCCAGGAACGCGCCCTTGTCATGGCCCATCACGGCCCGAGCCCGATGACTCAGTATCTCCGCGGCCGCCGTGCTCGGGGCGGGGTCCTCCTCCGGTTCGGACTCGTCCGGCTCTGCCGGGGCCTCGGGGCGCGGACGCTCATCGGGATCCGCGTCGAATCCTGTAGCAATCCAGACGCCCGACGCGAGTACAACGAGCGCCGCCAAAGCGATCAGCAGTTTCTTCATCTCTCCCCAAAGCCCGCCGCGATCCCGCCGACGCCTCATTCTCGCGATCGTCGAGTCGATCACCGGCGATCATGCTCTTACGATGACTTCTCCGCCGCTTCGTAAACCTCGATGAAGTGCCCATAGTTGGCCGCGATCTGCTCGGCCGCAGCATCCCGCTCGAGGCTCTTGTCCAGGTAGCCCTTCAGTGCGTCCCACCAGATGGTTCGGCCGATCGCGAAACCCACGTAGCCCGCCACCCCAGCTCCCTGCTGCAGCCAGTGATCGACAGCTTCCGCATTGGCTCCCCGACCAAGTACGACGCACACAACCTTGTCTCGGCCGCCGGAGCGCGTCAGTTGAGCGATTCGCTCACAATCCTCACGCTTGTCGATGCCCTCGATCTTCCATATGTCCGGCTGGATTCCCGCGGCGTGAAGCTCCTCGATGGTCTTGAGCATGAGGCCGGGACGAAGCTCCTTGTCGAAGCGGTCGGCGTCGCCCCCCACCGCCTCGAGGTGTCCCGGCTCGGCGGGAACCAACAACTCGAAGAGAAACTTGCGGTCGGCTTCGTGAAGCCAGTCGCAGAGCCTCTTGAGCCGGGCGGATTGACGCTTGTTCATGCCGGCGTCGCCCTCGGGGTTGTAGCGGACGAGCACCTTCACGAAGCTGGGGTCGAACTCCTCGATGTGCTTGCCGAAATCGTCCCCGTAATCGAAGTCGAACTCGTTCTGGCCCGACTTCTCCACCGGCATGGCGAAGAGAAAATCCTCCTTCTTCGCGGTCCGGGCGATGTCGGCGCCGAACTGCTCGTCCACGAGGATGCCGGCCGCATCTTTAGGTGCCCCCTTGTCGACGGCCCCGCGGAAGCCCTCGAAGATGACGGTTTTGGCGTCGGAGATGACCTCGCTCTGCTCGGGCGTGGGGTCGCCCTCGATCCCAAACATCTTCTTCTGGAACGAACCCCTGTGGTCGAAAGCGAGAACGTAGAGATTGCCTTCGTATCCAAGAGACATAGAGACGGACCTCCCTGAGAGTCGTGCGAGCGTAGACCTGCCTTTGAGGTTACCCGCCCTCGCTTCGGCTGCACCATGCAGCCCTGCCGGTCCGCGGGGCGTGTTTCCATTGAGAGGTGGACAACGTCGAGCTCGTCAAGCGTTTTCTCAAGGCCCAGAACCTCGAGCAGGTGGGCAGGGTCGACGAGGCCGTGAACCTCTACGAATCCATCGTCGAGGCCCGATTCGACTCGTCGGGCCCCTACGACCGACTGATCGCCCTCTACGACCATCGAGCGCGGCACCGTGACGTGGTGCGAATCGCGGAAGCCGCCCTCGCGTACGTTCAGACCTACGACGACAAGCGAGCGTTCTATGAGCGGACGCGCGTAGACGCCATGAAGGCGATCGGCCGCCTCCCTCAGGCCGAGCCCCGCAATCCTCGGTGAACGAGCTCGAGATCCTGCTGCGCGAGCGAATCGCTTCGGACGGACCTATCACCTTCGCCGAGTACCAGGACGCGGCCCTCTATCACCCGGAGTTCGGCTACTATGCGGGCGACCAGCGCAGCGGTTGGAGGGGGCACTTCCTGACTTCTGCCGAGCTGGACCCAGCCTTCGGCGCCCTGTGGGCGGTGGGGTTCCGGCGCGTCTGGGAGTGGCTCCACCGGCCGGAGACGTTCGAGCTCATCGAGGTAGGGCCGGGTGAGGGTGGGTTTGCGAACTCGATTCTCGGCGTCGTCGAGGGCGATTTCGCCGACGCCCTGACCTACCGGCTGGTCGAGAGGGTTCCCGCGCTGGCCGAGCGGCAGATGAGTCTCCTGAGCAACTACGACAACGTGGTCTGGTCCTCGTCCATCGAAGAGGTCGCGCCGGTCGGCCACGGGGCCGTGATGGCCAACGAAGTCCTCGACAACCTGCCCGTGCACCTGCTCGAGGTTCGTGGCGGTGAGTTCGTCGAGCTTTACGTCCAGGCGTCCGATTCGGAGCTCGAGTTCGTGGCCGGTCCGCTCTCGTCGTCACAAGTCTCACGGCTCCTCGACGGCGCCGGCTGCGAACCGAACGAGGGGCAACGACTCGAGGTCGCCGCGGAGGCCGTCGCCTTCGTCCGGTCCTGCGCCACCGCCGTCGAGCGGGGCTCTGTCTTCCTGGTCGATTACGGCTCGACCTGGCGAGAGCTCGCCGAGCGACGCTCCGGGACCCTGGTGTCGTACTCGGACACCGGGACCGACGATCTGATCCTCGATCGGCCCGGAGATAAGGACATCACCTCGCACGTCAACTGGGACGTGGCCGCGTCCACGCTCCGGTCGGC
>WHSV01000084.1 GCA_009379915.1 Actinomycetota bacterium | reverse complement strand
CCCGGCGCACTTCATTACCACCGTCTGCCGGTGGTAATCGAGGAATGCCTCGAGTGTCTCTTTCTCGGACGCGCTCGCTGGTGGTTCGACCCGAGTGTCCTGGGCCACTAGGTGCCTTCCTGCCATTCCTCGAGGTAAGCGGACTGCTCCTTGGTCAACTCGTCGATGCGAACACCCATCGTGTCGAGCTTGAGGCGGGCCACCTCTTTGTCGATGTCCTCGGGAACCGGATAGACGCTCTTCTCGAGGGATGCGTGGTTCTTGGCGAGCCATTCGCACGACAGCGACTGGTTGGCGAAGGACATGTCCATGACGGACGCGGGATGCCCTTCCGCCGCAGCAAGGTTGACCAACCGTCCCTCGCTGAGCACATAGATCTTGCGGTCACCCTCGAGAGCGAACTCCGTCACCTCGTGGCGAACCTCTCGCTGAGACGAGGACATGGCCCTGAGTGATCTGAGGTCGATCTCGATGTCGAAGTGGCCGGCGTTGGCCAGTATGGCGCCATCCTTCATCACCTCGAAGTGCACGTCGCGCAGAACGTGCTTGTTTCCCGTGACGGTGATGAAGATGTCACCGTGGCGAGCGGCCTCGTGCCCGCTCATCACGCGGAACCCGTCCATCGCAGCCTCGAGAGCTCTCGTTGGATCGATCTCGGTAACGATGACGCTTGCGCCCAGACCTCGAAATCGGTTCGCGACACCACGGCCGCACTGGCCGTATCCGCAGACGACCACGGTCTTGCCCGCGATCAGGACGTTGGTCGAGCGAATGATCCCGTCCATCGCGCTCTGACCCGTGCCGTAGCGATTGTCGAACAGGTGCTTGGTGTCGGCATCGTTGATCGAGACGACGGGGTAGCCGAGAACACCTTTGGCCTCCATTGCTTTCAGGCGGATGACGCCGGTGGTCGTCTCCTCTGTCCCCCCGATGATCTCAGCGAGCTGCTCGGTGCGCTTCGAATGAAGCGTGAAGACGAGGTCACCGCCATCGTCCATCGAGATCATCGGGCGCCGGTCAAGAACGGCGTTGATGTGTTTGTAGTAGAGGTCGTCGTCCACCCCCCTGATCGCGTAGGTGGGGATCTCGTAGGTGGCGACAAGTGCGGCCGCGGTCGGGTCCTGTGTCGACAGCGGGTTGGACGCGCACAGTGCAACGTCGGCTCCACCTGCCTTCAGAGTCCGCATCAGGTTCGCCGTCTCAGTCGTGACGTGCAGGCAGGCTGCGATCGTGATGCCCTCGAGCGGCTGCTCCTTCTCGAACCTCTCCCTGATGCGCTGCAGCACCGGCATCTGGCGGTCGGCCCACTCGACGCGCAGGCGCCCTTCCTCGGCCAACCCCTGGTCTCTTACGTCACCCTCGACGGTCATGTCTTCGGCTCCTTTGATCTTCCCGGTCGGTCTGTGGTGTGTGGCTTATCGATTATTGGTCTGCGAGTTGTCTCTTGAAGTCTTCGATGACCGGAACGGGTCCGGGATCGACATCGTTGAGCAACCCCCCATAGATGGCGGCCAGCTGGGTGATCAGCACGAGCGTGAGCAAGCGAGCGAGCGGACTGATTCCCTGCGAGCGCACCTCGATTACCTCGGCCCCCGTCCGCTCGAGGAGCTTCTTCGCGACGTCGAATCTCAGTGCGACGCGCTCGTGGTCCTCGGCGTCGCGCAGCAGCACTGCTACGAAGTCCTCTCTGTTCGCCGAGGCCAATGCTTCGAGCTCGTTGTGGTTCATTTCGGGAAGCGAGTTCGCGAAGGCGGGGGTTTTCGCGTACTCGTTGAGGTCGCACTTGAATCGGTAAGCGGCAACCTCACCAAGTCCGCTGCCGCCGTAGACCACGGGCACCCGCCCGGCGAGCGAGGTTGCGAGTTGCTTGGCCATGTTCTCGTCGACCGGGATATCGCGGCTGCAATTCTTCGAGATGTCGGCAAGGCTGGCGACCGCCTCGTCGACATCGTCGGAGCAATCGGGCACCAGGCCGATCTCCACCAGGATCGCCAGCAGGGGAAGCGCCAGGAAACCGAGCGAGGCGCGCGGTTGCAGGCCCTCCGGGACCCTCACATGCGCCACCCCGTAGCCGGTGGCGAGTTCTGCGAGATGCCCACCCGAAGAAACCGCAACAGGGCGTGCTCCCCGGCTGTGTATCTCCTCGAATGCGGCGAGCGTCTCCTCGGTATCACCCGAGTACGAGACTACGAAGGTGAGCGTGTTCCGACCGATCCATTCCGGAAGAGGACCGTAGCCTTTGATCGTGCGCCAGGGAACGCCCAAGCGCGGTTCGACGAGAGCTTGCACGACGTCTCCCGAGATGCCGGATCCGCCCATACCAAGGACTACGACGTTCTCGACGCCGTCTGCATCCGGCAGGTCGCGCGCCGCTCGGCCTAACGCCCAGGCCTGCCGGCACTGCTCGGCAAAACGCTCGGTCGCACCCAGAACGTCCTCCGAGTCGAGCTTCGTTATGCCCTGAACATCATCGAGATCCACGCTCAACTGCCCCCGCCGGCTTCGGGCGCGGGCTTTTCGGCCTCATCGATCAGCATCACGGGGATGTCGTCCCGCACCGGGTAACGGTATTTGCACTCGCCCCTGCAGACGATGACGTTCTCGCTCTCGATGTACTCCACCTCGCCGCGGCAGTTCGGACAGATGAGTATGTCCAGCAGTTTCTGATCGAGCGGCATTAGCTCTCTCCCCTTATCACGCGTAGCACCTCGTCACGCTTGGTCTCCATGAGCTCCTTCGTCCGAGCTTCGAGATTCAGCCGCAGAAGCGGCTCGGTATTCGACGCCCGGCAGTTGAACCACCAGTCCTCGTACTCGACCGTCAGCCCGTCGGTCCAGTCCTGATTCCCGTCCGAGTAGACCTCCGCGAGACTCTTGATCGCCCCACCCTGGTCCGGCACCTCGGTGTTGATCTCGCCGGAGGCCCAGTATCTGCGGAACGGCTCGAGGATCTCTGACAGCGAATCATCGGACTCCGACATCGCCTCCAGAACCAACATGGCGGCGATCATCCCCGAGTCCGCCCGGAAGTTGTCCCGGAAGTAGTAGTGCCCCGAGTGCTCGCCGCCGAAGATCGCGCCGGTCTCGGCCATCACCCGCTTGATGAACGAGTGACCGACGCGCGTCCGAATGGGCGTCCCGCCGTTCTCTTCGATCACCTCGGGAACGGTCCAGGAACAGATCAGGTTGTAGATGATCCTTTCGCCGGGGTACTTCTTCAACAGAGTCTGAGCCACCATCGCAGTGGTCAACGAACCGGAGACGAGCTCGGCCCTCTCGTCCACCAGGAACATCCTGTCGGCGTCGCCGTCGAAGGCGATCCCGACGTCGCATCCCTGCTCGAGGACGAGCTTCTGAAGATCGGCAAGATTGGCTTCCTCGATCGGGTTGGCGGGATGGTTCGGGAAGCTTCCGTCGAGGTCGAAATACAGCGGCGAGACCTCGAACGGAAGCTCTTCGAACACGATGGGGACCGTTTTGCCCGCCATTCCGTTGCCCGCGTCGATCGCGACCTTCAGAGGCCTGAGCGTGCCGGCGTCCACGAACGAGCGACAATGGTCGGCGTAGTTGCTCAGGATGTCCGCCTCCTCCACGCGGGGAGTGCCCTGCGGAGGATCAAGGGTTTCGGCCGTGGCTCGGATCTCGTTCATGCCCGAGTCGGATCCGATCGGCACCGCCTTCGCCTTGCACATCTTCATGCCGTTGTAGCGGGCCGGGTTGTGCGACGCGGTGAACATGACCCCCGGCAGGTCGAGCTTGCCCGAAGCGAAGTAGAGGGCATCGGTGCTCACCGCACCGACGTCGACGACGGAGCCGCCCTCGGCCGTAACACCCTCGGCAAAGGCGTTCGCAAGCGCCGGCGAGGACGTGCGCATATCTCGCCCAACCACGACCCGGTCGGACTCCACGAAGCGAGCGAAAGCCGCTCCCACCCGGCGGGCGACGTCCTCGTTCAGCTCGCCGGGGTAGACCCCCCTGACGTCGTAGGCCTTGAAGATCGACTTCAGTTCGCTGGTCACGCTGGCAGTCTAAGAGAGACTTGCCGGCCCGCAGGGCGGGGTTCCGACTTTGTTCCCCTCCCACTGCGGCGCCCCCAAGGGGCGCGCCTCCGCTCACGCCGGCGCTAGGCGCCGCCGTCGGGCAATGCCCGCGATCGTCGAGACGATCGCTTCCCTGCCTTTCGCTCGGCGAGGCGCAGCGGAGCTCCGCCGAAGCCCAGAGGCGGACCGGCGCCATCGTCTGGCGTGGAGGCCGGTCGCGGGGGCTCAACGAGCGCCCGGCGGGGCCAGAAAAAGGGCATTGACGACGACGCCCGGGGCTGCAAGGCTTCGCGAACCATGATTAAAGAGCAAGTCCTGCTTGAGGATCAGGAGTGGCGTAAACACGCGTCATGTCTTCATTTCTCGGCGGTCCTGTTCTTCGGCTTCGACGACACCGAGCCCCCTGCCGAGAAGAGATTGCGGGAGGACCAGGCCAAGCTCGTCTGCTTCGAGTGCCCGGTACGCCAGGAGTGCCTGGACTACGCTCTGTCCGCGCGCGAGTCGCACGGGATCTGGGGCGGGATGACCGACGTCGAGCGCCGCCGTTACGCCAACCGTTCCCGCTAAACGCGGCTGGGGGGCCCGGCCAGGGATGTTCGTCGTGTGCTCGGCTGGTTTCTGTCCGCTCTGGCTAGGTTCTGGGGCCTGAAACCAGGAACCAGCATCAAGGGGGGAATTAGTGAGTGGCCGGCCCCTTCGGGGCCCGCTTGCGTGGGGTTCGCCGGGCTAGAACCGGGGATCGGCATCGTCTGGCGAGAATGAGTCCTGTAGCGACTCAAAATTGCTATGCGATGGGTGGTTGGCTTCGTCGGAGTGGAGCTTCGGCACCCTTTGTGGCCCGACAACCGCCGGGCGGGACTGATACGAAAAACGTGTCCAACATCACCTGCCGGGAGGGCTCTGGTACCCACGACCCCACCCGAAAGGGGCAGATCCAGCCGCGCACCCCACCAACTTTCCTCCGTAGGTGCCGGTTTCGCTTCTTCCCGACCCCAAGAACCGCCCAAAGCGGGCCGATCCAGCCCGGCACCCCCAGCAGCTCACACCGTCGCTGCCGGGTTTCGCCCTTCCGAAGCGCGCCAACCGTGCGGGTATCTTCTGCTCGTGTCCGACTCGAGACCCACACCCGCGCACATCGCCCTCAAGGTGCTGACGAGAGCGAGATCTCGAGGCCTGCGTGAGGTTCTCGCAACGGGCGCGGCCCGGCTCCGGGAGTTCATCTCGTCGGCCGACGAAATCGTCATCCTCGCCCGCCCCGCGGGGGGAGAGCTACCCGAGCGGGACGACCTCGAGTTCGTCAAGGCGAACCCGGAGGACGGAGCCCGATACGCACGAGACATCGGCACCGATTCCGCCTCGACGTTTGCCGCTCGCCTCTCCGATACCACGCACTGTTTCTTCGTGACCGACAAAGCAAAGGTGTTGCACGCGAGCTGGGTCACGACCCGGTCGGCGTGGACCAGGGAGTTGGGCGGATACCTGGTGGTCCCGGAGGGCGACTGCTACGTCTACGAATCGTTCACGAGGGCGGATGCACGCGGTCAAGGCGTCTACCCCCACGGGCTGAGGGGGATCTGCGGGTGGGCGGCTGCGCAGGGGCTGCAGCGCGTCTGGGTCGGCGTCGAGTCCGGCAACGCAGCGTCTCGCAGGGCGGTCGGCAAAGCGGGATTCGAGCCTCGGCTGACCATCTCGTTTCGCCGGAGGGTGGGGCGTCTCGAGGTCGCCGGTGGCCGCTGCCCCCAGGGAGGGATCGAGACATTGTGTCTCGATCCCACCGGATGAGGGCCGAAGGACCCGGCGGCCGACGGTGGCGCGAAGGAGCGATGCGAGCGATACTCAATCGACTCTTCAGCAGAAACGACCAGGTTTGCGGGCGCTCGGATGTCAGATACCGAATCGTCTGCTCTGCCGTAGAGCTAACGCTCATCGCCAGGGCAGAAACCGGCACGACCCCCTCAACTGGCACCTGTTGCCGGTCGAAACGGCATCACGGACGCCGAGCGCCCGCAGCAACAGACAAAAGGCCGCCTCCCGGCGGCCTTGATTGTGTCTAGGGGTGGTTACTGGGTTAGCGCCGGCCCGCGAGGCCGAGCACCTGCTCGAGGGCAACGGGACCGCCCTCGTTCTCCCACCACTTCGCCTCGCACTTGCGACAGGAATAGAACTGCACCATTTCCTCGGTCAGGCGAATCTCGATGTGGATGCAGTCGTGACCCTTGCACTCTGGACAGTTCATCGCTTTGTTTCCTCCCTGTCGAACTCCGCCCCAGTGGAGTCGCTTGCTTGATCATCGGCACCAGCGGCGACGGGGCACATACGTAATCGACGCGACCCCGCAAAGGGCTCAAAACGGGCGAGCGAGTCAGACGAGAGAGCTCTGGGCCCTCGTGAACAGCGGGGGCTCGCTCCGGCGATCGTCGAGGAGCCAGCCGCGCGGCGTCACGAGCTTGTCGGCACAGGAGCAGCAGAGCGCGTAGAGGTGCGGGGACAAGTCCCCTTCAAGGGCATCCTCGAGAATCGCCAGACGACCGGCGTAGTCGTACCCCAGCACCGAGGACGCGGGGTGGTGACACCCGGGCTTCGAACAGAGTCGCACGGTCGCAGTCTATGAACGGGTGCCCGCGCTTAGGCGGATTCGGAGCTTGATTGGAAAGGCTCGCCGTCGTTTTACGCTCGCGCCATGCCTACAACGAACTTCGACGACGTCACCCTCCACTATCAGCGCCGCGGCGAGGGGGCTCCCCTGCTCGGGATCATGGGTTTCGGGCTCGATCAGCGCTACTGGGCGAGCCAGATACCGGTGGTCACCGAGACCCACGAGTTCATCACGTTCGACAACCGGGGTGTCGGGCATTCCCGTCGGCCCGGCGCGCCCCTGATCACCTCGATCGAGGACATGGTCGACGACACCGTGGCACTTCTCGACCATCTGCAGGTCGACGATTGCATCGTCTACGGAACCTCGATGGGCGGGGCCATCGCCCAGCACCTCGCCCTCGAGCATCCCGAGCGTGTCTCGGGACTGATCCTCGCGGTGACGTGGGCCCGCCCGATCGAGTTCATGCGCCGCCAGCACCTCCTGGCCCGAGCCCTCATTCAGTCGAGCGGCCCCGAACTGCTGGTCGAGTCGACGCTTGTGCGGATGTTCACCCCGGCCTTCTTCGAGATGGGGGCCGAGGTCCTCGATCAGATGGTGAAGGCGCTCATGGCGGAGACCGGCCCGGACGTGCCGAGCACCGAGGTGCTCCTGGCCCAGGTGGATGCGGCGGACAAACACGATGTGCTCGACCGGATCCCCTCGATTGAGGTCCCGACGCTCGTCATCGGCGCCCGCAACGACATGATGGTCTCCTACCTGGGCTCCGAAGAGATCGCCGCCGCCATTCCGGGGGCCGAGTTCGTGACGCTCGAGACGGGTCACGGCTGCATGATCGAGGAGATGCCGGCCTACAACGCAGCCGTGCAGAGCTGGCTCGCCACCCAGACGAACTGAGCGCGGCGGCTCATAGCGGTCGTCGACAACGGTCACCGTTTCTGTGGGTTTAATGCCACGCCAACGGCTCGTATCACTCATCGGGCCACGACAAGTGAGGTAGGTGATGGAGCAAGGGAGCCGACGTGTAAAGGGCTGGCACATCGCCGTCGGTGTGCTCGCCTTGATCGTTCTTTTCTACCTCTGGTTCTTCATCGCATACAGAGGCTGAGAAGGGGACGCAGAGGCTCTTAGGCGGAGCCTCTGCGCGCGTTAGATCGAGCAGCTGCGCACGTACGTACGTACGTGATTGGGGCGTCCGAATTCGGCTCACATTGGTGTGTGGCTCATGGCGGCGTGTCTATAGACACGGGAGTCGTCTCGCATCGCTCTGCGGGCTTGCGGTGGCAGCGCGATGGGATCGAGGGGGAATCGATCGAGTTACCCGTGAAACGTAAGCAGCCCGCAGAAAGCGTTCGGCCGGAGCCTACTTGCCCTGCAGGCTGCCCCGAAAGGATAAACGCGAGGAGTCGGCAAACAACCCACCGAAACGGTGGCTGGATGTCGGCACCTCGCAGAAGTAGGGCTCAGAGGTAGCTCCTGAGGTTCCAGAGCTCCGGGAAGAAGCGTTTGTCGAGCGTGGTTCGGAGGTAGCCGGCCCCCGTCGACCCGCCCGTTCCCGTCTTCGAGCCGATCTGGCGTTCGACCATCAACACGTGGTGCTGACGCCACAGTGCGAACAGCTCGTCGTGGGTCAGGAGGGCCTCGGAGAGAAAGAACTCCTCGGCGAACCTGCGCCGGTCCCGCGCGATCTTAAGCAGGCTCTCCCGGCGCGCGTCCTCGTCATCGCCCGGCATGTGCAGGCCCCTGCTCTCGAGCAGGGCACAGAAGCCCTCCCACAGAGTCGGACCGTCGAGGCGTGCTCGGAGCCGCTCGTCCTCCGCATCGGTCAACACGAGTCGTTCCATGTAGCGCTCGTCCTTGATCCCCGAGATGAACTCGATCTCTCGGAACTGAACCGATTGAAAGCCGCTCGCCGGAGCTAGGTGCTGACGGAACTCGAGGAAGTCCTGCGGCGACATCGACTCGATTACTGGGACCTGGGCGACCATGACCCGCTCGATGGAGTGAGCCCGCTCGAGTAGATGCTTCGCCTGGTGGGCGTCACCCTTCATCATCAGGTCCCTGGCACTGGTGAGCTCGAACAGAAGCTGCTTGAACCACAGCTCGTAGGCTTGATGAACGACGATGAAGAGAAGCTCGTCGTGCGCGGGAGGGTCGCTGAGAAGTTGCTGGAGAGCCAGCAACTCGGGCACCTTCAGGTAGCTCCCGTAAGAGAGCTTGCGGTCCTGCTCACCGAATCGGGGCGGGCGCGGCCGGGACTCGCTCATGTTCGTTCCCCTCTCGCTGCGGCGCTCGGTCGAAACGCCTGCGCTCACGGCTCGCCCCGCGACGCCGGCGGGCAATGCCGGCGCTCGTCGAGACGACCGCTGATGCGCTGTTGGTTACCACACGAAGTCTCGCGACGCTGCGGAGCGGAAAGGGTCTAGCCGAGCGTCGTGGAGACGATGGAGGCGCCAACCTCGATGGTGTCGTAGAGCTCGACGACGTCGTCGTTCGACATCCGCACGCACCCGTGCGAGGCGGCGGTGCCGAGCGACGAGAGATTCTCGGTTCCGTGGAAGCGGATCGCCGGAGCGGACCAGTTGATGGCGCGCACACCCAGGGGGTTGCTCACACCCGGACCGATCTCGGCGGGCATGCTCGAACCCCATCCATCGGGGGCCGGGTTCACCCACGTCGGCATGTACCGAAGCTCTGTTACGGAGTAGACACCCGTCGGCGTCGGGTAATTGGGCTGGCCGACCGCGACCGTCCACGAGCGCGCGATCTTGCCGTTCTCGTAGAGATAAAGCCTGCGCTCGCCGTGCCGCACGAGCAGGACCTGGTCGAAATCGTCGCCGGTGACCTCGGGCTTGAGTGTCTCGTAGGCAATGTCCACCCGGTCGCTCTCGCCGCGCAGCGCCTGGCGGAGTTGCCACGAGGACTTGCCCTGGTTGACCTCTATGCCGGACTTGGCCTCCGTGATCTCGACCCATCCGGTCGAGTAGTCGAGAGCGGCGTCGACGGGCTCGGCGTCGACCTTGCCGGCGATTTTCTGGACCAGGTCGCGCGCACCCTTCTTCGGATACGTGATGGCGACGTTTCGCTCGAAGTCCAACTGTTCATCGAGGAAGCGAATTCCGACCTTGTCCATGAAGGAGGCCCGCTTGCTCGCCTCCATCGCGGCGGCCACCGTCGACTGCGCATTGCCGTGCGCCCCAAGCTCTCGAGGCGACGTGGTCCACCCACGACCCTTGAACCTGACCGTGATCTCGCGGTCGAGCTGTGGGCCGATCTCGGTCTTGACGGCTCGGAGCGCCTCCTCGGAGGTCATTCCCGCCACATCGATCCCCGCCACCGAGATGCCGGGGAGGAACTTTCCCTCGTATTGGCTCGAGTAGTCGTAGGTGGCGTAAGCGACCCCGGCGGCGCCCAGCCCCAGGACTCCGAGGACCACGGCGACGATGACCACGGCTCTCTTGCCCACCCGGCGGCGGGTCTTAGAGCTGTCTGGACTCACCTCGCCCTGCGTTTTTTCTTCTGTGCTCATGCCTCTTTAACCTCTAGGGAGCTCTGGGGGTTGCCAATCCTACCTGCGCACTTGTGATTTCCGGTAGTCCCAATCTCAATCGGTCCCTTTCACCCCCCAATGAAGCCCCGAAAAGGCCGGTTGCCCGGGGCCGATGGCGGTGACACGATGGCCCCATGGAAATCCACGACTCCCTCCTCGACTTCATCGGCGACACCCCCCTCTACCGCTTCCGCTCCATCACGAGGAATCTCGCGTGTGACGTAGTTGCCAAGCTCGAGATGCTCAACCCCGGGGGGAGCGTCAAGGACCGCATCGGCATTCGCATGATCGAGGCGGCCGAGCGTGACGGGCTCCTCAAGCCGGGTGGAACCATCGTCGAGCCGACCTCGGGCAACACCGGCGTGGGCATCGCGATGGCCGCTGCGGCCAAGGGCTACAACTGCGTCTTCACGATGCCCGACAAGATGAGCCAAGAAAAGATCTCGCTCCTCAGGGCCTACGGAGCCGAGGTCGTCATCGCCCCTACCGCCGTGGCCCCGGAGGACCCCGACTCCTACTACCGGGTCGCCGACAGGCTCACCGAGGACATTCCCGGAGCGTTTCAGCCGAACCAGTACTTCAACCAGGCGAACCCCAGGACGCATTACGAGACGACCGGGCCCGAGATCTGGCGGCAGACCGAGGGCCGGATCACCCATTTCGTCGCCGGAGTCGGTACCGGCGGAACCATCACCGGAAGCGGCCGCTACCTGAAGGAGCAGAATCCCAACATCCAGGTGGTCGGCGCGGATCCCGACGGCTCCGTGTACTCGACCTCCGACGCGAGGCCCTATCTCGTAGAGGGTGTCGGGGAGGACTTCTGGCCCGAGACGTTCGACCCGAGCGTGGTCGACCGCTACGTGACCGTGACCGACAAGGACTCGTTCCTTGCGGCCCGGAAGGTGACGCGCGAGGAGGGTCTCCTGCTCGGAGGCTCCGGGGGCCTGGCCGTGCACGCCGCCCTCGAGGTGGCCGCAGAGCTCCCCGAGGGCGCGCTGATGGTGGTGCTGCTTCCCGACTCGGGCCGCGGCTATCTGTCGAAGCTTTACAACGACTCGTGGATGCTCGAGTACGGCTTCCTCGACCGTCCCGGGACGTCGGCGCGCATCGGCGAGATCGTCGCCGCCAAGAGAAGGCTCGAGCCGGACATGCCCGACCTCGTCGCGGTGGCGCGGGACGAGAAGGTCGGGCGCGCCATAGACCTGCTTCAGAGTTACGGGATCAGTCAGATTCCGGTCGCGACCTCCGACAAGCCCGAGACCGTCCAGGACATCGTGGGTTCGGTGCACGAGCGAGGCTTGCTCGACCGGGTCTTTCGCGATCGCGACGCGGTCTCTCGCTCGGTTGCCGAGGTCATGGACGAGGCGCTACCCGTCGTCGAGCTGCGGCACGGAATCGACGACGTCGTCATGGACCTCTCGCAGGGGGCCGAGGCCGTGGTGGTGGTCGACGGGTCGGAGCCGGTCGGAGTGTTGTCGCGGGCCGACCTACTGGAGTTCCTGGCCCACCAGCCGAGCTAAGGTCCCGCGGGCAGCAAGAACCTCAGCAACGCCAGGACTCCCCGCGGCTCCGAGTACGGCCGCGGCTCCCACAAGCGCCGGGCGAACTCTCGCAGTCCTTGGACGGGCCAGGCGTGTCCCAAGTTCCCGCTAGAGGCGCTTGCACTGGTCCTCTTTGTTGCCCTGCACCCGGTTGTCGCCACCCGTGGGTGCCGGCCGGTTCTCCTTGCACTGGAGGTTCCCGTCGATGACGTTCTTGGCGATCCTCGTGCCGCCGGTGTTCTGGAAGGCCTGCACGTTACCGCCCACCGTGTTCTTCAGAGCCGACAGACGACCACTTTGATCGTCGTAGAGGAAGGCGCCGTTGATCCTCGAGTTGGCGACCCTGGCCCGCTTACCCTGCACGACCTGGACGCTCCCGCCGACACGCGACTTCTTGCGCACGATCACATTGCGAGCGCCCTCGCCCTGCACGTTGCCGATCACCCGCACGCCAATTGCCTCGAGGCGGGGGCCCTTGTTGATCTTGATGGTGCCCTCGACCTTCGTTCCCTCGAGCGTGCACGACGCGCCCTGGGGGACCTTCACGTTATCGAGGGTGCGTGCACCGATGGTGCCCCTGCAGACCCCTCTCCTCGGCAATCGCCGCCTGCGGCAAGAGGGCGAGCGTCATCGCCGATGCGATCAACGCCGTCAACAGCTTGCGTGTCATTTTGGTCTCCTTCGGCCGGTGGTTGCGAACAAGCCTCCACCCAGCTCATTAGGTCCGGGTGAGACAGGGAGGAGAACGCTCTTATGGAGGTCTGTCGCTACCCTGCGCTCAGCGCCTGGTCGAGGTCGGCCGTGAGGTCGTCGGGGTGCTCGATCCC
>WHSV01000083.1 GCA_009379915.1 Actinomycetota bacterium | reverse complement strand
GCCCGTGGCCGAAAGCGTGCCGGTTGGCACGGTGCTTCGGCTGACGCACCTGCATGGAGCACGTGGCCCCCAAGCTCACCCGGCTCGCGGCCGGGTGGCAACGCCGAGCCCCGTGGATCCTCCGGTCGGGCTGCAGCGCGGGGGCAAGGACGCCGGGGCCCCGCGAGGGTGTCGGCGGTGCGGTCGGGCAGCACGTCCAGCGGCTTGCGCGAGTCGATGTCGATCACGACCGTGCCGTAGACGTGCCCACGACGCAGCGCGAGGTCGTCCACGCCCACAGCGGTGATCGCGTCATCGCTGTCCCGCTCGGGTAGTGCGCGGATCAGGCGGAGCAGCGTCATCCGGCTCACCGGCGCGCAGGTCCGTGCGGCCAACCGCGCTCCGGCACGGCCCGCGAGTGCGATCCCGACCGCCTCCAACATCCGGTGCACCAACTGGCTGCCCCGCCCGTACCGGACTGTCAGTTCCTCGACCTGCTCCGCGAATGTCCGACGTGCACAGGTCACTCGCGCACACCGGAAACGTCGTACTCGCAGCCGAATCCGCACTGGCTGCCCACCGATACCGGCATCCGCGAGACACCGCTCGTAACGAGAATGCACCCGGTCAGACCGTTCGCCGCAGCTCGGAAACAATGCCGTCCTCGCACGCGCCTGCGCGGCTATCTCGACCACGCCGTTCACCCGGTCGATCTGGTCGATGACCACCCCGGCCAGATGCGGCAACAGCACACGACAACACCCGCGATCACATGGACGCCATCATCGAGCCGATAGCGCCCGTCTCAGCGGCAACACGCGCAACACCAGCATCACGGAATGTGTGCCAGAACCAATTTCGCTGAGCGCCATCAGGCCCAGCCGGTACTCAGCCGACTTGCTCCACACCCGCAGCTCGATGTTTCCTTTCGAGCCCAATACGACCTACCCGTCGGCACCGCGAGTCGGGCCCGGCCAGCCGGGGATGAACGAGGCGCAGGAGATCAACGAGAAGGCATCGACATCTCATTCACCGGACCGCTGCATACCACTCCGCTCGTTGAGCTCGGGTGCCTAACCGGAGTTCGCGGCGGCGTCCGGCCGGATCGACCCCTACCGGACAGTTGACCTGCCAAGGCAGCTCTGCTAAGAAGAGAAGACCGCAAAACTATCGTTCCACTGCATGAACCACATTGATAGCGTAGGACGAAACGGAGAGGGGGTGGACCGAGTTGGTGGTTCGGATGGCGGTGGTCGGGGCTGGAGCTTTGGGTCGGTGCCAGGCGTTGGCATTGGCCGACTACGACCACAGCGAACTGGTCTCCATATGTGACATCAACGAAAGCAAGGCCAAGGCGCTCGCGACAGATGCCGGGTGCGCCTACACGACGAGGCTCGGTGACTTTTCGACACTCGATGTCGACGCCGTTGTCGTGTCCACTCCCGACTCCGCGCACCTGACTCCCACGTTGGCGATGATCAATTCAGGCAGGCACATCTTCGTCGAGAAGCCCTTGGCGACGAGCACCGCGGACGCCGAGACACTCGTTCAAGCCGCCCGCCGGGCCGGTGTCAAGACTATGATCGATTTCCAGTTGCGGTGGCATCCAGCGTTCATGGAGCTGAAGCGTCAACTCCTCGCTGATCGTCTTGGGACGCCGTACCTGGCCTATGCGAGAGCCAGCAATACGATAGCCGTTCCCGAAAAGGTCATACCCTGGAGCGGTGAGAGCGGGCCGGAATGGTTCCTGATGAGCCATTTGATCGACCTCTTCACCTGGTACCTGGAGAAGCAGCCAATATCAGTGTACGCGGCGGCCCGAACGGGTATATTGAAGGCCAAGGGAATCGACTGCTACGACGCGATCCAAGTTCAAATGCGGTTTCCAGGTACCACGGTCACCCTGGAAAGCAGCTGGATCGTCCCGGATAGTTGGCCGTCGCCCGTCGATTCGTACCTGAGCATCTACGGTACGAAAGGCAAAGCTGAGCTCGATGACGACTTCCGCGGCTTCGTCGTAGCCGGGGAGAGCATTGAGTACCCGTGGAGCATCGCCGGCGAGCGTAACCTGCATGGTCGCCTGGATCACTTCATGTATGAGCCGGTACGCACCTTCGTCGATCACATTAGACACGACACGGACCCTGCACCGGGCTTCGATTCCGGCCTGAAAGTCACGCAGGCCATTGAAGCCATACATCGTTCCATCGAGTCAGCTGACGTCGTCGAGATCGTGCCATGACGTACGCCCGCAGAAGGTACCCGATCCGAAAAGGAGATGCACGATGCACTCCCGCCCAGCAAACACCAGTGGCGTAACACGGCGAAGCCTGCTTCAGCAAGGGTTGGCGATCGGGGGAGCATTTGCTGCGACGGGCCTGCTCGGAGCCTGCACCCGGGACGGCAATCGAGCGGATGAGACCGGCCCGCTCAACCTCGTGGGCTGGCGGTTCGCGCCGGAGATCGTTGAGAAGCACGTCCGGAGCTTTGAACAACTCTATGACGAGAAATGCAAGTACGAGCTCGTTTCCGGTGAGTACCCGTCGGTGGTTGAGACGAAGCTGATCGGGGGTGAGTCCTATGACATGTTCTATGCCGAGGAGAGCCACTTCGAACGATGGCTCGAGGGGGGCTGGACCCGAACCATCGAAGGTCTCCCCGGTGCCGCCGAGATGGCGGCCGAGAAGTTGACAAAAGTTGCCGTTCAGAGTCTCTCAACCCGAGATGGAAAACTCGCCGCGCTGCCCTACTACAGTGGCCACCTCGCGTTTTTTTACAACGAGGAACACACGTCCAAGTTGCAGAATTTCGCTCCTCCGAATACCTGGGATGAGGTACTGGACGTGTGCCGCGAGATCAAGAGTCGAGGAATCGCTAAGTACCCGTTCATCTCGTCGTGGGGCGCGAGCTGGGCGTTCATGTCATGGGCGCTGTTCGGGATGTGGTACTCCGAGGGGGAGCCGGTGTTCGACGAGGATTTCAAGCCGACATTTGGGGATGGAGACACCGGGTTTACGAAGGTTCTCAAATGGTGCAAGCAGATGTATGATGAAGAGTTGGTGCCACCGGACATCCTGACATACCTCGAAGAGCCACTCGGAATGTACCAGAGTGGCGCTCACACCTTTATGATCCGGAACGACTATGACCAGAAGGTCCTCAATGATCCCGCGGAGTCGAAGATTCCCGGCGCTGTCAAGAATGCCATGATGCCCGGAGCGTCCCGCGAAACCTATGCCTGGACGTCAGGATACTTGATGGGCGCCGATGCACCGGAGGACAGGACGTGGAATCTGCTCAAGTTCTTTGGCGGAAAGGCGAAGGACGGCGAGTTTCATGTTTCCAAGCGATGGGCTCTCGACTTCGGCCTCGGTACACCGTGGAAGGAGCTGGCTGAGGACCCAGAGGTGATCGCGGCTTGGAAGAAGTGGCGGGACCTAGAGGTGACACGGAAGCAGGGCGAGGCTTCGCGCATCCGTGCAGTGGCCAAGGCCCTCTGGTTTCCCGAGTGGGACACCGAGATGATGACCAACGTACAAGACTACATTCAGGGAAAAACCCAGGTGGGTCCGCTGGTGGCGAAGTTGGCGACTAAGGCCGACGAGCTGCGGGAGCGAAACCCGTAGACGGGGGAACGAATGACGTCGGACACCGCTCGTGCTCCACGATACCGCGAGCGCCGCCGTCGGTCGTTGCTCGGCCGCAATGCACTGTACTGGCTTCTCGCGTTGCCCGCGGTTCTGGTCGCCGCTGGCGTCAGCGTTTACCCGTTCGGCTACTCGTTCCTGGTAGGACTGCACGACGTCAATGTCATCAGCGGCAAATGGACCTATATTGGGCTGGAGAACTACTCGGAGACGTTAGGCGGGTCCGAATTCTGGAGCGCCGCGGCAAGAACCGCGTACTTCACAGCGCTGTGCGTTGTGCTCAGCAGCGTCCTCGGGCTGGCCGCCGCGATTGTCCTCAACGAGCGCTTCATCGGTAGGGCCTTCGTCCGGACCGTTGCGGTTCTGCCGTGGGCGGCCGCTGGAGTCGTGGTCGGTTATCTCTGGTCATTCATGTTCAATGCCCAACACGGATTTGTGAACGCTGCTCTGGGCGCCATTGGACTTGATAGCCTGGCCAGGGCGTGGATGGCTGACGGCACAACCGCGTTGGTGGTCGTGGCAATCGCCTACATCTGGCACACCACGCCGATGGCGATGCTGCTTTTCCTGGCGGGCCTGCAAAGCGTGCCAGACAGCCTGCGACGTGCGGCGCGAGTGGATGGTGCCCGCGCCAGGCAGGTCTTCGTAAACGTCATCTGGCCCTACCTGCGCCCCACCGCCTTACTGATACTGGTCCTCTCCACGATAAATGCGCTACTTGCCTTCGACTTCTTCTGGGTCATGACGCAGGGCGGCCCGGGTCGGTCGACGACCGTCCTGGCCTGGCTGGGATACGAGCAGGCGTTCCGGTTCTTTCAGCTGGGGAAGGGGACAGCGACCCTGTACGTCTTGAGTCTGGCCTCCCTCCTCCTCGCCGTGGCCTACTTCCTGGTGCTTCGCACGAGGCGGCTCTCCCGACGCCCGAAAAGCAGCGGTCAACCGATCGGTCAGAGCGGATCCGCCCCGGTTCGTCCGTCACCGGCGACGGTGCGGGAACTTGATCTCGATCCGCGCGGTGGGAAGGCTTTCGCCAAGAGCGGCAGTCGCAGAGCCGCAACGACTAAGCGGCGCTTCAAGGTCCTATCGCTCAATGTGGCGGGCTGGATACTCGCGGCCTGGACGCTGGTGCCTCTGCTGGTGCTGGTGACGTACTCGCTGTCCACCGCGGTCCAGATCACGCAGAACCCGCTCCGGATACTTCCCACAGCTGGCACGCTACGAAATTACTGTACGATCTTTTTCGGCGAGGTCGCGTGCAGGACCGGGGGCGGGTCTGGTGGCCTGACGGCCAGCGGCATCGTGCCACAAGGCTTGTGGAACAGTGCCGTGGTGTCTCTTTCCACCGCGTTGCTTGCGGTGGCTATCGGCGCGCTGGCTGGGTACGCGTTTTCGCGTAACCGCACCAGCAAGGCGTTGGAAGCGTCCATGTGGGTGACGTTGCTGACCAGGATGGTGCCGTCCCTGGCCGTGGTTATCCCGTTCTTCATCATATTCAGGCAGACAGGCCTTCTGGACAGCCGCTGGGCGTTGATCATCACCTACAGCAGCGTACTCGTGCCGATCACGCTCTGGGTGATGCGTAGCTATTTCGCGACCATACCGACATCGCTCGACTACGCCGCGATGTCGGATGGCTGTACGCGTCTGGGCGCATACGTCCGTGTGGTTCTGCCGGTAGCCGCACCTGGTTTGGCAGCATCCTTCTTGTTCTGTTTCCTGGTGGCATGGAATGAGTTTATCTTTGCGGTCACGTTGACCGGTGAAAACTCTCAGACAATTCCGGTTGTCATAGCCGGTTATAGCACGCAGATCCAGAACTCGCAACTCGGCGCGATGTTCGCCGCAGGCGTTGTCGCGATCTTGCCGACCATTGTCCTGGCGCTAGTGGGGCAACGGCATCTAGTGAGGGGCCTGACCTCCGGCTCGGTACGTTGAACCGCCGGCACGAGGAGTATGAATGACGAGACTTTCTGTCGTGGATCTGGGCAAGACGTTTGGGGATGTCGTCGCGATCGATGGTGTCTCGTTCGAGATTGACTCCGGTCAGCTGGTGTGCCTCGTCGGCCCGTCCGGCTGTGGAAAGAGCACAACCCTGTTTTGCGTCGCGGGTCTCGAGGAGCCAAGCTGGGGTCGGATATATTTTGAAGACCAGGAAGTGACTAATCTGGAGCCGCGGTTACGTGACGTGGCTATGGTCTTCCAAGACTACGCCTTGTACCCTCATATGTCGGTCGCCTCGAACGTAGGGTTCCCACTCAAGATGAGCGGGACTCGTCGGGCCGAAAGGGAGAAACGGGTCAACCACGTGTTGGAGGCGCTCGACCTGGCGGGACTGGGCTCGAGGTGGCCGTCCGAACTGAGCGGTGGCCAGCGGCAACGTGTAGCGCTGGCCAGGGCGATCGCGCGGCAACCGTCGGCGTTCCTGATGGACGAGCCCTTGTCCAACCTTGATGCCGCGCTGCGGGTGGCTGCCCGACATGAGATCAAGAGAATTCAGAGACAGCTCGGTGTCACCACGATTTTCGTCACCCATGACCAGGAGGAGGCGCTGTCGCTCTCCGATCGTCTGGCCGTCATGGGGCAGGGCCGTGTGCAGCAGTACGGAACGCCCGAGGAGGTGTACGACCGCCCGGTAAACGCGTTCGTGGCCAGCTTCATCGGCAGTCCCACGATGAACATGTTCAGTGGAGCGATGCGCGTGGGCGCCGATCTGGTCCAGTGCGAAGGGGTTGGCTGGGGGTTGTCCTTTCCAACCGGTTTTCGACCTGGTACCGACGTGCTAGAGAGTGACGGTGCGGTACCCGTCATTCTCGGCGTTCGCCCGCACGACTTCGAGCTCGTCGGCGAGAAGGACGAGCTGGCGGAGGGGCGGCTGGTGCTCAAGGGGAAGGTGACCATCACAGAGTCCGTCGGGCCCCACGTGTACATAACCCTGGAGACTGAATCAGGCGAGATACAGACGGCCGTACCCGCCCGGGAAAGACCCGCGGTGGGTGATAACGTGCGTGTCTCGGCTCACCCGGGACACCTTCACGTGTTCGCAAAAGAGTCGGGTGCTCGACTTTATTAAACAGGCGACCACGCCGGCAAACCCGGCGATCATTGCCGATCCTTCGTTTCGTCGACGAAGCCCTGTCTGCCCGCCAGGAACCCGCCGTCGACCGGAAGGACCACGCCTGAAATCCAGTTGGCTTCTTCAGAGGCGAGAAACACGGCCGCATGCGCGACATCTTCCGGGCTGCCGACACGACCCAAGGGGTATAGGCGCGTCAGCCGTTCGAACAACTCTGGATCTTCCCTGTGGCTTGCTTCCCAGATAGGAGTCTGAATGGTCGCGGGTGCAATCGCGTTAGCTCGAACACCGTCCGGCCCATACCTGACCGCGACGGCCTTGGTCAAGCTGATGACGCCGGCCTTGGCGGAACTGTAGGCTTCCGCACCAAGAAATTCCAGGCCATTGACTGATGTAATGCTGACGATGGCTCCTGACCTTTGGCGAATCATGTGCGGCAGCACGTGCTTGCACGTAAGGAAGGTTCCAGTGAGGCACACCTGAAGGTCCCGGTCCCAGGCTGCCTCGTCCATGTCGATCAGCCCGTCGGCCGGCCAGACACCCGCACTGTTCACCAGGACGTCAATCCTGTCAAAATGACGAATGGAACGGGCTACCGTGTCCCGGACCGAATTGCCGTCAGTGACGTCCATGGCGAGTGCGATGGCTTTGACGCCCATATCCCGCAGCTCCGCCGTAACAGCCTCGGCTTGTGATCGATCGATGTCAGTCGCTATGATGGCGGCGTCTTCGCTGCCCATGGCGTGCGCGGTCGCGCGCCCGATTCCTGACCCAGCACCCGCTATCAGGACGACGCGGTCCGACAATCGCAACGTGAACCCCTCCCTCCGGTTGTTCAAGCGAGTTGACTTGTCACCCGATCGACGTCACGACAGCGCCCTACCAGCCATAAGCCCGGTGGGCCGGCCGCGGTCAAGTGCGAGCTGCCCGTTGACGACGACAATGCTGATGCCCTCGGGAAGTTCCCGGGGCCGGTCGACCGTCGCCAGCTCGCGGGTAGCAGCGGGGTCGAAGACGACTAGGTCAGCGGCGGCGCCGGTGGCGATCACGCCGCGGTCAGCGAGAGCGAACCGCTGCGCCGGCACGTTCGTCATGCGGTTGACCAGTTTGCTGATCGGGAAGCCGTGCTCACGAGCCAAGCGGATCAGCCGGGGAAACGTGCCGTACCCTCGTTCGTGGGGATACTTCCCAAGATATATGCCATCCGATCCGACCATCGCGAACGGTCGGTCTAGCAACTCCAGGCAGTCCCGTTCGAATCGGCGATTCTTCTCCTGATCGTCCAGCAGGTCAGGTGTCCCCTGGTGGAACGTGACGTCGAGTTGCTCTTCGAGGAGCAGGTCACACACGAAGTCGGCCACTCCCTGACCGTGTTGTCCGGCGACTTCGTCGAGAGCCCGCCCCTCGTACTCCGGGTGACTGGGGACATGGGTGAATCGTCCCTCCAACTTGACGGTGTTCTGTCGTATACCAGTGATCAAGGCGTCCCGAAGCCTCGGATCGGCAAGTCTGGTGAGCGTTTTCTGCAGCCCATCCTCGAACGCCCACGGAGGCAGTCCGATGTGAAGCGGGCCGCTGCCGTACAGGTACGGGTACATGTCAAATGTGATGTCAACGCCTTGGGCGTACGCCTCATCGAGTTTTGCCATCACTTCGTCGGGACGGCCGACTGTCGTTGCGGTGGTGCGGTAATGGGAGATATGAAGTTTGACCCCCGTGCGACGGGCGATCTCGATCGCCTCCTCCATGGGGTCGATGTACCCGTGTGGGAACACGCTCCGCACATGGGTCACGTACGGGCGTCCGCGCCGCTCCGCGACCTTGCAGAGCGCGACGATCTCCTCTGTGTGGGCGAAGGATCCAGGGAAGTAGCTCAAGCCTGTGGAGAATCCGACCGCGCCTTGGTCGAATGCCTCCTCCAACAGGTGACACGCTTGGTGAAGAGCTTTTCCGACCAGCTGAGCATTCGACATGCCTGACACCTGAAACCGCACCGTGCCATGCGGAACCTGGTACGCGGTGTTCACGGCGACGGTGCCGTCAAACTGTCGACGGAAGTCGGCGACCGAGGACCAGTCCCAGGAAAGTGGAGTTCCGTTGATCGGCGCGACGTACTTCTTGTAGCTGTCGAGATCGGCGCGGTCACATGGGGCGTACGACAGCCCGTCCTGGCCGATGACATGTGTCGTCACGCCTTGGGAAAGGGTAGCGGCGTGCTGCCTGTCCACAAGCAAATTCACATCGGTGTGCTGGTGGGCATCGATGAACCCCGGTGCAGCGACCATGCCTTCTCCGTTCAAGACCCGGCGACCCCGGTGGTAGTCGGTGCCGCCGCGGATTACCTCACTGATACGGCCGTCGCGCACGGTGATGGCACCCGGCCAGCTTGGTCCGCCACGGCCGTCGACGATCTCGACACTGTCGATCACCAGTTCGTGCGGTCCGCTGAAGCTCGCGTCGCTGTGCATGCTGCCCGCCCTGTCGTTGCCGTGGCTCAATGGCAAACGTCGTTTCATGAAAACCTCGCTGCATGACCGCTGAGGAGTGCCTCAGGCCGGGGCTATGGGGGAGAGGTCGCCGACGCGAGCTCCGCCATCACCTGGTTGACCCGCCTGACGACGAGATCAGTTTCCGCTTCGAGCAGGACGGCAGGATTGACGCTGATTCTGCGCTCCCAGGCTCCGACGGCGATTCCCGGCTCGCCGTTGAGTAGCAGCCTCGCTACCTCGGGCGCGGTCGCGCCGAGGCTCTCGGGATCCCATTCGATATAGACCCGCGGAACGATGCGTGGCAGAACGTCGTCCTCTCCGCGGTCCACGTACCGGCATCTCACGCCCTCGGGCATTTTGAGGGCATGGGCTATGTGGAACGCCTGGCGCCTCCACCGGGCACACGGCTCCTCGCTACCTCGTGACACAGTCACCTGGACGGCGCGGACCAGGCCCGCTATGTCCTCCTTGCCAACCTTCATCGGCCGGCCCAGGGCGAAGTTCGGATTGGAGTGCACCCGCATAGCCTGGATCATCGACTCTGTGCCGAGAGCGACGCCGGTCGATGCCGGTCCGCCGAGCAGCTTGCCGCCGCTGACGAGCGTCACGGCCGCGCCCGCATCGCCGTACCGTCGAAGCTCCTCCGGGGGGAAGCCCAGAGCGGCGGCATCGACGATGACATGGACGCCAGAGGCGTCGGCGAGCCGGGTGACCTCTGTCAACGGAAGGGACCGCACTGCCGCATGTTCGGCGTAGTAGACAATCGCCGCCGTGCGCTCGGTAATGGCGTCGCGCAGGGCATCTGGTGAAGTGGCACCGTGCGAACCGAACTCGACGACGCGTGCGCCCGCAAGGCGCACGGCCTGCGTCCAGTGCGTACGTTGGCACCTGTGGACCAGGACCTCCCGGCGGGTCAACTGCACATTGGGCAGGGCTGCTGCCAGACTTCGGTCGGAGCCGCACAGGGCTGCCGCCGTGGCGATGCTCAATCCGGCAGCGGCGCCCGCGGTCACGAGTCCGTCAGGAAATCCCAGGAGATGACTGATCAGCCGGCCGCCCCTCGCCGCCAGCTCGCCGACGTCGACGAACGACTGCGCGGCCTCCGACATAGCGGTTAGGACCTCCGGCGCGAGGAGGACGCCTCCGTACGGGGTCACGGTGCCGTACGCGTTGACGACCTTTCGGACGCCGAACTCATCGAAAATTCCCAACAGTCGCGACCTTCCTATGCCAACTCCGCTGGATCGGGCCGGTCGGCGAAAGACGGAGCGCGCGCAAGGTTTATGTGGGCAACCTCGGCTCACGCTGCCAATGCCGGTGAGGTGGGCCGGTTGCTGATAGCGGCGGCTATTCCACTACCTAGTACACATATTTCAACTTAGCCTACTGGTTTGCCGCCGACGCGGGCAAGGTGCCCGGCGAATCTCCCGTCCCGAGGCGGATGAGGAAGGCGCCCGGCGGCTGGTCACCGTGTGCAGCGAAGCAGTACGTCCGTGACTCGTTTTGACGGGGCGTGAGTTCACCTCCTTGAGGTGTTGCGTGGCGACTTTGTCGGCAGGGGGCCGACTCGTGGTCGGCTTCATCGGGCGTGAACGCGAGCTCGCGACGCTCGACGGGTTGCTGCGTCGGGTCGGGACCGGCGGACGCGCTGGGCGTCCGAGCCGCGCTGTCTTGATGCGAGGACGCCGTCGCGTGGGCAAGTCGCGGCTTGCCGAAGAGTTCGTCGAGCGCGCCGACGTCCCGTACCTGTTCTTCACCGCGTCGGCCCAACCGGACGCCGACACAGACATCAGGCTGTTCACCGAGGCAGTGGCAAGCTCAAGTCTTCCAGGCGCAAGCACGTTCCGCGAGCAGAGGCCCAGCTCGTGGGATGCGGCACTTCGACTCCTGTCCGCTGCGTTGCCAGAAGGCGGCCCGTGTGTGCTGATTCTGGACGAGATGCCGTACCTGGTCGCCAACGATGCCGGGTTCGAGGGGACCTTGCAGAAGCTGTTCGACCGGGAGTTCTCCCGCCACGCGGTGTTGTTGCTGTGCATCGGGTCCGACCTGGCGATGATGGAGGCGCTCAACCACTATGGTCGCCCGTTTCACCAACGGGCGATCGAGATGGTGATACCGCCGTTGAGTCCCGCCGACGTCGCCGCGATGCTCGATCTGCCGGCCGCCGAGGCATTCGACGCCTACCTCGTCACCGGCGGACTGCCATTGATCCTGGACGAGTGGCCACACGGTGCGTCGGTTACCAGCTATCTGACCGAAGCGGTCGGCGATCCGACGTCGGCACTGCTGGTGAGTGCGGAGCGAGCACTGGCCGCCGAGTTCCCCGTCGAGGCTCAGGCGAGGCAGGTGCTCGCTGCGATCGGCTCCGGTGAACGGACGTTCTCGTTGATCGGACGAGCCGCGGGCGGCATCCCCCAGGGCTCTGTGCATCGTTCGCTGCAGCTGCTCGCCACCAAGCGCCTGGTCGAGGTCATGGTTCCGCTGTCTACGCGGGCCTCACGGGACACCAGGTACGTCGTCGCCGACCCCTACCTGCGGTTCTGGCTGACATTTCTCGGCCCGTACATCAATGAGATCGAGCGAGGCCGCGGGGATCTGGTGCTCGACAGGATCGAGTCCGCATGGACCACCTGGCGAGGCCGAGCCATCGAGTCGGTGGTCGGGGAGTCGCTGCGGCGCTTGCCTTCAGGTGTGCTGCCGGACGGGACAAACGCGGTGGGCGGGTATTGGACACGAACGAATGATCCGGAGATCGACATCGTCGCTGCGGATCGTGCACCGATCGCCGAGCGGATCACCGCGGTCGGCTCCATCAAGTGGCAGGAGGCACGCGCGTTCGACGCCCACGACCTCGCCACGCTCCTCCACCATCGATCTCGGCTGCCAGGTGCTGACGACTCGACTCCCTTGCTGGCGGTGACCCGCGCCGGCGCGGTAACCGACGGTTGCTTGGTCCTCGCCCCAGAAGACCTCCTCGCTGCCTGGCAGCGTGAGGTCACGGTGTGACCGCTGGGGAGGCGGCTTCGCGGCGATGCTCCGCCGTGCTCTTCGACCGAAACTCCTGACCAGCGCCCCGGCCAGGCATTAGCCTGCACGGGCAGGAGACACGAGACTGAGACAGGGGCATGGACGTCTCCAGGGTTCATGAGCAACTGGTCGCCGACTATCGCGCGTTCATCGGCTTCACCGAGATCCATGACCGGCGACTGCACGTCATCCCGCTGTATCGCATGATCGCCATCCTTCGTGGCGCAGCAAGAGCCGAGCAGTACCCCGCCAGATCGCCACCGCGGACCGAGCCCGGCCGACCGAACACGGAACTTCCCGGGAGCCAGCCCGCGTGCGACACTGAGGGAGAATCAAGTGACGCCCATATCAGCAGCAGGTTCGGCTCTGTACGAAGGAAGTGATGGGCGATGGTCACGACGGTACGGTTCACCGGGCGGCGCGCTCCCTGCGGGCGGACGAGGG
>WHSV01000082.1 GCA_009379915.1 Actinomycetota bacterium | reverse complement strand
GCGAAGACGGCATCAGAGCAGTCTGAGGTCGTTCTGAGTCAGACCCCGGTCCTGGCCTTCACCGTAGGAAGGCGTCCCTCACTGACGGTGGATTTATCCAAACACCGGAAGGTCGTTCGTCCTCGCTTACGCTGCGGGCGCTCCACACCTTGACCCCGGCTCCGGTCCGGCGCGCAAGGGCAGCTACGAGGGGGGAGCACTTGTGGCAAACCGCAGGATCATCCTTGTCGGTTGACAGGTGGGTCCTCCTACAGATAAGGGGCGAGTAGCATTTCCAACGTTGCACGTCGCGCCCGTAGCTCAGGGGATAGAGCGTCCGCCTCCTAAGCGGTAGGTCGCAGGTTCGAATCCTGCCGGGCGCACTACCCGGAATCAGTTTGGGGGATCACAATCTCCGTGGAGATTTTCAACTCGCTCGTTGGTCCTTTCCAAGCAGCGTGGGACCGTCGAGTCAGCATCGCTTACCGGGGGTCAGCACAGCTCTGCGACTTCGACCACGTGCCCATCTGGTTCGAGGGCACAGACCCGGCTACCCGAAAGCAGCCACTCCACGTTGACGTCAAGCTTGAGCTCTGGTCGCGGAGCCGTCGCGTCAGTTTGCTCCCGGATGAGGCAGAGGGCGAGATCGACGGGCTCCAGCTTCTTCAGGGGAGCAAGATGTTTAGCAAGCGCTTTCCCGGCGCCACCCTCGAACCCGACTCCGCACCGATCGAGGTGTTGTTCTATCTGCAGTCCAGTGATCCCCAACTGCTCCGCCAGCAGGTGGGCAAGCAGATCAAGATAAGATTCCGGACGACACGGCGATCACGCCGACCACGAATCCGTCTAAGGCTTGACGAGCTTAAGAGCTAAGCCCAGTCGGACTACCCCTTTGCCGCACCCTGGATCCGGTATCAGTTGGCACGGCTTAGGGTCCGCTTCCTCGACAGGTTCAGCTTGTGACCACGTGGAATCCCCCAAACGGGCGCCTAACTGAGCGCCTTGGCTTAGGTCACGAGAGTCAGCCTCCTCGTTCGTAGATAGCCAGAAGGACCACTCCCGTTTGCTTGCCGGTGATGCCGCCCACAGTTGGCACATGCTCAAAGGAATGCAGGCGCTCACCTTCTCGGCACTCTGCGTTTAATCGCTGCGAAAGGTCCGCCATCTCCTTTTCCTTGCCCTTCTTCGTCCATCGGTCCGTGACTCCACCCACGATCACCGCTCGGTACTCAGACACGAATCGACCTCCTTCCTCTATGGAGTCCTTACTCTCTCCTGGGGATCCCGGCCAAATTGTCGCAGAGAAGGAGCGCCTAAGAGTGATCGGGTGTCGCAGGTTCGAATCCTGCCGGGGGCACGAACAAAAGGGGAGCGCGCGGCCCATCAGGGTCCGTCAGCTCGGGAACTAACGTCACCCTGATGGTCAGTTCGCGCTTTGTCGAGTCGTAGCTCGCCTCGAAGTTCAGCGCGGTCAGCAGATCGCGGAACTCCTGATCGCTCACAAGCTCCCAATCCACCTCCAGAAGCGGCAGAGCGGCTACAAGGGCCTCGGCCGACGCGGGGTCCGGGACGTGCATCGCCTCCTTCTCCGCGGCCTCCAAGTGGCCCTGCTTCTTGCTTCTGAGCCTCGCCAACTCATCCATGCGCGCTCGGATATCGGCGGCTACCTCGCTGCCCGGCTCCTCAGTTTCCAGGTTCGTTACGAGCCGTTTGATCCTCGTCTGCAGGCTCGCCAGCTCGCCGCGCAGACGCTCGACCTCGGCTTGAGCCTTGTCGGCCTCGGGAGCAGTGGTCGCCAGCGCTTCCCTGAGCACGTCCACGCGCTCGGGCCCGAACACATGGGTGCTCAGGAACTCGACGACCTTCTCCCCTGCCCTGTCTTCCCGCAGGTAGACCGTGCGAGGGTGTTCCCCCGGGACCAAGGATGCTTGCCGGCGGTTCAGCTCGCATGTGTAATACGCACCGTCGCGGCCTCGGCGAACGTTGCCGTGCATCCGCAGACCGCATATCCCGCAGTGGAGAAATGACCGCAGCGCGTAGCTGTGCTTGCGATAGTCGTCGTGGCCCTCTGCCGCCTTGGTCGCGTTGTTGCGCTTGATCGCGGTGACGTTGGCCCGGTCGAACATCTCGCGTGGCACGAGCGGCTCATGCGCCGGTTCCTCCGACCACACCCACTTCTCGGGCGGGTTGATCTTTCCGCCGCGCTTTCGCTGTCGGCGGTTCCACACCTGATACCCGGTGTACTTCGGGTTGTGCAAGATCTCCCACACGCTCGAGCGTCCCCACAGCCCGGTCCTTCTCTTCGGGTCGGGCGACTGCGGCGGCGGGCAGCGGTCCAGGTCGCTATTCAGTTTTCTCTCTATCTCCGTGATCGTTAGGCCGTTCACCACGTAGTCGTGGAAGACCATCTTCACGATCGGCGCGGTCACCGGGTCGGGCTCCAGCACCTTGACCTTCAATCCCTGCTCAGCCTTGTGCGGGTTCGGGTGCTCAAGCTCCGCGAAGCGATACCCGTAGAGCGCCTTGCCGCCTGCATGCCGACCTTGGCGTGCTGCGGTCTCGATCCCCTGCCTCGACTTCACCGTCAACTCATGCAAGTAGCCGCGCGCAAGTCCGACGTTGACGTGGCGCAGCACGATCGAACCGAAAGACTCCTCGAACGGCTCGTCGATCGCCCACAGCCTCACGTCTTGCTCGGCAAGCTGCTCCTCCACCCGGAACGTCACTGACGGGTTACGGCTAAGCCGGTTGATCGACTCGCACACGACGGCGTCGAACCCGCGCGACGAGGCCTCCTCCAGCAAGTCTGCGAGGCCTCCATCTCTTGGTATCGGTATGTCGAAGCCCGCGAGCCCTTTGCCCGAACCGCGTTGATCGAGGCGCATCGCTCCCGACTCGACATCGTAGAAGTGCGCCACGACGCGTCCACCGGCTTCTGCTACCGCTCGCTCGCAGTTCGCAAGCTGGCGCGGCAGAGACAGCGTCGGGTCCTGATTGTCCTCGGTCGAGACGCGCCCGTAGAACACGAAACGCAGCTCTGCGCCCGCGACCTTCTCTCCGTATGTCGTCTGTCCCTTCATCTGGTTCCTCCTTGTGCTCGCTTGATCGCCTTCTGTCTCGCCTTGGGCTCGTGTCCGACGCTATCCGTGAGCCCTGACACTCCTGCGGCCTGGCGATTCGCCACCACCGCCCCAAGGAAGCGCCTGACGGCGGCAAGCTGCTCGACCCGCAGGGCGTCGGCTTCCTCCGGGAGCGCTGGGACGATCTCGACCACGACGGAGAGCTCGTCTCTTCTCGTCAGGCGACCACCCCCTCATCGGGAGGCTCCTGCTCATCATTCCCTGGCGGCTCCCCCACGGGGAAGCCCCGCCTCCGCGACAGCGGCATGAGCCGCGCCCACGTCTGTGCTCCGTCCTCGGTGAAACAACGTCGGATGCACTCCGATAGGTCATAGTCCAGTCCTTCCTTTGCCGGTAGTTCTGTGATGCTTAGGCGTCGGTCGAGCTTGGGTAGCGGGGCCCACACGCGGCCAAGCACTCCCCGTTGACTCAGCGCCTCCTCGTTGACGACGTAGAACGGCAAGCGCGCGAGCTTGTCGGCACGCTTGAAGCGCGCGAGCGCATCGGCGAACGCCGCCGCCACTACGCGCTCCCGCCGGTGATTGGGGACTACGATCAGCACGCACGGAAAATGCTCCGCGCCCTGCTCGGTCCAGTCCCTCGCCACCCCGATGTAGCCGGCGAGCTTGTTCGCGAGCTGTCTTGTCGTCTCGGTCCCGCGGTCGTACTCGAGATAGAAGTCGAGCGCGCCGCCCGGGTGCGCGTAAATCCCGAAACCGTCCGGTCGGATCCAGCCGTCTGCGGTCCTGACCGTGCGCTCGGGTACCCACTTGGCGAGGCCGTGCCCATCGTTCTTCCTTCCGGCTTCAATCAGCGCGCAGAAGAACTCGTTGACGCCGATCCGATGCGCGAGATACGAGTCCTGTTCCCGGTCCTCCCCCTCTCTGACCACGTAGCGGAGCTCGGAGCGCGCAATGCCGAGGAGCGATACCACGACCTGGGCCCCGTTCTCGGTGAGCGTGTGATGTCCTGATGCCTTGCCCATGCCTCGCGGCTGGGGCGGGTACCAGGTCGCTATGAGCCCCCGCTGCGCGAGGTGGCGCAGCCGGTCCTGGGCGCGCCGAAGCGACCCGAAGAACATCGCCTTCAGGTGTTCGGTCACAAGCACCTTGTGCTCGTAGATGGCGAGCAGGATGGCGCGCTCGCGCGCGTCGAGCCCTCGCACGGCGTCGCCTGCTTGCTCCTTCAAGGCGCGCGGAGAGAGCCCCGGCTCAGGAGTCATGGCAGACCTCCTCGGGCCGCGGCTGGTGAATCTGGGCACACTTCTGCCTGACGGCCTCGACCGAACAACTCCGGGCCCGCGACACCCGGACGGCCACCACCGTCCTTAGCTCTGGATATGCAACTGCTTGCTGCAAACCACCTCCTTCCGCAGGCTCGGTATGAGCCCGCTGTCGTCGTTTCCGCCGACGCGGTCGCGCCGCCGGTAATGCATTGAGAGAGAGCCGGCCTCCTCGGTCCGCCGTGACCCGTGCCCTCACTCGGTTCGCGGACGATCACGCTCGACGCGGACTCGGTGACCCAGTTCGCTAACCGGCGATGGGTCCGCGCGCGGACCTGCCTCTTGATCCCGGATCTCTTCAGCGAGCGCGCCTGCACAATGAGGTGCCCGAGCGAGTCATAGGGATACCGAGGCGCGTGCGCGCCTGGCAACAGCCGATATGCGATCTGGTTAGAGCCGCGACATGCGCGTCAGCACCGCGGGCGAGCGATGACTATCGGCACCCGGCGTGGCCTTCCTGCTTGCCTCTCGGAGCACCCTGGCCGTACCGCACGAGCGGCGCGGAATCAGAGACTCACCCCACTGTCGAGACGAAGCCAGAAGACGTACATGCCCTCCTACCTATAGAGGCCAGAAACGGTCCCATATCCCCCACGTGCCAGCGGAAAATCCGTTGGACGCGAGGACCAAAAGACCATTCCTCCCTCTACCTATTAACCCCATGACAGGGACCGCGATGACACATGCTCGGAGTAAATTACTTGGCTGTAATTCTCGGAGGGTGCGAGGATCCCTTCCCCCTTCGGGACGGAGACGAGCGTGAACATAGCCACTGAACAGGGCAAACGCATCGAGTTGCCGGATGCTCGCCGTTGCCGAAAGGAGACGCTGCTTCACATCCGCAAAGAAAAAGCCTAGGTGCGAATGATTCGACCGCGCAACCACCGGGAGTTGCCAGCATGAGCCGAGAGCCCCCACTCGCGAGCGAACCAAGTGTCTGGGGGCGACGTCTACTTTTCGACGTGAGCCGAACCCGTTTGGTGCTCGTTGCCACCGCCGCAGTGGTCTTCATGGCCGCTTGCCAAGGGGACGAACAGCGGCGCGTCCAGGAAGACCGGGGAGATCGGGGTGTCGAGGACGCCACCGCGACCGACGGAGAACTGCTCGCTCGCGTCTCGGCGGCGATCCGCGCCGGACCCGGCGAGCGGCGTGGCTTTGACGTGCTTGCCTACACCGACCTGGTCGCCGCCCGCGAGCTACTCGGCCTGCCCGAGGGCGCCGGGATCCCCGGACCGGGGAAGCAGCGGCTGCTTTTCTCGTTCGCATCGCGCCCGCTGTTCGTGTTCGGGACGCTGTTTGGGAGGAATCCGACGCTGGGCGTACTCGGGGACGTGCTCGACGGCGGCAGGATCGAGGCTGCCGCGAGCACGAACTTCGCTATCTCCGGTCCTGGAGCCGACCAGGCCTATCCGCGCGACGTGCTCGTGCTGCGGACGCGCCAGCCTTTCGACCAGATCGCCAGCCGGCTACGGCGCTGGGCCGGCTATGAGGAGTCAGCGGACAGGCTGCTGGTCGGCGGCGAACGCGCGGACGGGGTTGTGGTTTCGGCGGTCCGCGATGTCGGCAGGTTCCCGTTCCCGGCCGTCGGCGATGCCGGCGGGGGCGTTGTCGTTTTCGGCGGGTCCGCGCCAGCGGCTCGCGCGGCGCTGCGGGGGCGCCGGGGCTGAGCTCACCGCGGCAGCGAGGTTGATCGGTCAGCTCCCCGGAGTATCGCGCGTGGCCCGGGGGCCCCGGGGCCGCTGTGTGCTGGGGATTGGCTTGGGAGAGGATGCGACGCCGCGCGAGGGCGAGCTGGTCGTCGTCATCGACGGCGACGCTCAACCGGAGCGCCTTCTCTTCGGAGGCCAAACGCTCGGGGATGCATTTCACGTCTTCCCCGAACAGGAGGGCGAGGTTGCGTTTGCGGAGGCAACCGCCGAGGGTAACCGGGCGAGCGTCCTGTTCAGCTCGACCGACGAGGTCTACCCCACGCGTCTGCCGTCAGAGGACGTGAGCAGGCCCTACGACTGCCCGTAGGTGACCCCAAATGGATCCTATTCAAACGTGCCCGACCTGCACGATTTGGTAGGGAGGTCCCGCAGAACCTGACTTCGACGTGGACTGCTGACGCCGTTCGGAGGAACACCCACCGCCCAAGCCGTGACGTATCATCTCCTCGATGGCATGGCCGACCGAGAAGCTGACGCCTTGTCGCGCACGGGCGCGTGGCGCTCGGCGCCTACCTCGTCACAGCCCCCTCACAGGTGACGCCGCCACGCGGCTCGGGGAGGCGCCACCCCGATTTCACGGGCATCTATGTTGATCATCCTGAAATCCGCCTCACGATTCCTCGCCTTGTGAGATGCGTCAATCCCGCCCGATGACTCTTTAATCGGGCACACTCGCGTGCCAACTCCCCAGATCCCCAACTCGACATTGGAGCTCGACTCGCCCGTCGCCCTGGCCACGCTGGCGGCACAGTTCTGCGACGAGGTCGCCGACCAGTACCAGACGGTTGGCGGCCGCGACGCTCTTTCCGGTGCGCGCCATCATGAGAAGCTGCGTGATCATTCTCGCCATGCGGTCGATCTCGCCGCGCAGATCCGCGACTACTCGGTCGAAGCTCGGGTCTTCTAGGCCGACCTTCTCCAGCAGATCCCAGGACGAGAGCGCGATGGTGAGGGGGGCTCGGAGCTCTTGGGAGACGTCGCGAGAAAGGAGCGCTGTTCGTCCCTGGCTTGTTGGACCTGCTGGTCTCTTCCAGCGCCTCGAGCATGCGGTCGACGGTGACTGCGAGCCGGCCGATCTCGTCCCGACGACCCGTGCTCCCGACCCTCCCAGTGTGGTCGTGACTGTTGGCTATATCCGAGGCCGCGTTCGCCAACCGTGCCAGGGGACCCATCGTGCGTCTCACCCCGAACCACACGCCACGAGTCCCATAGTCGTGCGCGACAAGACGGCCCAAGAAATGAGCACGTCTCGCAGCCTGCGAAGGACTTGATAGAGAGGACTGGGCGACCGTCCCACTACGACATACCCCCTGGAGTTGCCTGCGGTCCCCGCTCCCCCGAGGCCCGCATCCGCTCCATTTCCGCATGGGGCGGCGGGAGGTGTCGAGTCGGCCTAGTCGATGCCGACGAGTGAGGCGAAGACGACGATGTTGTCGAGGTAGTGACCGCCAGCGCTGTCGAACGGCCCGCCGCAGGTGATCACCCGCAGGGCGGCGTGGTCGGTGTTGGCGTAGACGAGCCGCGTCGGGAAGCGGTCCTTAGGGTAACGGCGTACCCTGTCCACTCTGAAGACCGCGACCAAGCCGTCGGCCCGGGTGACCAGGACCTTGTGTCCCGGCCGTACGTTTCCGAGGTTGAAGAACACCGACGGGCCGTTGGCCGCCGAGTCGACATGCCCATAGATAACCGCGGAGCCGAGTGAGCCCGGGGTCGATGAGTACTTGTACCAAGCCGCGTCGTCGTAGCGGGGCCCCGGCGCCGGCACCTGCAGAGTGTTCTGAGCGGTGAGGCCCAGGTACTGCAGCTCCGAGTGCACCCCGATAGCCGGGATGTCGATGACGTCCGGCTTCGACGATGGGAGCAGAGGCCCGACGGTCGTCGGGACCGGGTTGGGCGACGGAGCTGCCACCGGGATGGCGGCGGAGCCCTCGGAAGGCCCGAGCGGACCGGCGGCGGCCCGCGGTGGCTGCGGGGCATGCTTCTGGGTAGCGACCGCCACCGCGATGGCAGTCGCCCCACCCGCGGCCAGGGCTCCGGCGGCCACCATGACGACGAGGGTACTGGGACCCCCTGCCCGCCGGTGCCGCCCTACGTACGGGCCCCGCCCAGCAGCCACCGTGCCGACGGAGTTACGGCGACCACGGCGCATTCATGACTCCTTTAACTCGATCTGGCTAGCTCGACGAACCCTTCCGGGCGACGCGCCGACCGACCGCGGCCGCTCCGATTGAGGTGGCGAGCAGAACACCGCCGATCACCAGGAGGTCTACGCCCTGGACACCCGCCGTCGAACCACCACCGGTCTCGACCCCGCCAGTCGGAGGCGGCGTCGTGGGGGGCGGCGTCGTGGGGGGCGGCGTCGTGGGGGGCGGCGTCGTGGGAGGCGGCGTCGTGGGAGGCGGCGCGCATGTCGCTATTGTGATGATATTGGTGTCCAACGTGACCGCGCCGTTGCGGGCCAAGAGCCTGCCGTCGACCGTCGCCCCCGTAGTGGCCGTGATCGACGTTAGAGCGAGGATGTTTCCCCTGAACGTAGTCGTCGTTCCGAGGGTCGCCGAGCTGCCGACCTGCCAGAAGACGTTGCAAGACTGAGCGCCGTTGATGAGGATGACGCTGCTGCCGGAGGCCGTGACGAGTGTGGACGCCATCTGGAAGATGAAGACAGCGTTGGGGTCTCCTTGGGCGTCGAGCGTGAGAGTCCCGGTGATCTCGAACGTACCCGACTCCGAGTTGTAGACGCCAGGGGTGAGGGTTTGCCCGCCAAGCTCCGTACCGATGGTGGCAACAGGTGTGCGGCCAGCGGCGTCGTTGTACGCGGTGGTCAAGTCGTTTTGGGCCTGGAGCGCCACATCGTCGGCCGCGTGGATCGTTCCGTTCACTGTTCCTGGCGGAAAACCGGTCACCGCTGGATTCGGGTGCGTCCCAAGGTCCCCGTTGACCACGGTGGGACCGGTATTGGTGACGCCCTGGCCAGCCAAGACGGCAAAGCTGTCGGCCGTTCCAAGGTCTACCGTGGCTTGCTGCGCATTCGCGATGAGCGGATTCAATGCGAGCACACCGATTGCGAGGACGAGCGCGATGCCCGCAAGCCATCTGGACGAACGTGCGGGTGCAACTGTACGCTTGGTTGCTCTGGCTACCCGCTGTTCGCGCATGTGCCTCCTCTTCTTGGACGGGGCAGTGTCTCGGATTCTCGTCTCGGCGGCCATCTTCCATCGCAGCCTTCAACGTGTCAACGACCCTTGCTCCGCCGGAAGCGTTCCGAGGACCGCGGCTCTATCCAAGAGAAAGGCGCGTGAAGCTCACTAACCAAGCGAAGGAAAGGTGGGTTCACGTGCCGACGGTCAGTGTATTGGTCGAGTTGCAGGTCGAGGGGGATGATCGCCCCGAGCCGCTCTCGCTCGAGCAGGAGGTGGCCTCCCAGAGTCGCCGAGCCGCACAGGAGCTGTTCCGCGAGGTCGTCGCAGTCGTTGACGAGCAGGCGGTCGAGGACTTGGCCGGGGCGCGCGAGCGCCTCGAGCCCCGCTGGGTCGCGAACGGTCTTCGGCCGGGTGCGCGGTGTGGCGCTATCGGGTCAGGCGCGAGGTCGACGTCACGATCACTACCTCAAGGGCATGCTGTTCTGCTGGGAGTGTGGCAACCGTCTATCGCTGACGTGGGCCAAGGGCAAGTACCTGTACTTCTTCTGTCTCGGCCAAAGAGGCACCCCGCGAAAGAAGGACCGGCTGCCGCCAGCCCTACATGCTCGCGGCGGACTGCGAGCACATGATCGAGGAGCTCTATCGCAAGGTGCAACTCCCGGAGGAGTGGGTCACGCGCCTCACGCACGAACTGGAGGAGGAGATCGTCGACCGCCAAGCGACAGCAGCCGACATGCGCGTCGCCCTCACTCGCAGGATCGCGGAGCTCGCCGACGAGCGGCGGAAGCTGCTGCGCGCCTACTTCGCGAACGCGCTCCCACTCGAGTTGCTTAAGGAGGAGCAGGATCGCATCTCGTCTCAGGAGGACTTGGCCCGGGCGGATCTGTCCGCGGCGGAGGCGGACCTCGGCAAGTGGCAGGAAGCATTGACGCTTGCCATCCGGCTCGCCGGGAGTTGCCACGCCGCCTATCTCGAGGCCCGCCCGAAGTCCGTACTCGCTTCAACCAGGCGGTACTGCAGGCCGTGTACATCAAGGATCGGCAACTGCAGCGGCCCGAGTTCACGGAGGTGTTCGAGGCTCTTTTCCGGCGCCCGAGTTCGAATAAGAGGGCAATGGTGGGCCTGCCGGGTGGGAGGTCCGCATCTCTGTTATCGGACATTGCTCAGCCACGGAGATCTCTCTCCTTTACGTTTCAATGCCGCGCGCGAGATGGACGCGAACTTGGAAAAGATGATGAGAACGAGGGCGCGGAAGGCACACATCCCCCCCTCCTTTGGAAGACAAGCGCGCGAATACATGGACGGTGACCTGGGGAAATGCATGACTCTGCCCCGCTTTCGCCGCCGCCCAAAGCGCCGACCTAAGGGCCTCGCGCGGATCCGAGACGCGAGCGGCGTTTGGAGTCCGCACGTTAGTGGCAGCAGCCCTACGGCACAGTCAGCTACCCGCGTTGGCTAGCGAGATTCCCCTGACCCTCAGCCCTTCGGCCGCGGCCTCAGCGAAGTCCTCAGTTGCGTAATCGATCTGTATGGTCATCAGGCCGTCTTCGCACCAAGTGGCAAGCCACTGCTCATGGACATCCACACTGAAACTCACTCTTGTACCGTCATCCATCGTCCGAATGTCGCCCTCATCAGGAACGTCATCCGGATCACATCGGCCGGGCTCGAACTCAATGAATTGCGTGTTGCCGCGGGTGAGTATCAGCTCGGGACCCTCATGTCCCCCGGTCCGTTGCAGCACGAGAGGCGGGACTGCGTCCAGGACGAGGAAGCCGTCCTCCGACTGATATCCGTTCAAACTGCGCGCCCATTCTGCTTTCTCCGATTCGGAGAGCTCGTCTTGACACGTTCGCACCCCTACGAACCAGTCGCCGAAGCTATAGACGAGGTTGGGACACTCATACGAGCGCGGCGCGGGTTTCCACACCTCCACTGGTTCTACGTCTCGGCCCTTGTAGGTCTCGAGCGGACCGGAGTAACGGAGGAACGACGCGTCTCCGTACAGGAAATTGATTGTCCGATCGACGCCTCCGAGCCCTCCAGCCGTGAAGACCTGGGCGCGCATTCCTTGCAAGCCCAGGGTCTCGGGAAACACGACCTCTGCTGTGCTGCCGTCCACGAAGGTCAGGGGCATGATGACGCGGTCTTCCTCTGCGTAGGTCGCAGGATGGAAGCCGTTGGAGGCGTCGGTGCTGTCTTCCTTGGTTGGCTGCGGCGAGGGTGACGATTTGTCATGGGTCTCCGCGCCGGCGGGGATTGGCTGCCAGGCGGGGTCAGAGTCCTGGAAGTCGTTGTTGGTAAGTTGCATGACCTCGCTGCCGTCCGGGCTCATTACGTAAATCTCGGAGTCACCGTCCCTGTCGCTGGCAAACGCGATTTTGGTTCCGTCCGGCGACCACGCAGGATCCCTCGCGTCCTCCATCACTGCACTGAGGGTTGAGCCATCGGCATTCATCATGTAGATCACAGATGCCTCCCCTGCGTTCCGTCGAGCAGCGAACGCGAGCTTGGTCCCATCCGGCGACCATGTGGGCGCGCCATCAAAGAAGAATTCCGGGGTGAGCCGCTCGACATCGGCGCCATCAGAGCTCATCGAATACAGGGCCTCTGAGTCCGTCTGCATTTCGGGGTCGTAGCGGATGCGCTTGTGAATGATCCTGGAGCCATCAGGCGACCACGCCGGTCAGTAGGCGCCGCTGGCGCCGTCGTCGGGTTCGTCGCTAACTTGCACCAGGTCGGTTTCCGAGCCGTCTCGGTCGAGGGTGTAAATCTCGTCTCCAGCTTCAGAGAAGCCGCGGAACGCGATCCTCGCTCCGTCAGGGGACCACGAGGGGCTGTCGGCGTCATAGAAGCTTGTCGTGACACGTTGGATTCGGTCCCCATCCGCGCTCATCGTGTAGACCTGCAAGTTCTCGGATTCGCTGTGGCGATCGCTTGAGAAAGTGAGGTTGTGACCGTCGGGCGACCACGCAGGCTCGACATCTGCGGCTGGATCGTCGGTGAGCCTTAGCGCATGATCCCCGTCGGCGTCCATCAGGTAGATATCCGCGTTGGGCGCGTCCACTGAGCCATCGACCCTCACGAATGCGATCAGGCCATTCGCCTTCAGCTCTCCAATGGCTTCAGTTCCCTGGGCCTTCTCTTGCAGGGCCTCAGGTGATCCGCAGGCGGCAACCAATAGCACGACGGCCACCGCGAGGTAGAAGAGGGGTGCTGGCCGGGCGTCTCCGCTCACACCTGTTAGACGATCTGAAGGGACGGTGGGTTCGGATGCCCTTTTATAGAGGCGATCCCTGTAATCGCGCAAGCCCTGCGCTTATGCCACCTGATAGATAGCCATCAACCGAAGCCCTGTCCGATTGTGTCGCCCCTTATCTGTAGGAGGACCCACCTGTCAACCGACAAGGATGATCCTGCGGTTTGCCACAAGTGCTCCCCCCTCGTAGC
>WHSV01000081.1 GCA_009379915.1 Actinomycetota bacterium | reverse complement strand
CACCCCGCCGTGGTGGCGAGCGAAGAGCCAGTTGAACAGGGCCGTGCGCGCGTTACCGACGTGGATCGAGCCCGAGGGGGCGGGCTCGATGCGGGTGCGGACCTCGGTCATGCCCGCATCGTATCCAGTGCGGCAGCCTCGGTAGGGCACCGGGCTAGCTGTGGACCTTTGCTCACCCCAGTGGGTGAGTCGATGTCCTTTCTCATAGCGTTCGCGGAGTCCGGCAACGTATATCGGTGCGGCAGCTAGGACACGAACTCGAGCCAATCGTGGTACTTCTCGTCCTCGCCCTTGACGATGGCGAAGTACTTCTGCTGGATCGTCGTCGTGATGGGGCCGGGCTCGCCGATCATGCGTCCGTCTATCTCACGCACGGGAGTGACCTCGGCCGCCGTTCCGCTGCAGAACATCTCCTCGGCCAGATAGAGGTCGGCGCGGCTCAACTGGGCCTCTTTGACGGTCATGCCGAGGTCGTGGGCGATCGTGATGACGGAATCGCGCGTGATGCCCTCGAGGGGGCCGGACGAGAGCGGGGGCGTGAATATCTCGCCGCCCTTGACGATGTAGATGTTCTCGCCGGTCGCCTCGGACACGAAGCCCTGAGGGTTGAGCATGATCGCCTCGTCGAAGCCGTGCTGCACGGCCTCGATCTTCGCGGCGACGGAGTTCACGTAAGCGCCGGTCACCTTGGCCGTCGGCGGGATGATGTTCGGGTCGTGTCGCCGCCACGACGAGATCGTCATGCGGACGCCGTGGGCCACGCCCTCTTCACCGAGATAGGAACCCCAGGGCCACACCGCGATGGTGACGTCGATGGGAACGTCGACGCAGTAGATGCCCATCTCGCCGTATCCCCGGATGGCGATCGGGCGCACGTAGCACGACTGGAGCTCGTTGGTCTTGATCAAGTCGATGGTGGCGTCGATCATCTCGTCCACCGAGTACGGGAGTTCCATCTGGAAGATGCGAGCGGAGCGATGCATCCGCTCCATGTGGTCGCGAAGCCGAAAGACGGCCGGCCCCCGCGACGTCTCGTAGCAACGAATCCCCTCGAAGACCCCGGTTCCGTAATGGAGAGCGTGGGACAGCACGTGTACCGTCGCGTCCTTCCAATCGACCATCCGTCCGTTCATCCAGACCTTGTCGACCGGCTGCAACGGCATCGTTGCCCCTTTCTCTCTCGGCTCTCTCTAGGTGCGCAGCTCGATCAGACGAGCGTCACGCGCTTGGACCTTGTCCGCAATGTTGCTCAGTACATCTTCCGGCACCGGCGAGTCGACCGCCAGGCACATCAGAGCTTCGCCCCCCTCGCTCTGGCGCGCCACCTGCATGTTGGCGATGTTGACGCCCGCCTCCCCCATCAGGCTTCCGACGATTCCGACGATTCCGGGCCGGTCCTCGTAGCGAAGGAGAGCGAAGTACGGCGAGAACTGCATGTCCAGCTCGTAGCTGTAGACCCGCACCAACTTCTCGTTGTCCCGCTTTCCGACGAGCACACCCGCCACCGAGACGGTTTCGTCCCGGCACTCGGCGTGCACCTCGATCAGGTTGACGAAGTCCTGTGACTCGGACGACCTGGCCTCCTCGACCGAGATGCCGCGCTCCTTGGCCAGGAGCGGGGCGTTCACGAAGGTCACGGGCTCGTGCACCACCGCACTGAACGCGCCCTTCAAGCCCGATAAGGTCAGCGCCCTGGTGTCGTAGTCGGCGATGCCCCCGTAGTACTCGAATCGCAGGCGCTCGATTCCCCTGCCCGCCAGCGCCACGGCCATGCCCCCGAGCCTCTCCGCGAGATGGAGATACGAGCGAACCGCCTCGGGGATGTCCGCACCGACCTCGACGTTGACGGCGTAGGGCACGAACTCTCCGCGCAATGCAAGGAGGACCTGCTCGGCGATCGCCACTCCGGCCTTGTCCTGAGCCTCGGCGGTCGACGCACCGAGATGGGGAGTCACCACCACGTTGTCGAGTCCGAACAGAGGGTGCTCCGTGACGGGCTCGGTGGTGAACACGTCGACGGCGGCACCGGCGACACGTCCGTCCTTCAGTGCTTCGATGAGCGCGTCCTCGTCGATGATGCCGCCGCGCGCCGTGTTGACGACGCGGAGGCCGGGTCGGGCCCCGGCGAACTCGTCCCGCCCCACGATCCCCACCGTCTCGGCGGTCTTGGGCAGGTGGACGGTCAGGAAGTCGGCTCGAGAACATATGTCCGCGACGTTGTCGAGAAGCTCGACGCCCATCTGCGCCGCCCGGCTTGCCGAAACGTAGGGGTCGTAAGCGAGAATTCGCATCCCGAAGGCGCTTGCTCGTTGCGCCACGAGCGTTCCCACACGCCCGAGACCGACTACGCCGAGGGTCTTGCCGTGAAGCTCGACCCCCTGGTAGCGCTCGCGCGCCCACTCGCCGCCGACGAGAGAGGAATGAGCCTGCGGGATGTTCCGGGCCTGCGCTAGAAGCAGGGCCATGGTGTGCTCCGCGGCGGAGAGGATGTTCGACTGAGGCGCGTTGACGACGAGCACTCCGTTCCGGGTGGCGGCCTCGACGTCGACGTTGTCCAATCCGATTCCCGCTCGTCCGATGACCTTGAGGTTGGACCCCGCCTCGATGATCGGCGCGTCCACAATGGTGGCGGAGCGTATGACGATCGCGTCGTAGCCGCCGATGATCGCGGCGAGCTCGTCGGGCGTCTGATCCATTTCAACGTCGACCTCGAGGTGCTCGCGCAGACGCTCGAGCCCCGCTGCAGACAGCCTCTCGGTGACCAGAACCCTCATGGAGGCAGGATACAGGGGGGGCCGAAAGTGAAGCTCACCTAGCTGCCGGGTCAGGTGAGACGCTCGAGCACGAAGTCCAGGCAGCCCGTCAGCGCGGCCACGTCGTCGGGATCGACCGCGGGATAGACGGCGACACGGATCTGGTTGCGGCCGAGCTTTCGGTAGGGCTCGGTGTCCACGATGCCGTTTGCCCTCAGCGCACTCGTGATGTGGCTCGAGTCGATAGAGGCATCGAAGTCGATCGTGACCACGACGGGGCTCCGCTGCTCGATGCGCTCGACGAACGGGTTGGCGAGAGGGCGGGCCTCGGCCCAGTCGTAGAGCGTCGAAGACGACTCCTCGCAGCGCGCGGCCGCCCATTCGAGGCCCCCGTTCGCGTTGATCCAGTCAACCTGCTCTGCGGCGAGGAGGATCGTGGCGAGCGCCGGTGTGTTGTACGTCTGGTCCCTGCGCGAGTTGTCGAGCGCGATCTTGAGATCGATCGAGGCCGGGATGTAGCGGTCGGACGCCGCGAGCGACTCGATGCGTTCGATCGCGGCCGGGGATGCGAGCGCCAGCCAGAGACCCCCATCCGAGGCCAGCCCCTTTTGTGGGGCGAAGTAGTAGAAGTCGAACTCGGCCGGATCGACCTGCAAGCCCGCCGCCGCGGAGGTCGCATCCACCGCCACCAGACCCCGCCGGGTAACCCGACGAACGGGCATCGCGACACCCGTCGAGGTCTCGTTGTGGGTCAATGCGTAGAGGTCGGCGCGCTCGGACGGCACCTGCACGGGATGGGTTCCGGGCTCGGACGAAACGATCTCCGGCTCGCTCAGATGGTCGGCGTTCGCGACGGCGGCCGCAAATCTCCCCGAGAACTCTCCGAAGACGTAGTGCTGACTCCAGCGCTCTATCAGGCCGAACGCGATCGCATCCCAGAGCACGGTCGTGCCGCCGTTGCCCAGCAGGACCTCGTATCCGTCCGGGAGCGAGAACAACTGGGCCAAGCCCCCCCGAAGCCGTGCCACCACCGATCTCACCGGCGCCTGCCGGTGACTCGTGCCCATGTAGTCGCGCGCTCGCTCGAACAGGGCGGCCATCGCCTCGGGCCTGACCTTGGAGGGGCCGGCTCCGAAGCGAGCGTCGGCCGGCCTCAGGTGCTCGGGGATCTCGATGTCCGTGGGTTTCACGCCCCTGAGGATGCCCCATTGGAGCGCGCCGACGGGACCACCGCTCGGCTCAGCCCCTCTGAATCGTGTCCCCGAACCTGATGAGGTCGTGCATCCCGAATTTCCCCGCGGCCGAGGCGATCGGCTTGACCGGCTTCCAGGGGGCCGAGTGGTTGACGTACGAGTTCTCGTCCTTGTCGAGAATCCCCAGCATCACCTCGGCGACGATCCGGCCCCCGACCGGACCGAGCCGCTTCCCGCTCGAGGGAGCCCGCTCGGTCTCCTTCAGTATGTAGAACCACAAGGGTGCCTCGTCGTTCCAACCGGGCTCGGTCAGGCCGAGGGCCGAGTTGTCCAGCGGTGTCTTGCCCATCGCAGTTGCGACCGCCTGACCGGAGGGAACGCCCAGGTGCTTGCCTCGAAGCAGGTTTCGTGTCGCCAGCGATCGTCGGTCGGGGGCTTGGCGAACTCCTTCTCCCCGACGACCTGGGCGGGAAGCTTCAACAACGGCGCGGCCAGCTTGGAATTGATCTTGCGCGAGGCCTGCGGCGCACCGCGATTGGGGAACTTGAAGAACAAGGGCTACTTGATCTGCCAGTCGGCCGGCAGAATTCGGCCTCCGCCGAGATGTGACAGCGGCTGGTTCGCCCTGCCGAAGATGCTCGCGAAAATGATGTCGTTGAGCGCGTAGTCCTCGCGCACCATTGAGTGTCCGAACCGATACGCGGCAACGGCGAACTCGATGGGCATGAACGGGTTGTTGGTCGGCTGGTACAGATCGTTCGTGATCGTCGTGCCGCTCGCGTTCTCCACCAACAGCGAGTCGACTACGGCCTGACCGCAGATCTTCGGCATGAAATCGTGCACCACTATCCACTGGTAGTGCCAGCGCACGAGACGTTGTGCTGTTTCGAAGCGCGACTCACCCGGAAGTTTGTGCTTCTTGAATGTCGCATTCTTTGCGCGCAGGTGTTTAGAATGTTCTCGTCGTTGCGAGGGTCACCGATAAGCGCGGTCTCTTGACTCTTCCGGGGGAGATCGAGCTCCTTTGTTTGCTTCGTCTTTGTGGTGAGAAGCAGGTCGGGATCATTCCGGTTGTAGAGATGGGCCGACGCGTGGTGCCCGAACCCGTACACGGAATCAGATCGAAGCGCGGCGTACGGAAATTGTGCAGAGAGTCCGGGTCGACCTTCTTGGTGATGCTCGAGACGGGATCGAAGGTCAAGTCGTGGTCGATGAACTGGCCGAGTAAGTGAAGCCCGCGGGGATGGCCATGTTGTCCCCCACCGGTTTGTTGTTGTCCTCCATCGAGCCACCCGGCTTGCCGAGGTTTTCGAGCAAGGCATCCGAAGGCGAGAACCCAACGAGAGTTCCGAACATACGGCCGAACCGGCCCTCGGGAAGACTCGAGTGGGGAGTGTCCGGGATCGCTCGGCTCAGTTCGGCACCATGACGCGGCATCGCAAATCCTCCTCGTGTCCGGCCCGGACCCAAACAATAGGGGGTCCGGTCCTCGCGCCGCCACAACCCCCTTGCGCTCTCTCTTTGTGAACTGTTGACGGGAGAGTTCGTGGCATCCGGCACAATCGTCGACAATGGCCCCCGGTAGAGCCGAATCGAACGAAGGAGGAGCGCCCATCACCCCAGATCGACTGGCCCAGCGGATGAGCGAGATCACGGAATCACCGACCATGGCGATCGACGCCAAGGCTAAGGCCCTCAAGGCGGCCGGCGAGAACGTCATCGGCTTCGGTGCAGGCGAGCCGGACTTCCCGACGCCCGAGCACATCGTCGAGGCGGCGGCCAGGGCGACTCACAACTCCGCCTACCACCGCTACACCCCCGCAGCGGGCCTTCCCGAGCTGCGCTCCGCCATCGCATCGAAAACCAAGCGCGACTCCGCCTACGACGTCGAGGCCCAGCAGGTCGTGGTCTCGAACGGAGGAAAGCAGGCTCTCTACAACGCGTGCATGGCCATCGTGGACCCGGGCGACGAGGTCATCCTGCCGGCCCCCTACTGGGTCAGCTATCCCGACATGATTCGACTCGCCGGCGGGACCATGGTGGCGGTCGAAACCACCGAGGCGACGGGCTTCCGCGCGACTCTCGATCAGCTCGAGAAGGCGAGCTCGGCCAAGACCAAGGCCCTCATGTTCACCTCCCCGTCGAACCCCACCGGCTCGGTCTACCCCCCGGACGAGGTCGAGGCCATCGCGCGCTGGTGCCACGACCACGGTATCTGGATCATCACCGACGAGATCTACGAACACCTGGTCTTCGGCGACCATTCGTTCTCGTCGATGCCGGTGTTGGTCCCCGAGGTGGCCGATCGTTGCATCGTCGTCAACGGTGTGGCGAAGGCGTACGCGATGACGGGTTGGCGAGTGGGCTGGTCCATCGCGCCGCCCGACGTGACCAAGAAGATGATCTCGCTGCAGAGCCACACCACATCGAACGTCTCAAACGTCGCTCAGGTCGCTGCTCTCGCAGCCGTATCGGGGGACCTCGATGGGGCAAGGAAGATGCGCGCCGCGTTCGACCGTCGCAGACAAACGATCGTGAAGCTGCTGAACGACATCGAGGGTGTCGACTGCTACGACCCCGAGGGCGCCTTCTACGCGTTCCCCTCCGTCAAGGCACTGTTCGGACGAACGATCACAGGAGTGACCATCGAATCGTCTCTCGACCTCGCGGACGTCGTGCTCGGCGAAGCCAAGGTCGCGTTCGTTCCGGGTGAGGGGTTCGGAGCGCCGGGCTACGCGCGCTTCTCTTACGCTCTGGGTGACGACGACCTAGAGGAGGGAATCGGCCGTATCGCGCGGCTGCTCGCATCCACGTGAGTCTCGGTCCGCTCAAGGTTGCGGCTCCGGCCGTCGGCATGGGACTGGTCGCGGGAATCCTGAGCGGTCTCCTCAGCGTGGGAGGTGGAATCATAATCGGGGTCTCCATAATCGTTCCCCTGCTGGTCGCGCTGGTCCACCTGAGCCGGCACCCAGCCCACGCAACGTCGCTCGCGGCCATCGTGCCTATCGGGGCGGTCGGTGCGCTCACGTTCGCGCTCGACGGCGAGGTCGACCTCGAGGTCACGGGACTTCTCGCGCTGGGCGCCCTGGTCGGTGCTCCGGTCGGCGCCCGCATCATGTCGCGGATCGAGGAGCGCCCGCTGAAGATCATGTTCGGCGTGTCGATGATCGCCGTCGGCGTCCAGCTTCTGGTGGTGTGACGTGGACGTCAGCGCGTGGGTCGCAGTGGGGGTCGTTGCCTTCGGGATGCTTACCGGAGTTCTGTCCGCGCTGTTCGGAGTCGGCGGAGGCCTGGTAATGGTGCCGTTCATGGTGCTGGCGCTCGGGAGCAACCTCTAGTGGCATCTAGCCGTGAGGGAAGTTCAGGCTCACTCCCGCCGAGGGCGCGTCCGGCCAGCGGCTCGTCACGACCTTGGTGCGCGTGAAGAAGCGGATGCCGTCCTCTCCGTAGACGTGGAGGTCGCCGTACAGCGAGTTCTTCCACCCACCGAACGAGTGGAATGCGACCGGCACGGGGATCGGCACGTTCACTCCGACCATGCCGACCTCGATCTCGTTCTGGAACCGCCGCGCCGCTCCCCCGTCGCGTGTGAATAGTGCGGTTCCATTCGCGTGGGGGTTCGAATTGATCAACTCGACCGCATCGGCGAAGGTGTCGACGCGCGCTACCAGGAGCACCGGCCCGAAGATCTCGTCGCGGTAGATCGACATCTCGGGAGTCACGCGGTCGAACAGACTGGGGCCGAGATAGAAGCCCGGCGAGGGAACCTCGTGTGCGCGACCGTCGGCCACGAGGTCGGCCCCTTCCTGAACACCCGCATCGAGATACGACTCGACCTTGTCCCGGTGCTCGCTAGTGACGAGCGGGCCCATCTCGGACGTCTCCTCGTCGCCGGCTCCAACTTTCAAGTCCCGCGTGAGGGACCGCAACCTTTCGACCAACTCATCGGCCGCTTGGCCGACGGTCACCACTACCGAAATGGCCATGCAGCGTTGCCCCGCCGAGCCGTAGCCGGCGCCGACCGCGGCGTCCGCCGCGGCGTCCAGATCGGCGTCGGGCAGCACCACCATGTGGTTCTTGGCTCCACCCAATGCCTGGACCCGCTTGCCGTGGGCCGCCGCGGTCTCGTAGATGTGCCGCGCCACCGGCGTCGAGCCGACCGAGCTGACCGACGCGACGTCGGGGTGCGTCAGCAGCGCGTTGACCGCGTCGCGGTCCCCATGAACGACGTTGAACACTCCGTCCGGCAGCCCCGCCTCGCAGAACCACTCGGCGAGAAGGTTCCCAGCGGACGGATCCTTCTCCGATGGCTTGAGGACGAACGAGTTCCCACACGCAACCGCCACGGGCACCATCCACAGCGGAACCATTGCCGGAAAGTTGAACGGCGTGACGCCCGCGCACACGCCCACGGGCTGCTTGATGGTGTAGGTATCGACGCCGCGCGACACCTGTTCGGAGTAGGCGCCCTTGAGCAGCTGCGGGATGCCACAGACGTACTCGACGACCTCGAGGCCACGGTTGACCTCACCCGCGGCATCTTCGAGCGTCTTGCCGTGCTCGGCAGTGATGACCGCGGCGAGATCCATCCGGCGAGCGAGCAGCAGCTCACGATAGGCGAACAACACCTCTGTGCGCTGCGCCAACGACGACTGCCGCCAGGTGGCGAATGCATCACATGCGCTTGCGACGGCCCTGTCGACCATCTCTGAATCGGCGAACGTTACGTGCCCGGCCACCGTTCCCGCTGCGGGATTGAAGACCTCACCGGTTCGGTCCGGTGTGTCGACTACGGGCTTTCCGTCGATGAAGTGGGTGATCTCACGAATGCTCATCACGCGAACATCTCAGATATCGAGCTCAACTACCAGTGAGGGCACGTTCCGAGGCCTGCCGTTGCGGAGGAAGGGGCCGGACCTCGATAATTGGAGTCAGAAAGGAGGGTCATGGCGGAAAGGCAGATCGAGCCCCTGGAGAAGACCGCGCCCCTGCGGCAGCAGGTCTACGAGACGCTGGAGGAGCTCATCATCTTTGGACTCCTGACCCCCGGCCAGCATCTGGTCGAAGCCGAGCTCGCAAGGCGCCTGGGGGTCAGCCGGATTCCCGTGCGTGAGGCCCTGCAGCTGCTTCACAGCAACGGTTGGGTCGAGCTTCGTCAACGCCAGGGAGCATTCGTTCATCGGCCGACCCTCCAGGAGGTCGACGAAGTATTCAGCGTGAGGACGCTGTTGGAGGTCGAATCGGCTCGGATCGCCGCCTCCAACGCCACGAAGGAATCGGTGAGGCGACTCAGAAGGATCACGAAAGCCGGAGTCAAGGCGCTTGCCGCCGGCGATGAAGAGGCTCTGGTGAGATTGAACTCCGAGTTTCATGCCCAGGTCACGGCTCTGGCGGGGAACCGAGTCCTCGCCGAGATGATCGGCCGGCTCGACAAGCGAATCCGGTGGTACTTCGCCTCGGTCGCGCGCTCGCGGGGCGAAGCATCGTGGAGGGAACACGAAGAGTTGGTCGATGCACTGGAATCGGCAGACGCGCCGCGGGCGGCCAAGACGATGCGCATGCACGCTGAGCTAACAAGAGACGCGTTTCACCGCCAGCGGGAGTAGCCGCCGGTAAATTCGGCTCAGCGTCGCTTGGACTCAGGCGTCGACGCGGCCCCCATGAGCCGACGCCCTCTTCGTCCTCGCGTTGAGAAGCAGTGTCGATACCTGATTCTGAAGGAGCAGGACGCCGAGCCCGAAGGCGCCACCCACCAACGCCTGATAGACCACGAACCCCATAACGCCCTCGGGGATCCCTTGGCCCACCAAGAGCTCCTGACCAGTCGCGCGGCGGGCAACGCGGCCGTCCAGAACAAGATCCCGGACCCAAACACCCGGCCAGGCGCTCGCCGTCCACAGCCAGCCGTACGTCACTCCTGCGACGACGAGCGTCGGCGTCAGCGCGACGATGCCCGGCAGGCTGCCGGTCAGCCCTCCGGCGGACGCGGTTAACGCCGCCATCAGGCCGCCGGCAACAACTGCCGTGATACCGCCCGCCACAACACGCGGGGTCAGGCGCTCTACTCCCTGAGGAACGCGTGTGCTAGTCAGGGAGAGCTCCAAAGACGGCGAGCCTGACAAACAACCGCCGAGATAGATCGCCGCCCCCCAGGATCAGAGCGCCGGTGGATACCAGTCCCGGCTGCAGCTTCCTGGGAAGCAGCTTCTTGTTGGTGACAAGCAACACGAGACAGGAGGCCCCCATCACGAAGGCTGAGAGGAACCTCGAGCAACTCACTCAGGCTCTGAAGGGACTCTTTGGTCACGTTCATGGCGGCCAGCCTGGGCGGACTCCACCTCCAGCAGCGTCCTCACTGAGAAGACCTCATCGACCTCCTGCACGCTCGGCTCGTGGACGAAGGCTCCTTGATGAGGTCGCAGGTCAACCCATCCGTCGCGGTAGAGGAGCTGCAGCGCTTCCCGGATGGGGACCCTGCTGACGCCCAGTCGATGCAAGTCGAGACTCCACCAGGTGCTCACCAGGCCTTAGAGCGCCGTAGATGATGAGCTCCTCCAGCGCCTGGTAGATCCGCTGCCGCAGGGGCACGGGTTGTTCTAGAGGCTCAAGCAGGCCATGATCCACAGTCTTTGGGGGCCATCCTATGGTCAGGGAGGACGAGGGAGCCCTCCTTCATGCTTGTGAGCGCGCGCAGGACGGCACTCGTAGTGAGATCGCTCGCCTGCCCCTCGAGGCTCGGAATCTTTACTCCGGTCCATGGCGCTCAGAAGGGAAAGGAGTCGCTATAGAACATGCTCTTTGGCATGAAGATCCGGAAGAAGTCTTCCAAGATCCGGAAAAGAACAAACGCAAACAAGATCGCGAAGGGGATCACCTTGTACCAGCGGAAACGGCCGTACCAGATGATGAACCCGGCGGAATAAGCCACCACCATCAGGTAGAAACCGACGGTCTCGACCAGCACGCCCGCGACCACCATCGGCAGGCCGACCCGCACCAACTCGATGATCTCCCCTTTCTGCTCGAATATCGTTCCGCCATCGGCTTTTGACACCGCCTGAAGCGCGGTGACGACGGATGCAACCGCCATGATCATTCCCAGCGAGAAGGGCAGGAACCCGGGCTGGGGGCCACTCTCGTCCCAGCCCGGTCCCAGATCGATGCTCTGATAGACCGCGGTCAGGCCGACGATCCCGAGGAACAGAGCCACCGCGAGTTCGGCCTTCTTGACGTCGACGAGACCTCCGGCTTTCTCGCTGCGGCCTTCCTGTAGAGCGTCTGTCACTCTTCTTCCACCCAGCCGATATCGAGCATCAACTCCGTGTGCAGCTCGTCGTACTCGCTCAGCAGGTCGCCGAACTCGTCGCCCACGAGAAACTCACCGATCAGCAGCTCCTCCTCCAAGGCGTCCTGCCACTCGTCGCTCTCGAATATCTGGCGAAACATGTCCTGGAACCACAGCACGTTCTCCTCCGGCATGCCCGGTGCGCCCACGATGCCGCGGACCTGGCGGTAGTCGAGCTCGGGAGCATCGAGGCCGACCTCCTCGAACGTGGGAACCTCCGGCCACGCATCCATGCGCTCCGGCGTGAACACCACCAACGGTCGCAACCGGTCGGGATAGTGCGGCAGCCCCTCGCTCGGGTTGTTCAGGCTCAAGTCGACGTGACCACCGGCCAACTGGGCCGCGACGTCGCCGCCTCCCTCCTGGGGCACGTACCTGATCTTCTTCAGGCCGGCGGCGCGAACCAGCAGGTTGAGCAACACCTCGTCCTCCTGCCTCGCGCCCGTCCCAGCGGCGGTCAGCGACCGCTCCTTCGCCTCGGCCTCGAACTCCTCATAGCTCTCCCACGTATCGGCGTTCACCCACAACGCGAAGGCATCGAGCGCCATCGACGCGATCGGCGTGAAGTCCTCGGAGATGCTCGCGAACGGGAGGTCCTGTAGCTGGGGGGTCGTGAACACGCTGTTGAGCGTTATGAGGACGGCGTTGCTCTCCCCGACCTTCGAGTGCAGGTACTGCATACCGACCGCCCCCGAGCCGCCCTCCTGATTCACGACCACCCACGGCACCGGCGACAGGTCCAATTGTTCGACGATGCTTGCCATACGACGCGCGTATATGTCCGACCCGCCCCCGGGGCTCGTGGTTACGACGAATTCCACCGCCCGTCCGGGCGCCTCGGCCTCGACTTCGCCCCCGGCTGCCCCTGTCTCGCCGCCGGCAGGCTCCTCCTCAGCGCAGGCCGCAACCACCAACAACAGGGCCACGACGCTCGCGAACAGAAACCTTCGCCGTTTGATGCTGTGCATATCCTTCTCCCCCCTTCGCGGCGCTACACCGCGACGACTACTTGACCGGGACCTCGACCGCTTCTTCTTCCTCCTCCTCCTTCCCCGCGCGGCGCGCCGCGCGCACGCGCCTTACGACCGACGAAAGCAGCGGCTGCATGAACAATAGCAAGGCGACTACCGTCAGCACCGCCGCGATGGGTCGGCCGAACAGAATCGACAGCGACCCGTCACCCAAGATCAGTGTGCGTCGCAGCGCCGCCTCCGTCGGGAACCCGAGGACCAGTGCCACGATGAACGGTGCGACCGGGTATTGCAGCACACGCAGCACCACCCCGATCACCCCGAAGATGAGAACGAGCCAGACATCGAACATGGAGTTGTTGACGCTGTACGCGCCCGCAATGCAGAACACGACGATGATCGGCGTAAGTATTGCGTAG
>WHSV01000080.1 GCA_009379915.1 Actinomycetota bacterium | reverse complement strand
TCGATGTTCTCCTGGACCCGCTCGAGTTGGTTCTGGACCCGGATGGTGTCGGCAATGCTCGTGGCCTCGTCCATCAGGTTCAGGAGCACCCGCTCGGCCGAGCGCGCATTTCGAATGCGTGACTGAAGATCGACGAACTCGTCCGTGACGTCCTGGGTGTCGACGTACTGACTCTCGATGCGACCGATGTCCTTCAACTCTCTGAGGGCGTCCTCGAACCGGTCCGAGGGAACACGGATCACGACTACACCCCGCCCCTCGCCGGAGTCGTCGATGGCGGTCGACTGGACGATGCCCTGCAGGCGCTGGGCAAGGATATAGACCTCGTCGACGGCGACATCGAATGTGTCCCGCTCGACCCTGAGCTCGACCTGACCGTTCTTGATGACCTTGGGCGAGCCGAAGACGCTGTCGTCGGCGCCGAGGTCGACCTGGATGGAACCGAGCCCACCTCGAGCGCCACCACCGGCCGACGCGGGCTTCGGGTCGGCGGCGTCCAAGGCGTAGCCGCTTTCGGCTTCATCGGTCCTGGTGGCTTCCGAGGATCCTCCCGAGCTTGCATCGCTCCCTCCGCCGTCGGGGTCACCGCCGCCGCTGCAGGCCCCCAGGGCCAGGCACAGGGCCAGGCCGGCCGCCGCGATCATCATCCCGCGCGCCTTGCCTCGCATCTCGACCATCACCGTCCTCCTCGCTCGTCGTGAGGCTTCGACGTGCGAAGACTCGGCGAGGGTTCCCGAGGCGACCGACTTTCGGGGCCGGCTATGGGTCTTGTCGGGGCGCCCGGTGCCGATCCGGACCCGCAGGACCGAGCCGAATCAGATGAAAACCTCGTCGACGTAGCACCAGCGCCAGTCCTCGTCGGGCTGGGCGCTCTGGATCAGGGCATGGTTAGAGACTTTGAAGTGCTTGCTCGCGTGCTTGTTCTTGGACGAGTCACAGCAACCCACATGCCCGCAGGAAAGACACATCCGCAGGTGAACCCAGGTGTCGCCCACCGCGAGGCACTCTTCGCAGCCGCGTGAGCTGGGAGTCACGTCGCGTATCTGGGCTAGGTGCTCACATTCCTTGGTCACATCCGCAGACTATTCCCCGAAAACGTGGAACAGGAGAGATCGCTCCTTCGGTTCGTCCAGCTCCACGAAGATCAACCGCTGCCATCTGCCGAGCAACGGCTCGCCGGAGGACACGGGGATGGCGTGCGACGTTCCTCCGAGAATCATCTGCACAACATGGGACCTGCCGTTCGCCCGCTCTCCCGGTTGCAGGTTCTGCGTGCGGACTCCGAGATCGTCGTGCTTGAAGTACCCATCGGCAGGGATGAGGCGCTCGAGGTGTCCGCCGAGATCCTCGAGCGCGCCGTCCTCCCATTCGTTGATGAGGAGCCCGCAGGTAGTGTGCCGGCAGTAGGCGACCGCACAACCTTCGGTGATAGCCGAATCCTTTATCGCTCGTTGCAGCTCCTCGGTCACGTCGACGAATTCGCCGCTCTTGTCCGCGATGATCACCGACTCGATCGTTCGGCTCTTCATGTCTCGATCCTCCTAGCGATAGGGACAGGTCTGCAGCGCAGATGTGCTTTGGGGTGTGTTGTTGAGAACCTCGCGCGCCGTGTCCCTGGCGAGGTTCAACGACCACAAGCCCTCGGCCTCAGAGAGCTCGTGCCGGAGACTCACGCGCGCGCCCCGACCCGGCTCAGAGCGCCCAGATAGGGGAGGTCGATCCTCCCTGTCTCCCGGAACCGCTCGGCGTTGCGTGCGGCGATGAAAGCGTCGAGTCGTATAAGGGTGAAGACGAGCAGGCTGAGCGTCCAAACGACGACCACTGCGCGTGGGATCCATCGAGCGTTGCTCCGGATCCCTGCCACGGCCACGATGCCGAACATCGCCGCGAGCCACAGAATCGCGGCATGAACGACCAACCTCAATCGTGTGAAGCCGTAAACCTCCTCGTAGAGCGACAGTCGTTTGAGGGCGCTGGCCAGAACGACGAGGGGTCAGGGCAACGAGCCCGCCTCCCAGGATCTTGAGAAGCAGAAGGTCATGAGATCGCGTGCGTTGTGCGTGGCGAGCGAAGAAACCGAGCTCGAGAAGCGTCAGGGCAGCCCCCGTCACGAGTTGGAAGAAGCCGGACCGTGCGTACTCCGCGTAGGTGGGCTCCGACGTGTCCAGTACGTGCTCGCGCCCGCCGAACAAGACCGTGATCTGCACGACCACGAAGAGCACGAACAATGCCTCCAGCATCGACAACGCGGTGATCCACTCGGTGCGCCCAAGTTGCCTCTTTCTCGGTTCGCCGAATTCGGCCCTGAGGCCCGCGACCCATTCAGTGGGTCCGCCGCGGCCGACTCCGAGCGCGGGGGTGAAGCTCGCGAGAGCTGCCGTGAAGAGACCAACGGCGCCGGCAACCATGAGGCGGGCGGGCAGAAGGTCGTATCTCACGTCCGCGGCGGCCAGGATCCGGTCGGCGACCTGCGCGAAGGCTTGGTCCGCAGAGGCGAACAGAGCACCGAACACGACGAGAAGGAATCCTCCGAGAACGAACCCGCGAGCCAACGGCAGGGTTACCGACGCGGCCTCGCCCGCCGGCCCTCGATGACGGACTCGCAACAACCACGCAAGAGCCGCGGGCGTATGCCAACCGGCCGCTCCGAATCCCAGGAGGAACTCGGTCCACGTGCGCGCAGACGCAACCGCCAGCGATGCCAGGCCCAGAGCGACGATCAGATTCAGAACCAGCTGCCACTCAGTGGCAGTGTGCACCGCGGTCGCCGTGAGTGCCAGGCTCAGGGCTCCGAAAGTCAGGGCGTTTGCCGGCAGCGCGCGGCGCCATGCGACGGACACGACCGCAGCCGCCACCGCCGCAGCGACAACGAGCCAGTTGACACCCGATGGGAAACCGACGAGCAACAGTCCCGCGACCACTCCTGCGCCCAGGGCGACGAGTGCGATGGACGCCGGCGCCGAGGGTTTGTTCCGAAAGTCGCCGGCCCCTTCCTTCACGCGTCGTTCCTCGGAAGAGAGACGACCATGCGGCACCCACGAGGCTCGCGCGCCTCCGCCCGAATCTCCCCCCCGTGCATGTCCACTATCCATTTGGCAATAGCCAGTCCGAGTCCCGTCCCGCCATCCCTGGAGGTGCGCGCGTGATCAGAGCGATAGAAGCGCTCGAAGACCCTGCCGGCCTCCTCGGTGGGGATGCCGGGGCCCTCGTCCGAGACCTCGATCAGCACGGCCTCCCCGTTGGCTCTGGCGATCACATCGACCGTGCCGTCCGGCGGCGAGTGCCTGAGCGCGTTTTGCACGACGTTGGCCACGACCTGATTCACTCGTTCGGGGTCTCCCACGATCACGAGATCCGTGGGTTCGACGACGAGTCGGACCTCGATGTGACCGTCGTACTCGGGGGCAAGACTCGACTCACGCACCGTCTGCTCGAGCATCGGTTTCACGGCGAACGGCTGCAGCTCGAGTGGAACCGTTCCCGACTCGAGTCTCGAAAGGTCGAGCAGCTGCTCGACGAGGCGTCCCAGCCGCTGCGTTTGGCTGAGCATCGTCTGTAGGGTTGTGTTGTCGGCGGGACCCACGCCGTCCACGATGTTCTCGAGAGTCGCCTGCAGCGCCGTGAGCGGGGTTCTGAGCTCATGGCTAACGTTGGCGATGAGGTCTTTGCGCATGCGGTCGACCTCGGCGAGCTCCGCCGCCATGCGATTGAAGGCGCGGGCCAGCTCCCCTACCTCATCGTGTGACGTTTCGACGACTAGCCGGTCGTATTCGCCGCGCGCCATGGCGCGCGTCGCCGACGCCATGTCTCTCAGCGGCGAGGTCATACCGCGCGCCAGCAGCTGGATCATTCCGAGCGATAGCAGCCCTGCAATGATTCCGCACACGACGAGAGGGAGCCCCACCCAGGTGCCGCCGAGGACGACGAGGACCGTGACCCCGACCGCGGCGACGATGACGATCCCGAGTTTGATCTTCAGGGAGCCGAAACGATCCAGCGGCCGTTTCACTTGTCCTCCCCTGTGGCGTAGCCGACCCCGTGGACGGTTCGGATGATCTCGGTGCCGAGCTTGCGGCGCAGCGCGGCGACGTGGCTGTCCACCGTGCGCGTTCCGAATCCGTCCTCGTACCCCCACACGTCCGAGAGGATCTGTTCGCGCGAGAACACCACGTCGGGACGAGAACCCAGTCTGTAGAGAAGATCGAACTCGGTCGGAGTGAGGTGGACCTCATGTTCACTCCGTTTCACCTGACGCGTAGCCGGATCGAGCTCGACATCGAGCACGGTCACCGTCTTCTCGGTCGAGTACTGCGAACGCTCGACCCGGCGCAGCAGCGCCTTTACGCGCGCTACCATCTCGCGCGGGCTGAAGGGTTTGGTCATGTAGTCGTCGGCTCCCGCGCCCAGGCCCACGAGCAAGTCGGTCTCTGTATCCAGCGCGGTCAACATGAGAACCGGAACAGGCCTCTCCCGCTGTATCCGGCGACAGACCTCGAGGCCGTCGATGCCGGGAAGCATCACGTCGAGAATGACGAGATCGGGCGTCTCTTGCTCGACCAGCTCTATGCCGGTGCGTCCGTCCGACGCAACTCCCACCTCGTAGCCCTCGCCCCGAAGTCGCACCGCGACGGCGCTGGCTATGACGTCCTCGTCCTCGATCACCACGATGCGCTGCATCAGATGAGTCTAGAGAAGCGATGTTGTGTCGAGCCGCGCGAAATGTCGAGATTGTGTGAAGCCGCGCGTGTGCTTGGAGGCAGGCGTGAGCCTTACGGGCCGGTCCGCTACTTCTTCGAGGATTGGAAGTAGGGGTTGTCTCCGCTCTGATGATCGGTGACGTCGACGACCTCAGTGACCTCGGGGACCGCGTCGGTGATCGCGACCTTGATCCCCTGGGTCAGGGTCACGCTCGCCATCGCACATCCCTGGCAGCCGCCGCCGAGACGAAGGAAAGCAGTGCCCTCCTCGACCGCCACGAGCTCGGCCCGGCCCCCGTGGGACGCGATCGATGGATTGATCTGGTGCTGGATCACCTGGGACACACGCTGTGCCACGTCACCGGAGAGATCTGGAACCGCACCCTCGATGGCCGGCGACGCAGGGGGCCCGCTGGCCGGACGGCGAAAGAGACTGTCCTCACCGATCATCGGACCGGAGGGAGCATGCTGGGGCGGCCTGTTCGGGTTGTCGAGGACCCATCCCTTGAACTGGGGATCGTCGCTGAGATCGACGGTCGCTCCCTGAACCGCCTCGACCGAAGCCGAAGGGATCACCACGGAGAGGTCGTCGTGGCTCTGGACGACGTCGCCCGGGGCCGCCTCGCCGATATGCATGAGGTAGAGGTCGTAGAGGTACTGGGTGCCGTCGTCGCCGTCGACTTCGAGCCATAGTGCGAGGTTGTGGGAGTCCTCCTGGCCGGAACGCGCCTCGAGGACCGCCTCTCGCGCTCGGGGGGTGATGGTCACAACCGGCTGGCTCATGGTTCGTACACCTGCTTTGCTGGTTGGCTTTGCCGTCTGGGTGAACTCCGGCGTCGAGTTTTCTGAGTTCGACGCCGCTTGGGCCATCATAGGTCCCATGCGTCGAGTAGTACTCCTGATCCCCAGCGCCACCTACAGGGCCACCGATTTCGTGACGGCGGCCACCGCGCTTGATTTGGACCTGATAGTTGCCTCGGACCGCCGCTCGGCCCTTCATGCGGTGATGGGTGAGCGCGCCCAAGTGGTCCCGCTCGACCGCCCCCAACAGGCCGCCGACCAGCTCGTCGCCCTGCACGAGCGGCTTCCGTTCGACGCCGTGCTGGGGGTCGACGATCAGGGGGTTCTCGCCGCCGGCGAGGTCGCCGAGCGGCTGGGCCTGCCCCACGCCCCCACCGCCGCCGTGGCTGCGACGCGCAACAAGCACGCCCTGAGGGAGCGGTTGAGCGCGGCGGGCATGACCCAGCCATCCTTTGCGCTGACGAGCGACGACCAAGGCGTTGCGGAGGCCGTCGAGGCCATCGGGGCCCCGTGCGTGCTCAAGCCACTGGACCTGTCGGCCAGCCGAGGGGTGATAAGGGCCGACTCCGCGAGGGAGGCGCTGGCCGCCGCCCGGCGCATAAGGGACCTGACCGGCTCCCCGGACATCCTCGTCGAGAGCTACGTCGACGGCATCGAGGTCGCGGTCGAGGCTCTAATCAGTGCCGGAACCACGAACACCCTGGCGATCTTCGACAAGCCCGATCCTCTGGAAGGCCCCTACTTCGAGGAGACCATCTACGTCACCCCGTCGCGCCTGCCATCCGGAGTCCAAAGGCGAATCACCGACGAGCTCGTCCGCTCGGTCGATGCCCTCGAGCTGAACGAGGGCCCGGTTCACGCCGAGTTCCGTATGAACGGAGGTGAGATAGTCACGCTGGAGCTCGCGGCGCGCTCCATCGGCGGACTGTGCTCACGTGCCTTGAGGTTCGGCGCCGGAGTAAGTCTCGAGGAGCTGATTCTCCGCCATGCGCTCGGCCTCGGGGTCGACGATCGGCGACTCGACCACTGCGCCTCGGGCGTGATGATGATCCCGATTCCAACGCGCGGAACGCTGGTGCACGTCGGCGACGTCGAGCGGGCGCGCGCGGTCGACGGCATCGAGGGAGTCGAGATCACGATCCCGGCCGGGCAGCCCGTGGTGCCTCTTCCGGAGGGAGACCGCTACCTGGGCTTCATCTTCGCGAGCGGTGAGGCGCCCGGCGACGTCGAGGCCGCACTGCGCCGGGCGCACGCACTCCTTGACATCAACATCGACGGATCCCAATAAGACTCTCTGCACCCCTATTCCCTCATTTCGTTTTCTGTATTGTCTAAGGGGTGAGTCTCGAGGCGGCGTACTGGTTGCTACTGGGGCTTGGACTTGGATTGTTGGTCCTGTCCTTGGTGTTGGGCGACCTCTTCGACTTTCTCGACTTTCTCGACCTCGATTTCCTCGGTGGCGACTTCTCTCCCGCCCCGGTTTTCTTCACCGCCATGGGTGCCTTTGGAGGTGGTGGTCTTCTCGGAATCAACGCCTTCGGTATGGGCGCGGGCGGGTCGTTGCTCACGGGGCTCGCTTCCGCGGTTCTGCTCGGAGGTCTGGCCGCGCTACTGTTCGCAGCGCTCCGTCGCCAGGAGGCCGGCGAGGGGTTCATCACCGAGCAGCTGATCGGTGCTCGAGGTCGCTGCACCCTGGCACTCGGCCCCAACAAAACGGGGCGCGTACTGATCACCCACAGCGGCATGACGCGCTCGTTCTCAGCAACCAGCGATTCGATGATCGCGGCCGGAGCCGAGGTCGTCGTCACCGATACGGTCGGGAACGCGCTTACCGTCGCACCGGCCACGACACCAAGCGCCCAAAGCTGAACACGCCAAGGCCACACGCCACAAAACCCAGAGTGGATCTAGAGGAGGTCCGGTGTGAATAACGTCCCGATAGTTGTAGTCGCGCTCATTGCCCTCGTCGTTGTCGTCGTCGCTTTCGCAGCCAGCCGCTACAAGGTGGCCAAACCGAACGAGGCCCTGATCATCGCCGGTTCCAGGCGATCAGTCGGCGGCATCCGAGTGGTCGTCGGGGGTGGAGCAATCGTCTATCCGCTTGTCAACGTCGCTCGGAGGATCTCACTCGAGACGCGCTCCATCACGGTCGGCTTGCAGGGGGCAGTCACCTCGCAGGGCGTCCCCGTCTCCGTTGAGGGGATAGTCAACGTGAAGATCGCGGACGACGAGGACTCCATTCGCCAGGCGGCTCAGCGATTTCTCGACACTCAGGCATCTATCCCCGAGATCGTGCGGAACGTCATGGAGGGTTCGCTCCGAACCATTATTGGTCAACTCACCGTAGAGGAGCTCATCCGCGACCGTGAGCTCTTCGCGGCAAGAGTTCAAGAAGTGGCGAATGGGGACCTGCAGGGAACGGGGTTGGCCATCGACGTCTTCACGATCCAGTCGATATCCGACGCGGAGGACTACATCGTGAATCTCGGACGGCGCGCCGCCGCGGAAGTGAAACGTGACGCCGAGATCGCGGAGGCGGACACCCACCGGCTGTCGCGCGAGAAGCAGGAGGTCGCGCAACAGGCGGTGTTGGATGCCGAGAAGGTCACACGACTGAAGGAACAGGCGATCCAACAGGAGATCGCGGGTGCCACCGCGCGGGCCGAGCAAGCGAAACCGCTCGCGGATGCCCAGGCTCGCCAAGAGGTTGTGACGAAGGAGACCGAGGTCGCCGAACTGCTGGCGCTTCGCAGAGACAAGGAACTCGACGCCGAGATCAGGCGGACGGCGGATGCCAAGCGGTACGCCGCGGAGCAGGACGCGGAGGCCGACCGCTACACCGTCAAGGCTCAAGCCGAAGCGGCTCGAGACCGCCGGCTGCTGGAAGCCGAGGCAGAGCGAGCGAACCTCGAGGCTGTTGCATCGGGTCAAGCCTTCGAGGAGCGCCAGCTCGGCCAAGCCAGAGCGGACGCAACCTTTGCAGTGGGCGAAGCCGAGGCCAAGGCCATGTCCCAGAAGGCCGAGGCCTACAAGGATTATGAGGAGGCCGCCACGTTGGAGCTGCTCGTCTCCCGACTCCCCGACGTGGCGCGCGCGATCGCGGAGCCCATAGGCAAGGTCAAGGACATCACGATCATCGACACGAACGGGGCCAGCAAGCTGACGCAGGTGACGGCCGACACCGTGAGGCAGCTCGACGCGGTGCTCGAGTCGTTCACCGGCTCGAGCCTGAGCGACATGATCGGCCGGCGACTGAGCAAGAACCCCTCCGAGGGCGAGGCGCCCGAGAACCCGGACGATTCACCCTGAGCCAAGCGTCTTCCGAGGCAAGCGTCGAATCATCTCCACCGCTACTACACAACTCGTAGCGATTGTCATAGCATCTCAGCACTCCGTATCTCTTTCGAGGGGGCGGACTGGCTGACTGACCCCAGGGGGACAAGCATGTTGAAACGTAAGTTGCTATTGCTGATCGCACTTCTCGGTGCCTTGTCGCTGGTGGCCGCGGCATGCGGCGACGACGACGGCAACGGCACCGCAACCGGTGACGAGGAGCAGATCGAATGCGATTGGGTCATCGGCACCATGGGCGCCCTGTCGGGTGACAACGCCTCACTAGGAGTCCCGATCCGGGACGGCGTCGAGTACGCGGTCGACCAGGCGAACGAAGCCGGCGAGGTTCCCTGCGACCTCAGTCTCGAGGAAGAGGACTCTCAGGGCGATCCCGCCCAAGCTCCGCCGTTGGCTCAGAGCCTCGTCGAGAACGAGGAGCTCGTCGCGGTCGCCGGACCCTACTTCTCGGGTGAGACGCTCGCCGTCGGCGAGGTCTTCAGCGAGTCCGGCGTGCTCATGACGGGCACCGGAACGAACGAGACCATCGACGAGCAGGGCTTCGAGACCTGGTTCCGCTCGGTCGCTCCCGACAACATTCAGGGTGAGGTCGCCGCTGCCTACCTCGAGAGTCTCGGCGGGGAGACCACCGCGGTCATCCACGACAACCAGGACTACTCGAAGGGTCTGGCCGACTCGGTGCTGGAAAACCTCGGCGACGCCGCAGAGGGCCCCTTCATCATCAGCTTCGAGGACGACGACTCGATCCCACCGGTTGTCTCCGAGGTCGACCAGCTCGATCCCGACCAGATCTTCTACGGCGGCTACACCCCGCAGGCCGCTCCTCTCGTCCAGCAGCTCAGAGAGGCCGGGGTGGATGCGTTGTTCCTGTCGGACGACGGCGCCAAGGCCCCGGAGTTCGGAGAGGTGGCGGGTGAAGCCGCCGAGGGTGCTCAGGTGACCTGTCCGTGCACCGACCCGACCCAGCAGGAGGGCGCGACCGATTTCGTGGAGGGAATGCGCGCCGAGTACGGTGAAAACGCCCCGGGTACCTTCGCGGCCGACATGTTCGACGTCACCAACATCATCATCGCCGCCCTGAGCGAGCTGAACGGTGACGAGGACATCGAAGAGGTCCGCGCTCATGTCGTCGAATACTTCCACAACGCGGACGCCATAGAGGGTGTGGCAAAGACCTACACCTGGGAGGACAACGGCGAGTTCGTCGGAGGCCCCGAGGACATCTGGGTCTACGAATGGGACGAGGCCGAGGGCAACTTCGTGTCGCTCGGCCCCGCGTCCGATCTGATCGAGTAAACCGGACAACGAAGAAAGACGGAACCAGGCGAGCACCTTTGGGCGGTCGGGACGGAAGAGCGAAGAGCTCTGAATTCGCAACAAATCACAGCAACTCCTGAGCAACAGGGATGGACCCGATCGGTCCTAAGTCATGAGGTCGCTGCCATCGGTGTCGCATCGCGGAGGAACCAAGCGACCGTACTCGCCAGTCCCTCTGAGAAGGTCACCGATGGTGAGTAACCGATCAACCGGCGAGCCTTGTCGATCGCAGCTTCGGAGTGAGCAACGTCCAAACGACGTCGTGGACGAAACACGGGACGGACGTTCGCGCCCGTCAGGATGCCCAGTTCGTCCAGCACGTCGAGGAGGGAGAACCGTCTACCGCCCCCAATGTTCATGACTTCGCCCAGAGCAGGCTCCGATGCCGAGGCTGCCTGGAGCATCGCGTGTACGACATTGTCGACGAACGTGAAGTCTCGGCTCTGACGTCCGTCGCCGTAGATCTCCGGAGCCCGGCCCTCGTTGATCTCGGTAATGAATCGCGGAATCACCGCTGCGTAGCGCGATTGGGGGTCCTGGCGCGGGCCGAAGACGTTGAATAAGCGAAGGCATACCGTGCCCAGCCGGTAGGAGCAATGGAAGGCACGACAGTACGACTCACCCGCCAGCTTGGACGCCGCGTAGGGCGACAGCGGTGAAACGGCCATGGACTCGTCTCTCGGCAGCGTCGAGGTGTCTCCGTAGACAGCCGACGATGAGGCGTACACGAGGCGATTGGCCCCTTCCTCGCGCGCTGCAACCAGCACGTTGAGTGTCCCGTCCACGTTGACGGCATGAGTTCTGAACGGGTCTCCGATCGAGCGCTCGACTGATCCGAGGGCGGCCAGGTGGAAGACGGCGCTCGCACCGCGCGCAGCCCGCCTCACGGCCGATGCGTCCCTGATGTCGCCGACCACGAGGTCCAAGCGGCCGTCCACGCCCTCGAGATTGCGCTCCGAGCCGGTGGACAGATCATCGAAGGCAACGACGTGTTCTCCGAGCGCGGCCAGCGCGCTGACCAGGTTCGATCCGATGAACCCGGCGCCACCCGTTACCAGAACAGTCAAAGAGAATTCCTCCGGTTGGATTATGGGCTCGTTTGTCGCTCGCCCATTACTGGACTTTCCCCGGTCACGCTACTGGGAATGGTTCCCAAGTCCATCGTGTCCCTGCCGTATATCTCTTCAACGAAACGCGCTTGGTCCCAGGCGTTCGATCTCGTGGCCGGCGTTCTTGAACGTTGTCAAGACCGTGTTGCAGCACGACGTGGACGCCGCGGTCCCTGATTCGTTCTTGCCTGAGGCTCCCCCGACTTAGTGAACCGGCTCTTCCGCCAGACTCTTGAGCGTACTGTCGGGGTGCGCCTCGTCCCACTCGATCAATCGAGCCCGCTCGACCATGGAACTCAAGGCGTCCAGCCCCTTCTCGCCGACCATGTGGAGATTCGGGGAGTGCCGCGCTAGCTCAAAGAGAAGGTCCTCGCGGGAGGGAATGGCCCCCTCGGGTGTTCGCTCAACAGCAATGACGTCGAGCGATTCAATGGAACGGCCGTTTCTCGGCCCTGCAGAGGCGACGAATTCATGTACCGGTCGTCCCGTCTTGAGATCCAGGACGAGATCCGCCGCATGGCCGAGGCTGATACGGGAACGCTCCGCCGCCCGCTCCAAACGCACCATGCGAGGCAGTGCCGAGGAGGGAAGCAATATGCCCCTCGTGCCCACCCGAACGGCCGGCACCTTGAGGTACACCCTGTCGGTTGCGGCCCCCAGAGCGCGCATCCTCAGCTCCGAGAGATAGGACTTCAACAGCATTTCCTGCGAATAGGTTTCCACTATCGGGCGGTATCCCTGATAGAGGGTTAGCACCGGTGCTCTGCGAGGGTGGACCGCCTTCGACACTGCCGAAAACACGACGGCAGGACGTCGGTCGATTGAAGGAAGTGGGACGAGTTTTGCAGCAGCTCGAACCAGTTGAGCGGAGGTCGCCCTGAACTCGTAAGCGAATCCGTCAAGGTCGACTATGAACGAGTCCGCCCAGACCAAGCGGCCGAGCCCGCGGGGACCCGGTGTGTCTCCGTTGCTACGAACCAGCTTCATGGCTCGCTTCGGTCATCACGAGGCCATCATCATTTGGCAGATTCCCGTCGAGACCAGCACATCAGGCTTCAACTCCTCGGACATCACCACTACGCGGGGATACTTCGGTCCCCGGCGCGTCAACGTGCACATCCGGATCACCATCGAGCATGGTCTTCATTGTCTCGCAAAGTAATGCCCTTCCCTCGGCAATTACGAGGCGAATCGGACCCATTACCCTCCATACACCCTCCGGCGCCGATTGGTCTATGTGAGAGGTTAGGGCGTCAGCGTCAAGCCAACACGCTTCCGCTCCCGTACCTCTCTTACCTCATGTGCACGATTTCTCTAGGTCGGATCGACTCAGGTTCGGCACGAGTATCGCGGCGCAGAGCACGCGTGATTCGTGCGTACGAAATCTACGCAGAGTGAGCGTTCGCACATCGCAGAGCGAAACATAGGCTCCCTTGTAGACCCTTTTCCGGAGGCGTCTCCTTGCTCGACGAGTCACGACACAGAACCGCAGTCTTCTGCGAATCCCTGCACATTCGCAAGAGGCTAGTTGTGACTCCGTCCTGGAGACGCCTCCGGGGCGGGCGTCGCGGCACCGAACGAGCCGGGAAGCGCAGGATCGGCCTGACACGTCGCCGACAGCATCGGGTCCGGAGTGGGCGATGACCGGCTCTGGGATA
>WHSV01000079.1 GCA_009379915.1 Actinomycetota bacterium | reverse complement strand
GTCTGCTTATCCCTTGACCGGGTTTCCGGGCTCGGAGCACGGAGTCACGGGTACTGTGGGGGGCCTGGAGGGCTACGCTAATTGGCAAGCGGACGGTCTTGAAAACCGTTGTCCGAAAGGACTTGTGGGTTCGAGTCCCACGCCCTCCGCAAAACACTCGTTGACCTGCGAGTTCGCGATGTCGGGGTTGCTGTTCCCTTCCAGCAGAACAACAGTCGCGGAAACCGTTGTCGCAGGTCCTAGGCCTTCCTGACTCGTCCTATCGGATCGGCGTTCGTCGGGAGATCGGCCCCAAAAACCGCGAGAAGCGGCGAATCTGTCAACCTTTTGGCAACCCGCGGCAGCCGCGCGGCGGGGGAAGCCGGCGGCGCGCCCTGATGAGACGGGGATCGAGTTGGCCGGTACTGCGCGACAGCCAGGAGACCGAGCTCGGAGCTGAGCATTGGGGCCATGTCGAGCTGATACCGGCGAGGAGTTGCTAGCACCAGGCAAGCTCCGATTCCGCTCCAAGGACGAGCTAACCAGGTCACTAGCCGAGGCTGGCTTCACGGTTGAGCGCGTCTACGGCGATTGAGACCGCCGTTCTGCTGGCCAGAGGACCGGAGAACTGATTGTCGTCGCTACGCGCTGACGAATCACCATCTTCGTCAGAGAATGACTGCATATCGTCGAGCAGTTTGTCCAAGCTCCCCTTGAACTCAGCGCTCGAATACCGCGCTGGCCGGGTGCGTCACAGGTTCGACTCGCGTCTGGCGGCAAGATGTCCGTACATGTAACGACACAAGACTCAACGGGTAAGCGCCACGAGTCTCGAAGGAGGTGGCACTGTCACTGTGTTGCGGGCGGCGACGGCACCTGGCTCAGTTCGATGATGTTTCCCTCGCTGTCCCTGAACCAGGCCGCCTTGTACTCGCCGAACACCATCAGGCCGTCCTGGGTCTTGCCCATCTCGCCCATGTCGTAGTCGAGGAACTCGACGCCGCGTGCGCGCAAGTCATCCATCACCGACTCGATTCCCTGCACGGTGAACCCCGCCGCGGTGTTCTGCGCAGTCCCTGCGTACTGGCTCATGGTGATAATCACCCAGGTCCCGCCGGCACACCTATACCAGGCGTTTCCCATCTCTTCGATCTCCGGCTTCATGCCCAACTTCTCTTCGTACCAGCCCCGCACTCGGTCGTAGTCCGAGCACGGCAAAACCGCGTAAACCGGGAACTCATTCAACAGTTTCATCGCGTCCTCTCCTTGGAGTCCTACCTGCCTTCTGGCGCTTCGAGCGGGTGGGTTCTATGCCGGTGTCGTAGTTGGGAGTGCGCCGATCTGGTTAAGCAGCGTGAAGAGATCGCAGTACTGAGTGATCTCGACGACCTTGCCATCCTCCACGCGGATGAGATCCCAGGCCGCAAACTTGACGCCGCGCCCTGTGCCATGGACTCCGGCGAACTCTCCCCTGTGCGTACCCGTGTAACTGAGCCACGCGCTGACGGTGTCGCCCTCACGCACGAGATGTCTCACGTCGGCGTGGAGATCAGGGAAGGCCTCGACGAAGCTCCCGAGCGAGCCTTTCAGTTCCTCGAGGTCCGCCCCGGCCCCCGCGTGGCCGCGCAGCTCCGGCGAGTAGATCTCGTCCAGCGCGTCCGGAGACCAGTCGTTGATGACTCCGTACAGCCGGGTGGCGACCGCCTTAGGGTCGGCGCTCATGTAAGTCTCCTCTCACTGAGACTAATCCTCGGTTGGGGTCGGCGCTCGAGTATCCGCTTCGGATTTGGAACTTGAGCTGTTGGTTCACGGGATCAGCCGGTAGAAGCGCCAGAAGTCGTACTCGATCGGTGCAATTTCTGTCTTTGGAGAATCCTGCGCGCCGGGCGAGTGACTCCATCTTGGAGGCACGGATCGCCGTTCCTATCGCTTCCGATGGCTTCTCGGCGAGCGATTGGGGCAAGCACCACAGCACGCTCACGCCGTACAAGAACCCGTCGAACGGGCCCGGATCGGCGAAGCTGTCGCCCGTTTTCTCGTCTGCGACGATCAGCCATCCTCCGGAGGCCAGTAGCCGGCGCGCGGCCGCAAGCACTTCGACTGGGCGAGACATGTCGTGGACCGCCTCGAAGATAGTGATGAGCTCGTACTCGCCGACGAGCGACGCGTCGCTAGCGTCGCGCGCCTCGAAGTGCACGCGATCGGCGACGCCTCTCTCGGCCGCGTGCTTCCTAGCCAGGTCAATCGATGTCTCGTCCAAGTCAAAGCCGTCGACCCTGATAAGGGGGTAGCGCTGCGCGAGTGCGGTCGCGGCTCGGCCGACCCCGCACCCGATATCCGCCACCCGGGCCGGGGGCATTCCGGCGAGCCGCGCCTCGAGCTCGGGAAGAGACGGCACCCATTCCGTTGCGAGCAGCCGCGCGTACGCCGGGCGGGTCAACGCGTCCTGCACCTCGACCCCGTCCCGGCCGTAGCGGCTTTAGGGAACGCCATCACCCGTCCGGAAGGCCTCGACCATGCATTCTACCGGACGCGCAAGCACGGTTGCGGCGTAAGCCAATCCTCCCACGTAGCCCAGGCTGTCCGGGTCCAGCAGTGACTCCCGATGCGCGCCGGGGATCGAATAGCGGCGCCCGTGGCCCGCGGCGGCAGGGTCGTCCGCCTCGATGATCCCGACGACCGTTTGGTGCTCCAGCCACTCGCGCACGTAACGTTCATCGCAGCCCGCGCGCTCCGCCAGCTCGGCGGAGGTCGCCGGGCCTTGCATCAGAGCCCCGTACAAGCCCAGCCTGCGTCCGAGGTCGATAGAGAACAGATCGATCGCACCGACCAACGATCCAAACATTCGCTCGACGAACTGGCCCGACTGTTCCTCGATCGAATGCTGCTCAACGGCCTGACTCAAGGCCTGTCTCCCCTCTGCTATCTCGTAAGTACCGTGGAAGCGTGCCGGATCTGGGGCTGGGAAGGATGGGGAGCCCTCCCTATTTCGCGGCAGATTCGCGCCCTGCGTGCAGCGCGGCGTAGGCGGCCGCCTCGGTACGGCTCCGCAGTCCGAGCTTGGAGAGGATGTTGCTCACATGGTGCCCCGCGGTCTTGGCGCTGATGAAGAGGCGCTCGGAGATCTCAGCGTTGGAGAGCCCACCTGCCACGAGCCGAAGCACCTCGACCTCTCTCTTGCTCAAGAGCCCGATGTCCTTGGCGCGCGAGATCGAGCATGGCCGGCGACGCGTCCGTTGCGATCACGCGGTGCCCCCGCATCGAGGAGGTGCCTGGTCAGCAGGCCCCAGCCGCAGCCGAGCTCGAGCACCAACCCCTGCCGCTCCAGCCCCGGTTCGAGCAGCCTCAGGATCCCCCAAGCTCCGCTACACGCACACGGGCAGGCCGGTCGCCACCTGCACCGGCGGGGTTTCCCGCGAGCGCCGTAACGGCACGTCTCAGGACATCGCCGACGGCTTGTCTATCGCGGATCGCAACACCGAGGCTACGCCTCTCACTGATCTACCCATGTAATGCCGTATTTCTCAGAGACCCTAGCGTAGGCCTCCGGCATGGCTGAACCGCTACGTTCTGCCTCCGCCAGCTCACGAAAGAAACCCTCGAATCTGCCAGGGAAGATGAACACAAGGAAGCGGCCGGTTCTCGGCACTACCCTCCGCTGAGAGTGGGGAACGCCCCGAGGCCCGAAGGCCATCTCGCCAGGACCGACGTGGAACTCGTTATCGCCAACCTGAACAACATGTTCGCCTTCGAGCACGTACCACAATTCGTCCTCATTCATGTGAACGTGGAGAGGCGTGTCGAGGGGGTCTATCTCCTCAACAAGCGCAAAGGCTTCGCCGGTCGAATCGGAAGACGCCCTGATGATGAACTCTGCTCCGCTGAACGTGATGCGTTCACCGGAATCCGCATCGATCTTGAAGCCTCTAGCGGGATCCACGACTGCAACCGTAACCCGGCAGCCTCGATTCGCGGGGCTCACCCTAAGAGACTGCGCGCCGTCATCAGCCGTTCCTTGCGACCTTTATCGACCCGTCCCTAACCTGAGTGTGCCGGGCGTTGAAACCGACGCAGAAAGATCGCCAACCGCGCATCGACGAGGCGGCCAATGGGGTCCGGGCCAAGCTAGAGAAATGCGTCACAATCTCGCCCTCCTGCGTGACGATACTGGCAACCCATTGGCAACCCGCGATTCAGGAAGAGATCAGAGAAGCTATGAAGAACCCGGACCAATCAGGAAGTTGGCGTGCCGCCGATCTGCTCAAATAGGCGCAGTCAGGCTTACGTAGGAAGCGTCAGGATGGTGTGCCCATAACTTGAAAAACCGTTGCCCGCAAGGGCTTGTGGGTTCGAGTCCCACGCCCTCCGCCGTGCGAGGGACGAGCCGGGAAGACGAGGGAAGTGGACTTGTTCCTCGGATACAACTACCGGTCTTTCGATCGCCGTCTTGCCATTCCGTGCCATTCCACGACCCGCACAAACTCAATGGGGGCGCAAAGACCGTTCGCGGTCGGCCCGTCTGGTCTCGCCGCTATCTTCCTGCCATGCCGACTGGGCAGCTGAGGATCGATCACGTCCGTGGTCACTGGTCAAAATGCGACTCTCGCGCGCGATCTACGGCTTCCGAGCAAGTAGACGCTCGATCACGCCGGCCCCTAGGCGATCACTTTCCTCGATCTCGAAGCCGGCCGCCACCACATGCAGCGCCGGTCTTCTTGTCATGTATTCGCCTTTGGTGCGAGACGGGATGAACTCGTAGATGCGTTGCAGCCAAAAAAGCGGCTTGACCGTGCTGCGAACGTGATCGACCAGGATCAATCCGCCTCCGGGACGCAGAACGCGATCCATCTCTCCTATCACTTTCACCTCGTCGAGAACGCTGCACATCGCGTACGTACAAATGACCGTGTCAAAAGACGCCCGTGCGAACGGGAGATCGTGAGCATCGGCCTCCCTCAGATCGATATCGCGCCCCAGGCTCCGGGCGCGGGTCTCTGCGACGTCCAGCATCTCGGGGGTGAGGTCGATCCCTGTGAGACGTACATCTATGGGGTAGTGCGGCAAATTGAGGCCCGTCCCGATGGCGACCTCGAGTGTGTCTCCGACGGCTCGCGAGCATCCCCATCGCCGATGTTCGGGACCGAACAGCTTCCGTTCCCAGAAATCCATGTCCTGGTCGTACTTGCGCGCCTCGCGTGCGTAAGAGCGGCGTTTGGCTTCCGCGATCGATGGCCTAGAACGCCGCAACACCGGTAACCCTCGAGGAGCCTTGCGCGGTCTCGGTGCGGTTCTTAGCGATGTGCTCGACAACGTATTCGGCATCCCGTCCGACGCCTCGGAGTAATTCCGACGACCCCGCGTACAAGAAGAAGAGACCAACGAAATAGAGCCCTGGCTCCGAGTGGATGACACCGCGTTCGTGAACCGGCTCGATCGGGTTCTCGCCGGTTCCGAAGACGTCGAGATCGATCCACGAGAAGTCAGGGCGGAACCCGGTGCACCAAACCACATTTCTTACCGCCAGGACGCGTCCGTCCTCCAACTCTGGAAGCCCGTCCTGCACACCGACGACACGAGGGACACGCTCGATGCCTGCAGCGGCGAGCTCCCTAGGTTTCGCCCGTATCCACGCCTTGCCTTCTGACAGGAGCTTAGGTCGGACCTTGCGGCCGATCGGCGTGCGGATCGTGACTACGTTGTGGAAGGCGAACCCGATGATCACCGGAACGAGAACGCGGCCGACCCGGCTCTCGATGCGGAAGGGAACATGACCAGGATGTCTTCCCGAAAGCCATGTCTGATGAGACGGCGCGACGTCGAGCGCGATCTCAGCTCCGGAGCTTCCGGCTCCGACGACGAGTGTTGGGCCGGGGTGAAGCTGGTCGGGGTTGCGATAGTTCCCGGCATCGAGCTGAAGGATCGCGGGGTCTAGCTCACCGGCGAACGGTGGGATCCAAGCAACCTGGTGGGTGCCCATAGCGACAACGACGTTGTTCGCGTGCCAGACATGGTCATCAGTCGACACTTCGTAGCCGCCGTCCTTCGACAGTCGCTGCACCCTCGTTCCCGTTCTGACGGGCAGCTCGAATCGGGTCGCGTACCCCTCGAGGTAGTCAGCCACTTCATCCTTGGTGGGGAATGAGTGCCGGGCTCCCGGAAAGGGCATCCCAGGGAGGCCGTTGAAACGAGCCGGCGTGAAGACGCGGAGCGAGTCCCATCGCTTCCTCCAGGCGCCCCCTATGCGCTCGTTCGCATCGAGGATCACGAAGGGAAGACCTCGTCTCGCGAGGTGATATCCGACAGCAAGGCCGGCTTGACCCCCGCCGATGACTACCGTTTCCACCCGTTCTTCCTGAGGTCCCATTGGTCTCCCCGGGCTCCCTGATTGACGTGATGTAAACCACGGTACCTGGTAGCTTTACACCATGTCAAGTGAGGCGCGCGCCTACGGCGATCCCGATACGCGGCGCCGGATCCTCTTGGCCACGTGGGAGGCGATCGAGGAGATCGGCGCCGATATCCGGCTTCGTGACGTGGCCGAGCGGGCGGGGGTATCGCGCCAGGCGGTCTACCTCCACTTCGGGGACCGAGGCAATCTCCTACTGGCTCTCGTCGAGTTCATGCCCGAGACGCTCGGCTTCCCGAAGCTCCTCGCTCACGTTTTCGCCGCGACATCTGGAGTCGAGATGCTGCGTCGCGCGGTCGAGCTCCACAGCACATACAACGCGAAGATCGATTCCGTAGCTCGCGTCCTGGAGGCCGCGCAGTATCAGGACCCGGCCCTGGGAGCTGCGTGGAGGGAGCGCATGACCCGGAGCAGGGCCGCACATCGCATGATCGTCCAACGCATCGCCGATGAAGGTCGACTCGCCGACGGATGGACAGTCGAGGACGCGGGCGACCTCTTCTATACGGTCACGATGCAGACGCCGTGGCGCGAACTCACTCGTGAACTCGGATGGTCGTCCGATCGATACGCGGAAAGGATGACCAAGCTACTTCTGGATTCATTCGTGGCGGAGTCGACCGCCTAAGGAAAGGTGGTCGTTGGCGATCGTCTCTCGACGTCGGGAAGCCGGCAGCCTCGCAATCCGGGACAGGGTGCGCCGGAGGTCGCGTTCCGGAGGTGAGAAGGCCAACTTGCCATTCTCTTGCCATTCCTTTTCGGAGCTCTGAGGGGGTAACCCGGGATCAACCAGGTGAGGTGGCAGAGGTCCTAACGCCTGGGGGACTGACGGGGGACCGATTTCAGATGGCGGTTCGCGGCCTTGAAAGCCGTTGAGCGCCAGCTCTTGTGGTTCGAGTCCCACGCCCTCCGCTTCGATACCTACTCGGTTCCCGCTGTCCTTCTGGTTGACATTCCCGAAGAGGACCGTTCGTCCTGCGCCGTGGATCGCGGCCAGCTATCGGATTCGCGAACAGGCCCCCGCCTTGCACACCGACTAACTGGTAGTCATGCCCCCGCCAGACGATGATGTCGTGAACCTGTGCGGTCATCGCAACGAGCATCTCACCGATGGGCGAAGGAGGAACGATCGTGCCGAAACTGATCTATTCGATGAGTGTGTCGCTGGACGGCTTCATCGCCGGGCCCGACGGCAATTTCGACTGGACGGCTCCAGACGAGGAGCTGCACCGCTTCCACAACGAGCGGGTCCGCGCGCTCGGCGGCCATGTCCTCGGCCGGCGGCTGTACGAGACGATGAAGTACTGGGAGACGGCGCAAGAGGACCCCGCAGCAACCGATTACGCGCTTGAGTTCGCAGAGATCTGGCAGGCGTTGCCCAAGGTCGTGTTCTCCGACACACTCGACGAAGTGGTGGGCAATACGCGCCTGGCCCGGGGCGGCGTCGCCGAAGAGGTTGCCGAGCTGCAGGAACGATCCGGGAAGGACGTGGCGATCGGCGGAGCCGACCTGGCGGCTGAGGCGATCAAACTCGGGCTGGTCGATGACTTCCGGCTGTTCATCAACCCCGTGGTCGTCGGCGGAGGGAGGCCGTTCTTTCCGTCGGTCGATCAAAGTGTTCACCTGAATCTCGTGGAGACGCGGACCTTCGCCTCGCGCGTCGTTTACCTGCGCTACGAACGCGCGTGAACGCCGGCTCTCTGCTGCTCCGGATCCTTCTAGTGCGTCCGTCCTCCTAGTCGACGGCCGTTTTTCTTCTAGCGCACGGCGCTTCGGGGTGAAGGCGGTTCCGGCCAACACTCTGATGGCCCGTCTTGACATTCTGATGACATTCTTCTTGCGAGACCGATCGGGAGGGGTCGGGGTGAAGCGTGTCCTGCTCCCTTGTCGGATGGAGGCTCCAGGCGGCGTTACGCAGTAAGAATGGAACGGAAATGAATTACGCGGCCCTTGAAAACCGTTGCCCGCAAGGGCTTGTGGGTTCGAGTCCCACGCCCTCCGCAAAAGTGGCCCGTGACCTGGACTTTTGTGTCTCCATTCTCTTCCAGAAGAGCAACTGTCCGAAAAACCGTTGTCGCAGGGCCTGGGCGGTCCGGAGTCATCCTGAACCGTCCTGCGTGAGCCGCCTGGAAGGGCTGAAACCCCACGTCCCAAGTCGAGATTGCCAATCTTTTGCCAATCCATCGGGGAGTTGCAGTTCGCAAAAAGGCCTCCGGATCGGCAGCTTCGGATCCCTCACCCAACCCATCGGTCCATTGCTCCCGACGTCGCGGATATGGCCGCCAGTTCCCAACCCCACACAGCGCGACGAGTCGATGTGCTGCCTGATGAGCGGCTAGACGAGCGACCGCCGGGCAAGGGTGCGATTAACCGCTGTGGTAGATGGAGACCTGCCACGCCGCTCCGACGTTTCGGGAGACGTGCGGGCTGAGACCGTTCTCGCGCGCGATCCGCTCGATCGCGTCGGGCCGCCGCACAGCGGCGCGCACCTGCTTTCGGAGCAGGCGTAAGAAGAGGTTCATCACGAAGATGACGAGCCTCACCGTACGCGTGTCCCGCGGGTGGACGAGGCAGTACAGGCGCTCAGCGCGCGCAGCGGCAAGCCCTGCGAGCCGTTCCCAATCCGGATAGACGTTGATCACGCGATCGAGCGTCACGATCTCGGCGCGGGGGACCGACTCGGCGACTTCGACGAAGTCGCCGTGCAGATAGGTGACGCGGCCGGCGTGGCCGCGGCGCTCGCTCTCCTCGCGCGCCGCGTCGAGGTAGGGAGCCGATGCGTCGACGCTCGTCGCGTGGGAAACGCCGGCGTCGATGAGCTCGTGCTGGATCGCGCCGATCCCGCCTCCTATATCAAGGAGCGTCGCGCCCTCCACCCCTTCGGCTTTCAGCGCGTCAATCAGCGCTCGCGTCGAGGGAATCGGACCCTTCTCCCGGTACTTGCGGAGGTCCGACGCCGCGCGCTTCTCGTTGTAGAAGCTTCCATACCGACTCGTGGTCGTGGCCATCAGGCCTCCTCAGGCTGGGTGGATGGCTTGATCAGCGGCGCGCCGACACGAGCCACGCCGTCGCATCCATCACCACTCCGCGGGATCCCACGTATGGCCCGAAGGCGGCACCGAGCTTCTCAACCACTGCATCGAGCACATCACGGGTGGCACCGGCAAAGAGCTGCTGACTCTGCGGCAGCGACATGATGAATCCGACGGCGTGATCGAGGTCGCGGCCGATCCGGACCGGCCGGGTCACCGTTTCCAGTGCCACGTCCCGGAGGCCGCCTGCGGCAAGTAACTTGCCCAGCCGATCGCCGTCGGCGAATGCAAACGGGCCCGGCGCGTCCGGAGAGCCCAGGTCCGGCGCTCGCCCAAGAGCCGCGACCGCCGCACCGAGCGCCACGGCCACCCACTCACTCTTGAGCGGATCCTGCCAGCACACGAAGACCAGCCGTCCGCCCGGCCGGAGGGCGCGAGCCAAGTTGGCGAACGCAGCCCGTGGGTCCTCGAAGAACATCGTCCCGAAGCGGCTGATCACCGCGTCGAACGATCCGGCCTCGAACGCATGCACTTGCGCATCCGCCTGTACAAGCTCGATGTTGTCCACACCCGCGGCGGCGACACGCTTCCGAGCGGGTTCCAACATCGCCGCAGAGATGTCGACGCCGGCAACCCGCCCAGCAGGACCCACCCGCTGTGCCACCTCGAGCGTCGACGTGCCGTGGCCGCACCCCACGTCGAGCACCCGGTGACCTGGCTTCAGCCCGGCGGCCTCGAGCATCACCCGACCGAACGGGGCGAAGAGCGCCTCGTTCGTGTCCCCATAGTCCCGATACTGCCGAGCACCCTCCGTGTCCCATGCCTCACGCTCCGCTCGGTTTGCCTCGTCGATGTGCGGCCGCAGCTCTTGGCTGGCACGTGTCATCGCCTGCTCCTTCCTCTACTCCATAGGCTGGGCGTCAACCGCAAGAGTGAAACTTGAGCCTCGACACTAGGGAACGGTCTCGTCATCCGCTTCGGGAAAACACCCCAAACCGACGTGCTGGCACATGGGGTGTTCTCCTCAGATGCCAGTCAGAGAAGCCGGTGCTCGTATGCGTAAGCGGTTGCCGCGGCACGCGAGGACACGCCCACCTTCGCAAAGATGTTCGTCACATGTCGGTCGACTGTCTTCTCCGCCACGACCAGATCGGCGGCGATGGCGCGGTTCGTCTTGCCGGTCGCCAGCAGCCGCAACACTTCCAACTCCCGCCGGGTCAGCCCGTGCACCGCCGCGTCCGTTTCCCTCCGTAACAGAAGTTCGATCCGGGCAACATCTGGTTCAGCCCCGAGTTCTGCAAGAACCCGGCGGGCGGAATCAAGCTCTAGCGACGCGGACTCTTCGTCCCCGAGCACGCGGCAGCCGAGCGCGATCATCACGCGCGCCCGTGCTGCCTCGTACGGGGCCTCAAGCTCCCGCCAGGTTTCCCAGGCGCGGCGTAACTCTGCGAGGCCGCCTTGGGTGTCGCCCTCGGCGAGCAGAACGGCACCCAGCGACTGGCTGGCCACCGCGTGCAGCGCCGGCGTGTCGTACTGGTCGGCGATCTCAATGAGTTCGGCGGCGCCAGCGCGTGCCGACGCCGCGTCACCGACCTCGAGCATGATCTCGACGTACGGGGAAAGGAGTTTCGCCCGCCGGAGTCTGTCGGTCGTTTCACTAAGGACACGGCGGATCGATTGCTCGGCGCCCTCTCTGTTGCCCAGGACCAACCGCAACAACGCAAGGCCCGGCTGCGCCTGGTGCCCCCACCGACTTGCCTCACGGTACGCGTGCTCCGCCTCCGCGAACTTGCCACGGACCCGGCAGAGTTCCGCCTGAAGATAAAGGGCGGAACCCGTGGTGTACTTGTCCGCGGCCTGTGCCAGCCGCTCGCATGCCTGCTTCGTCTCCTCTACTGCCGCCGCCCATGCCCCCTGCAGCTGCATGATCTCGGCACGGTGCACCAGACACTGGCCGGTGAACGTCACCATGTCCGGCTGTTTCGCCCACCACGCGGCCAGCGCCGTGGTCCACTCGTGTGCGCGCCGCAGGTCAGAGATCTCTTGGCAGGCGTCGATCATCGAGCAGTACACATTGCCGGCCACCGGTGGCCACACCTCGCCGGCGACGACCGCCACCATCGCCTCGTCCAGCAAAACCAGGCCCTCCCGCACCCGACCCTCCTTGACCAGAGCGCGACCCTGGAAATGCAACGCGAGCGTCAGGAGATCAGCATCGCCAACCCGAGCGCCGATCTCAGCCGCCTGAGCGGTACCCGCCTCGGCGCTCGCATAATCACCCGCTGCGGAAGCCAGCACCGCATCCGGGAGCAGCAGGAGGCCATGTTCGGCGGACTCCTCCTTCTCACGCTCCAACAGTCGGTGCGCCCGGGCGAACCAACCACTGGCCTGCGCGAGATTCCCTTCGAGCAGGGAAGTGAATCCCACCCAGAACACGCAGCGCGCTGCCCGCCGAGCATCACCGGCCGAGATATGGGCACTATGCGCGCGCTGCAGTGCATGGCGACACTCATCTACATGGCCAAGGAGATAGGCTGCCGCCGACAGCAACTCGAGATCCTCCCCGAACAAGGAACCCGCCTCGTCGGCACGCGACAATGACTCGTAAACCTCGCCCCACGCGAGCTGGCGCCCAGCCTCAGGGCCCCGGGAGATCCCTGCACCGTTACTCACCCTGCCGCTTGCCTTCCTAACCGGGCACCAGCCCTGCCCTATGCGCCCTTCTTGGCAAAGGGACCCTATGCAGCGAGTGTTACCACACCTCGCTAGGGCATGGCCGGGTCTTAGCTCCCCGTCGGCCAGCAAGTGGGCGGTGTGGATGATTGCGGTTATGGACTGTCGCTGTAGATCTCTGGAGCCCTCGCCCCGGCGGAACCGGAGGACCAAGAATTTCGAGCGGCAGTCTCTGAACACCGTGGCGGCCCGCAGGCGGGCGGCATAGCAGCGACTAGCGTTCCGGCTGAACGACCGCGAACGCATCGCCCGCGGTCGTCCGCGCCGACTACCACGACGTCGACGTTACTGCCCAAGGACATCACCGCCTCCGGCTCCTGCAGCGACATTTAGCGAAGAAGCGCATGGCAGGAGACGACCTTTCGACGCCAGTGAATTGCCAATCCTTTGCCAATCCTCGAATAAGGAAGAGATCAGTAGAGCCACAAACGAACCAGGATCAGTCAGGAAACAGCATCGTCGATTACCAGGCCAAACAGGTCGAGTCAGGCCCAGGGAGGAAGAACCGGGACGCAGTGCTGTCGCCTGCCACTAACTAGGGACCACCTTCAGGCACTTCTTGCCACTAACTAGGGACCACCCCCTGGCCACTAACTAGGGACCACCCCGGAAATCCGCCGGCCGGCCGAACAAGAGCGATACGCCGCCACCAAAGGCCGCGAGCTGGAGGTGGTGCATGGCGTTCAGGGAGGTGTCGGTGGTCGGGATCAAAGAGGTTCTGAGGCTGTGGCTGAGAGGCCACGGCCAGCGGACGATCGCTGAGTCCGCGCAGCTCGACAGGAAGACCGTGCGTCGTTACGTCGCCGCAGCGCAAGCCGCGGGCCTGTCACGAACAGACGATGAAGAGGCGCTGACCGACGAGCTTCTGGG
>WHSV01000011.1 GCA_009379915.1 Actinomycetota bacterium | reverse complement strand
AGGCCGCAAAAGGGTGGGTCAAAGCAGAGTCAAAGCCGTTTTCCTCGAGCGCCCGCCTTTCTGCCCTCTAGGTCGTGTCTCAAAGTCAGCTTCCCTACTGCATGGCCAACGGCCTTGCCCGGCTGCCCGGACAGGGTCGGCCCTGAAATCATTTCGCCCGTGCTCGCCTCGTCGGGTACGATCGCGGGATTGTTTTCACTGCTGGGAGCCCATGAGGTTCGCGTGTGGTCTCGCCGGCAGTTCCCAGGCTGAGAGCAGGTTTCGTTAATGGCATGTCGTATCAGTGAGCTCGTGCTCGGTTGCCGCGACCCTGAGGTGCTGGCGCGGTTCTGGTGCGAGGTCCTGGACTTCGTCGTGCTCGATCGCGAGGACGACGGCTCGGTGGAGATCGGGCCGCGCGAAGGGTTCGGCGGTCCGCAGCCGACGATCATCCTCAGTCGCAGGGATGAGCCGGAGCAGGGGAAATCCCGGCTGCACATCGACGTCAACGCCACCGACCGTGATCAGGACGCCGAGCTCGAACGCCTTCTGAAGCTCGGTGCGCGCCCGGCCGACATCGGCCAGACAGGGCAGGAGCAGTGGCATGTCCTGGCCGACCCCGAAGGTAATGAGTTCTGCCTGCTCAAGGCCCGCCTCAACCCACTCTGATGCTCATCGGTCACGCCTCGACACCAGGTACCTAGGGTCTGCCTCGAAGTCGGTGTGACGGGCGTGTCGTGATCGTGAAGTAAGTGAGGTCTCCGGTACGGGCCCGCCTGATTGGCAGTTACGGAAAGATGACACGAAGCAAAGCGCAGTAGCCCAACCTACACTGACCCCTCGTAAACACGTCCTGACCTGCGCCAACCGTACCGACTTGGTCATCCATGATCCTCACCGTCCGGATGGTGTCGCACATCTGATAAGGGTGAGGTCGCGTCGATGGTTCAAGTCCATCTGGGCCCACTACGCGTTTCCTCAGATCCGAGAGGGTATTGCGCCCCCCGGATTCAACCGACGAGGCGTCAAAGGGCGGGCGCTGGGTCAAAGCAAACTCAAAGCCGTTTTCCTCGAGAGTCGCTTCCTTCTCTCTTTCCAAAGCGGGAATGAACCGGCGTAACCTTCGATCCTGGTACGACTCGACCAAGGAGGATCACAATGCCAGGCCCCGCCGTCCCCCGCTTCGACACCGTGACGATCGACTGCCCGGAGCCTGCCGCGCTGGCCAGGTTCTACGGGGAGCTGCTCGAGTGGCCGGTGCCCGCTGGTGACGGTGACTACGTGGCGCTGGACCCACCCGGGGGCGGCACGGCCATCACGTTCCAGCCGGCCGCTGGCTTCGTCGCTCCGACGTGGCCCGACCCCGCCGTGCAACAGCAGCTGCACCTCGACCTTGCGGTGGACGACCTGGACGCCGCCCACGAGCGGGCGATCGCCTTAGGTGCCCGCCACCTCGACACCCAGGAGAAGTTCCGGGTCTACGCCGATCCGGTCGGTCATCCCTTCTGCCTCTGCTCCTGGTGACGTCCCGCCCATAGGCAACGCGAGCCTCGGCGCTGCCAATCAGTCCGTAATAACTGTGAGAACTTTCTTCATCGTCGGGGCCGTATGGCGGCTCGTGAAGTATTAGCCGGGTGATGGACAACCCGCCGGCCGCTGCGTTCAGGGCGAGTCCCGCACCCGAAGAGTGGCCGTATACCGATGCCGTGCCCCCGGCCTCTGTGATTAGGGCGCCGAGGTCTTCGACCTCCCGCTCAACGGAATACGGCGCAGTGTCGCCGCTTTCGCCTCGCCCACGGCGACCGTAGTTGATCACACTGAACTGCTGGGCTAGCTGCTCGGCCAATTCTTGAGTCGTCTGCCGATCGCAGAAGATACCGCTCACCACGACGACGGCCGGGCCTTGACCTAGGCGGTCGAAGGCGATCTGAGTTCCATCCACCGAGGTCACGTAACTCGTCATGATTTCCCCTTCCGGTCACGAGTTCCCCTTCCGTTAGGTGTTAGACCAGCTACCAGGCGAAGAATCATCGATCGCGCGACTGGCGCTTCACCTGCAGCCGTTGCGCGACCCCGATAAGCGCTTATCCGGCGGCCAATGACCGGCGCAAACCGTGGTTCGTGCTTCGGAGACGCCGGGCAGCGCGAAGGTTAAGTTCAGTCAATTGGAGCGCGGTCTTCTTGGCGTCTCGCTCGTCTATAGAGCATGAACAGATCTCATGAGGGTCCGCCACCGTGACCGGCCTAATGGGTGCGGCCGGAGGGGCAATGACGTTAGGTAGAGGAAGAGCGACCGCCCTCTATTACCAGCATTCTGCGGACGTCGTTCGGCTCGCCTACCTCCTCACGGGGGACAGGTACTTGGCCGAGGATCTGGCCCAAGACGCCTTCGTGCGTTCCTTTGGACGATTCCAGGATCTCCGAAAGCCCGAGGCCTTCGCGGCCTATCTGAGACACACCGTGGTGAACCTGTCGAAGGACCACTTTCGCAAGCTGCACAGGGAGCGAGCCCATTTGCGTCGTGAGCGCAAGGCCGACGCGGAGGATGACGGACAGTTGAGTCGGGTCGATGCTCGCGATGAGCTTCTCCACGCGTTACAAGCTTTGCCACCCAGGCAGCGCGCGGCAGTCGTTCTGCGACACTGCGAGGGCCTATCCGAGCATGAGACCGCGGAGGTTTTGGATACCTCGGTAGGAGCCGTCAACTCTCTGGTGTCTCGGGGTCTGGCGACTCTGCGCGGGCAAATGAGAGGTGAGGACCGTGAGTGACCTCGAACGCGAGCTGCTCGAGTTGCGCAACATGGCCTCGGAGTCGATCGAGCCCTCTCCCGAGATGGCCGAGCGAGTGTTTCGCCGCTCCAGGATCAGAAGAATGGTTACCGCGATGACCAGCCTTCTCGTGGTCGGAACTCTGGGGCTCGCGTCACTTACCGCGGTACGGGCGTTCACTGCTCCGACACCCCAGGAGCCGGTTGCGCCCATGCCCTCGGAGACTCCGTCGCCGACCGAGAGCACGTCGCCCGAAATCGGCCGGGACATCGGCCTCGGTTTCCCGGTCTGCGACGTCTCCAGGCTTCGAGGGCTCGACCTCCTCGGTGACGGCACCGTCGGCAACGCGTGGACGGCGACGGCCGTCAGCGACGACGGGCGCTGCAAGAGGGGGATCGAGGACTCCTACCTCCTGGCGGTTGACGTCACGGGCGATGGCCTCTCGGACGCTTCGTGGTCCATCAAGAACTGCTTCTTCTGCGAGCCTCTCGGCGCTACGGACTTCGATGGGGATGGGCATGATGAGCTCGTGGTACTCACGCATGGCGGGAGCGTCCCCTCGTACTCCGTCTTCTCGGCTCAGCTGGCGTCGGATGGTTCGGTCGACCTCCGGCCCGTGAACGTAGCCGAGCCGGGTAACCGCGAGGGCGATCTTCCGGCCGGAAAGCCACTTCGGATCTGGACCGGGGGCGACGAGGGCTTCGGGGCTGCCGTCGCCTGCGAGAGCTACCCCGAGGACCCCGTGCTCGTCGTCGCGTGGTCGAACCATCCCGTCGAGGGACCCGGCTCGGAGACGACTGAGGTCCACGTCACCCGTCTGGTGCTGCGCGACGGCGCCTTCCACGTCGTCGACGCGCTGAACACCGAACAGCCCACGGAGGATCCGCGCCCCGAGGTGTTCTCGTCGAGCGGCGAGGCGTGCGGTCTCGAGTTCGACCTCTTCTGATCGATCCACCGAGTCCGATACGAGGCCTGGATCCCGCGATCAACAGTCTCCTTGCACCGCCCCAGCACGACGGATCCATTAGGCCACACGCGGCTCATCGCCGGAGTTCTGTGCATGCTCGGCGGCCATCTCGTTCTTCGACCTCCGGGCTCGACGAGATCATCGCACCCACGTTCCACCAAGCATCGATCATCCCCTTCACAGTGAGAGTGAGATGGTCTCTGCCGGGGCAGAATCCCCTGCGTGACCCAACCGGAGCCGTCGGAGTCTATAGAGGATGTGATGACGCTTCTCGATTGGAGGCGTCGCATCTTCGAGCTGTACAGCGAGATTCGCGCCTCCCCCGAGCCTCAGTGGGCCTGGCGCAGGTGGCGCGAGGTGCGCCACGAGATGTTCGCCACGCATCCCCAGAGCCCTCTCCCGCTCGGCAGCCGTGAGGGCTTCGCAGGGCTCGACTACTACGATTACGACCCGGCCTTCAGAGTCCTTGCCGACTACCGCGAAGCGGCCAGCGAGCACTACGACATCGCAACGAACGGAACGGAGCCGATGCGCTTCGCGCGCCGAGGGATCGCGAACTTCCAGCTACAGGGACAGTTCGTGACGCTCGAGCTGTACTGGCTCGAGACCTACGGCGGAGGGCTGTTCTTGCCTTTCAAGGATACGACGAGCGCGAACACGACGTACGGCGCAGGTCGTTACCTGCTCGACACCGTGAAGGGCGCGGACCTCGGCACGCTGTACGACAAGCTCGTGCTCGATTTCAACTTCGCCTACAACCCGTCCTGCTCCTACGACGATCGCTGGGTCTGTCCACTGGCGACACCCGCCAACAGGGTCGACCTGACCATCGAAGCGGGCGAACGACACCCCGGATGAGAAAGGGCCCGCACGCGTGCGGGCCCTTTCTGTTGACCAGAGGCTGTTACTCGGCCGGATCGGCCAGGTCGCTCAGTGACGAGATGCCGAACTCGTCCGCGGTCTCCTGCGTTACCGCAAACGCGTTGGTGTCGTTTGCCTCCGAGCTCTCCAGAAGCGCTATCCCGTCTTCTTGAAGGAGGGGTTCGAGCTCGGACCGGATCGCTTCGGGGTCGCTGCCTCCCTCTGCCTCCGGATCGAGGAACAGGACCAGAGTGCCAACATACTCAGGAGCGATGTCCACTTCGCCGGACTCGATCGCGGGGTAGAGAATCTCGCGCGAACGCAGGTCGATTTGCCGGTCGACGGAGTAGCCGGCCTCCTCGAGTACCTGTGCGTACATCTCGGCAACGATCTGGTTCTCGGCGAATGCGACGGCACCTACAGTCAGATCGCCCGAGCCCGAACCGTCCGGAGCGATGCCCTCGGACTCGATGAAGTCCGCCGCGACATCGCCGGGATCCTCACCGTCGATCTCGACGCGACCATTCAGCTCGGTGATGTTGTCGGTCGTCAGCGCGGCGCTCACCGCATCGAGGGAGGACTGGATCGTGTCATCGAGAACCTCCTCGCGCACCACCGGAGTGATGTTCTCGGCCTGCTGCAGACCCTGATCGTCCTCCAGCACGACGAAGTCGTTGGCAACTATCGCGCTCGAGGTTGAGAACAGCAGACCGATGTCGATGCGACCGTTCCTCAATGCGTTGACCGTCTGAGGACCACCAACGTCGAGCGGCTGGAAGCTCTCGAACTCGAGTCCATAGGTCTCCTCGAGCCCCGGAAGACAGAAGGGCCGCTCCGGGCACTCGGGTGGTCCGCCCAAGATCATCTGACTCGCGATCGGTTCGCCGCCACCGTTTCCATCGCTCCCCGAATCTCCATCATCGTCACCCACACCCGATCCACATGCAGCCAACACGAGTGTCAGCGCAATGAGGATCGCCCCATGGGCACTGCTGCGGAAACTCCGCATGGGTTCCTCCCTCGTCATAGGCGAAGCCGGTCCTGCCTCGCCTCAAGCCAGCAAATGTACCCTCGAAAGCTGCGTAACTACCGGTGTAGTGCTACCGGCCGGACCCGGCGGACTCATAGACGACGTCTCCCTCTGGCCCGATCGGGCTCCTGAAGCCCTTCCATCTGGGCCGCTGGCTGCTCAAACGGGGCGAAACCACGCGCTGAACCCCCGCGAACAGCAGCTCGGTTGTCATCGCGAACAGGGCCACCATCACCGCGCCGGCCCCCACGATGCCGAAGTTACGCACCGCGAATCCGTCCCGGATGTAGGCTCCGAGCCCTCCCCACCCGGTGAAGGCTCCGAGCGTCGCGGTCGCGACGACCTGGACGGCCGCGGTTCGTATCCCCCCGAGGATCAGCGGCGCGGCCAGAGGCACCTCGATTCGTTGCAGGATCTCTCGGCCGGTCATGCCCATCCCGCGAGCCGCCTCGATCGTGTCGCGATCGACTTCCTTGATACCGACGAAGGTGTTGAGCATGATCGGCGGAATCGCCAAGAGGGTCAGTGCGATGAACGTCGGCCAGAATCCGATGTCCCCCGGGAGGTCGTAGGCGAAGACGTACACGAGTGCGACGATTCCGAACGAGGGCAGCGCGCGCCCCAGATTCCCGACCGAGATGGCGAGAAACTCGAACCGGCGCCGGTGCCCGATGTACAGACCGACCGGAAGTGCAATGAGAGTTCCCAGGGCCAGAGATTGGAACGACATCAGGAAGTGCTCGTAGAAGCGAGTCGGAATGCCCATCGGGCCCTCGTAGTTCGCCGGGTCGGTGAGAAAATCGAAGATTTGATTGATGGTTTCCATCAGGTCGTCACCAGCTTGCGCGAGCGCGACCACGGCGTCACAAGGCGTTCAGTCCAAACCAGCAACCCGTCCACAACCACGGCGAAGGCCATCGATAGCACGGAGCCGAGCAGTAGCGCCGTCGGGAAAAGCCGGTCGAATCCCAACAGGATGAAGTACCCGAGGCCTCCCTTGCCGATGAACGCCGCCACCGTAACCAGGCCGATGGTCGTTACGGTGGCCACCCGGATGCCGGCCAGGATCACCGGCAACGCCAGCGGCAACTCGACTCGCCACAACAGCTGGCGTTTGGTGAATCCCAACCCGAGAGCGGCCTCCTTCGTGTCCGCGGGCACTCCGTCGAGACCGGCAACGATGTTGCGGACGAGGATGAGGAGCGTGTAGCTGACCAGCCCGATCAGGGCAGTCTCAAGACTCAGGCCCGTGTACGGAACCAGGAGGGCGAACAACGCCAGGCTGGGGATGGTGTAGAGCAGTCCGGTGAACACCGTGATCGGTGGATAGACCTTCTTGTGACGATAAGCCCAGAGGGCGAGAGGAAACGAGATGATCAAGCCGATGACCACGGCGATCACGGTCAGCTGAACGTGCTCGAGCAGCTTCGCGAGCACGACGTCGGTGCGGTCGGCGACCCAGCTCCACTGAATAAAGGGAGCGCCCTCGACCTGGGCGACGATCAAGACAGGATCTCCCTCGAGATGCGTTCGAGCGTCAGAATGCCCTTGTAGCGCTGTCCCTCGATCGCGACCACGGCGACGTGCGTGCGCGACGTCACGATCGAATCGAGCGCCTCGCGCAGCGTGCTCTGCTCGGTGACATACGCGCTGAAGGGGCGAGGCTCGACCTCAGACACCGTGCGTACCCGTTTTACGGACGGGACGTCGACCCAGCCCTTCAGCTCGCCCTCGTCGACCACGGCGGTCCAGTGGAAGTCGAAGCGCTCCATCTCCTTCAGCGCATCCTCCGACGAAGTGCCCGAGGTCACAACCGGGCCCTCCTCCACTTCGATCTCTGAAACATTGGTCAACGCCAACCGCTTGAGGCCCCGCTCGACGCCGACGAACTGCTTCACGAAGTTGTTGGCGGGCTCCCGCAGGATCTCCTCGGGCGGCGCGTATTGCTCGACCACCCCACCCTTGTTCAGAATCGCGATGCGATCCGCCATCTTGATTGCCTCGTCGATGTCGTGCGTGACGAACACGATGGTCTTCCGCAGCTCCTCTTGGATGTGCAGAAACTGATCCTGAAGGCGCTCCCGGACGATCGGATCGACCGCCCCGAAGGGTTCATCCATCAGCATCACCGGCGGATCGACCGCCAGGGCGCGAGCTACCCCGACGCGTTGACGCTGGCCCCCCGAAAGCTCGGCCGGATAGCGCTCCAAGAGCTCACGGTCGAGCTCGAAGATCTCGACGAGCTCATCGATGCGCTGCTCGACGCGTCCTTCCTTCCAGCCCACCAACTTGGGAACGGTCGCCATGTTGTCGCGAACCGTTCTGTGAGGGAGCAGCCCGATGCTCTGAATGACGTAACCGATGTGGCGCCGCAACTCAACCGGATTTTGTTTGAGGATGTCGGTTCCGTCTACTTCGATCGTGCCCGAGCTCGGTTCGACGAGACGATTGATCATCTTCATGGTCGTGGTCTTGCCGCAACCCGAAGGACCGACGAGAACGACGGTTTCTCCCCTTCTCATGTCCAGAGTAAGGTCACCGACCGCTGCCGGGCCTCCGTTCTGGCTGAACCTCTTCGAGACATGCCTCAGTGAAATCGCGACGTCCGACATCAGGCCACCTTACGTGCGGGAATCGATTTGTTCAGGACTGATGCTCCAGGCTCATTCAGCGGGTCCTACCCCACCTATAGTGGTTCCACATGCTAGCCAAGTTGATCCGTTTGATGAGCGCCGCGCTGATCGGGGCGGTAGGTGTGTGGTGGGGGCGTCAGGTCGCCCATTCGAAGACACCTCCACCCCAGGGTCAGTGGCGAGAGATCTCCGAGGCGGAGTTGAGACACCAAGGTGACAACTCCGGCTCATGAGAGTTCTTCTCCTGGGGGGCACCGGGATCGTCGGCCGGCGCGTGGCGGCCGAGCTCACCCGGAACAAGGAGGTCACCGACCTCATCCTCGGCGGTCGGAACTACGAGAAGCTTCACAGGTCGACCTCGCTGCTGGGAGACAAGGCACGGGCCGCTCTATTGGAACTAGAGGACGACGTCGTGCTGAGCGCTGCTTGCGTTCAGGCCGACGTGGTCGTCAATTGCTGCGGCCCGGCGCATCTGACCGAGCTTCCCGCCGCCGGTGCTGCGATTGAGGCCGGCGTCGCCTACGTCTCGCTCGGTGACGACTACGCGGCCGCGGGGGGCGTGGCGGATCTCGCCGAAAGAGCGCACGCCACCGGTTCGACCGCCGTGGTTGGGTGTGGGCTATCGCCCGGGATCACGACTCTGCTAGCGGCCCTTGCCCTCGACGAGCTCGACGACATCACCGAGATCGAGATCTCGATGGCGCATTCCTACCGGGATCTGCCGTCCCCGGCTCACACCGCTCACCTCCTTCACATGCTGGGGGCGCCGGGGGCCTCGATCAGCGACCACGAGTTGACCGTCGATACTGCCGGGGGGTCCCCTCACCTCGTCTACTTTCCCGAGCCGGTCGGCTGGGTCGAGACGGTCGGCTGCGGTCATGCCGAGATCCACAACCTGAAGTCACTGGGACTCCAATCGATGAGTGTGCGGCTGGGGCTCACCGAAAGAGGAGCCATGGACGCCCTCAGGGCGCTGTCTCGAACCCCGCTGACCTCGACGAGCGTGGCCCAACGAACCCTGAACGCAGCCCTGGTCCTCCCACCTCGGGGACCGCGCTGGTCGGCGGCCCGCGTCGATGTCGTCGGTCACAGAGGTGGCCGCACCGCTACGGTGTCACTCGGAGTGGTCGATCACCTCGTCAACATGGCCGCGTCTTCAATGTCGTTGGCGTCACTCGAGCTGGGGCGTCGGCGGCACTCGACGGGGGTCAAATCTCCCGCGGAGGCCTTCGATTCGCGAGACTTCCTCGCGCGGCTCGGGGGCCGGGGAACACGTGTTGCTCGACTCGAACCCGTCCCTCTTTGAGACCGGCTACTACTCGTCCCGCTCGACGAACGTCATCTCCACGCCTCCGACGATGTCCGAGCCGAGGTTGTAGAGGAAGGCGAGAATCACGTTGACGATCGACGCCAGGAGCACGAGCCCACCACCTATGTAGGCGGCCCATCTCAGCACGTCTCCCATCGAGATCTCGAAATTGGCCAGGTCCTCGACCTCCATCCCGTTGCCAATCTCTTCGATGGTCTGGAACACACCCGTGGACTCGATGAACGAGAACAACACCGCGACACCGATCAACCACACGACGAAGAAGATCGAGTAGTAGAAGAGCGACAGCTTCAGGACCGACCACGGGTCCACGCGCTTGACCGTTCGCTTGACCCGGCGAACTGCGCCGCGAGCGGGTCGCGTGCGCGACGGTCTGGCCCGGCGTCGTGTTCGCCTCGTTTCCCTGCCCCGCTCTTCGGTGGGCCGGGGAGGCGCCCCCAACGGCCGCGCGCCTGGTGGTGGGGTGCGCTGTGGCGCCCCAGGGGTGCCTGGGACTCTCGGAGTTTCCAAGGTATCCGACTGGCGGGCTCGTTCACTCGGAAGGGGCTGATCGAGCACCTCGAAGGTCCGCTCAGACTTGCGAGAGTCGGGGGCCTTGCGTGGCTTTGGTACGGGCTGGGGCACGGAGGACGACCGTTGAGAGCTCTTCGAGCGCAGCTCACGCAGGCGACGGCTCGCCGAGGACAGGCTCCAATCATCGCCCTTGGAGTCGCGCAGAGACTCAAGGAACGTCTTGTCCTTGTCGGGAATCCCCGGCGAGCCGGCGCTCGGGTCCGGCTGAGCCCCCGGTCGCTCTTCTTGTCCGTGCTTTCTCGAAGCCACGTATCACCCTTCAGCCACCGTCGTAGCGGCCCTAGTATGGGCTACTTCTCCGTAATGTGCCCATTGTTCAGGCACCCACGGAGAGGCTCGCCTTGTACTCGATAGCATCGGGCGGCCTTTGTCACGCCTTTATGACTTCCGATGACCCGTCTGGGTTCCAATACTGGGGTCTCTACTGGCCCAGGGCTCGTTCTAGGTGGGGAGCTTGCTCTGCCCGTCGTCCTCGATCTCTTCCGCCATGGGCGCGAGGGCCGAGATCTTGGCGCCGTCGCCGAGTTGCATGACCCGGACGCCGGTGGTGGGCCTTCCCTGGCGCGAGATGCCGTCCACGCGCTGGCGGGTCGCAACCCCATCGTCCGAGATCACGAACACCTCATCTCCGGCCTTGACCACGATGGCTCCGACGATGTCCCCTCGGGGCTTGGTCAGCTTGGCGGCGATGACTCCTTTGCCCCCTCGCCCCTTTCGGGGGAAGTGTTGCAGCTTGGTGCGCTTGCCGAAGCCGAACTCGGTGATGATGAGCAGGTCATCACCCTCGTCTCGGACCATGTCGGCCGCGACGACCTCGGCGTCCTCGTCGAGGCGAATACCGATCACACCGGTTGCCGTACGTCCCATGGGACGCACGTCTCGCTCGGTGAACCGAATCGCCTTGCCCTTGCGCGTGACGAGAAGGACGTCCTCTTCCCCGGAGGTAGGCACGACGCGCACGACTTCGTCGTCGTCTTTGAGGTTCAGAGCGATGATGCCCTCGCGTCGGGTCGAGTCGTACTCGCGGAACAGAGTCTTCTTGACCATGCCCTTTCGGGTTGCGATCAGTAGGTAACGATAGGTCTCGTAGTCGCGCGTGTCGATCATCGCGGCGACCTCGTCTTCGGCCCGCATCGAGACGACGTTGACGACCGCCGTGCCACGCGCGGTGCGGTCGCGCTTGGGGATCTCGTGAGCCTTCAGCCGGTAGACGCGTCCGCTCGTCGAGAACAGCAGCAGATAGGAATGAGCCGTCGTCATGATGAGATGCTCGACGACGTCGCCCTCCTTGAGCGCGGTCGCCTTAACCCCTCGGCCCCCGCGTCCCTGACGGCGGTAAGTGTCCAGCGGCACACTTTTGATGTAGCCGTCGCGCGACACGCTCACGACCAGGTCCTCGTCTGCTATGAGGTCCTCGATGTCGAACTCGCCTTCGTCGGGGACGATGCGCGTGCGACGTTCGTCGGCGAACTTCTCTTTGATCTCGGTGAGTTCCTCGGCGATGATCGATCGCACCTTCGTCTCGTCGCCGAGGATCTCCCTCAGCTCGGCGATCGTGTGCTGCAGCGCCTCGTGTTCGTCGCGGATCTTGTCCTGCTCGAGCGCGGTGAGGCGCCTGAGCGGCATGTCGAGAATGTGGTTCGCCTGGACCTCGGTCAGCCCGTAGCGAATGATCAGGCCGTTTCGTGCTTCCTCCGTATCGGCCGCCGCCCGGATGAGCGCAACGATGTCGTCGATGTTGTCGAGCGCGATGATCAAGCCCTCGAGAATGTGGCTCCGCTCTTCGGCCTTGCGAAGTCGGTACTGGGTCCGGCGGGTGATGACCGTGACCTGATGCGTGATGTACTCGGTGAGCGCCTGACCGATGTTGATCGTGCGTGGAACCCCGTCGACGAGCGCGAGGGTGTTCACACCGAAACTGTCCTGGAGCTGAGTGCGCTTGTAGAGGCTGTTCAACACAACCTGCGGGACGGCGTTCTTCTTGAGGTCGATGACCACACGCATTCCCTGGCGGTTCGACTCGTCACGTAGATCGGCGATGCCCTCGAGACGATGCTCCTTCGCGTTTACCAGCTCGGCGATCTTCATCAGGAGCCGCGCCTTGTTGACCTGGTAGGGGATCTCGGTAACGACGATGCGTGGGTTGCCCTTGGGGCCCTCTTCGACCTCGCAGACCGCACGCATCTTGACCGAGCCACGCCCGGTCGTCTGAGCATCGAGAATGCCCTGACGTCCGACAATCAATCCGCCCGTGGGGAAGTCCGGCCCCTTGATGTGCTTCATGGCGATCTGGAGGGTCTTGGTCTCGTCTGCGGCCGAGTCGGGCTCGCTCAGCAGTTCGATGGTAGCGTCGACGACCTCGCCCAGGTTGTGCGGCGGGATGTTGGTGGCCATGCCGACGGCGATGCCGCTCGAACCGTTGACGAGCAGGTTCGGGAAGCGAGCGGGCAGGACGGACGGCTGGACCTCGTAGCCGTCGTAGTTTTCGACGAAGTCGACGGTCTCCTCGTCGATGTTGCGCAGAAGCTCCATCGCGAGGCTCGACAGCCGGCACTCCGTGTATCGAGGCGCCGCCGGCTCGTCTCCGTCAACAGACCCGAAGTTGCCCTGCCCGTCGATCAGCAAGTAGCGGGTCGAGAAGTCCTGGGCGAGTCTTGCAAGCGCGTCGTAGATCGCCTGATCGCCGTGCGGATGGTACTTCTTCATCACATCTCCGACGAGCGCCGCGCACTTGCGGTACTGGCGGTCGGGTCGTAGGCCCGCCTCTAACGCCGAGAACAGGATGCGGCGGTGCACGGGCTTGAGCCCGTCACGCACGTCGGGCAGCGCGCGGCTGACGATGACCGACATCGCGTACTCGAGGAACGAATACGAGATCTCCTCTTCGATTGTTACGTCGGAGCCGCCGTTTCCGTCACCGTCGTCGGGCAGCCTGTCCTGGAAGGGTTCTTTGGCCATAACTCTCTCTACCTAGATGTCGAGGAAGCGGATGTCTTTGGCATTGCGCTGGATGTAGTCCTTGCGCTGCTCGACGTCGTCGCCCATCAATTGCTGGAACAGGTCGGCGGCCAGCGCCGCGTCATCCATGGTCACCCTCATGAGGGTCCGCTTCTCGGGGTCCAACGTCGTCTCCCACAGCTCGTCGGGATTCATCTCGCCCAAGCCCTTGAAGCGCGCCGCTTCGACCTTGCCGTTCTGCTCGGCGCGATACGCGTTGAGCTCTTCGTCGGTCATGAAGTAGTGGTTCTTACCCTTGTGCTTGACGCGATACAACGGCGGCTTGGCGACGTAGATGTAGCCGAGCTCGATGAGCTCGCGCATGTGGCGAAAGAACATCGTCAGCAGCAACGTCTTGATATGACTGCCGTCTACATCGGCATCCGCCATGCACACGATCTTGTGGTAGCGGCACTTTTCAGTATCGAAGTCCTCGCCGATGCCCGTGCCGACCGCCGTGATGATGGATTGGATCTCTTTGTTCTCGAGCGTCTTCGCCAGGCGCGCTCGCTCGACGTTCAGGATCTTTCCTCGAAGCGGGAGAATCGCCTGCGTCTCCCGTGCGCGCGCCTGCTTGGCCGTGCCGCCGGCCGAGTTTCCCTCGACGATGAACAGCTCGGCCTCCTTTGGATCACGGGTCTGGCAGTCGGCCAGCTTCCCCGGTAGCGCAGTTGACTCGAGTAACGTCTTTCGTCGAACCAGATCGCGCGCCTTGCGCGCCTCGAGTCGGGCTCGTTGCGCTCCGATGACCTTGTTGGCGATCGCACGCGCTTCGCTGGGATGCTCCTCCAGGAAGGCCGCGAATTTCTCGTTCATCTCCCGCTCCACGTACGAGCGGATCTCGGTATTGCCAAGCTTCGTCTTGGTCTGGCCCTCGAACTGAGGGTTGCGAAGCTTGACCGAGATGATCGCGGTCAGGCCCTCGCGGCAGTCCTCGCCGGTGAGCGCAGGGTCCTTGTCCTTCAGCATGCCCTTGCTCTTCGCGTAGTTCGACACCACGCGAGTGAGCGAGCGCCGGAAACCCTCTTCGTGCATTCCACCTTCGTGCGTGTTGATGTTGTTGGCGAACGTGAACACCGATTCGTTGTACGAGGTGGTCCACTGCATGGCCACCTCGAACTCGTGGTTCTCGGCCTTGCTTTCGAAATTGATCACGCGCTTGAACAACTGGTCGCGCGTGGCGTTCAGGTGCTTCACGAAGTCGACGATTCCTCCGGTGTAACGAAACTCCTCTTTGACCTCAGGCTCCTGGCGTTGATCGATCAGCCGGATCTCGAGGGCCCTCGTCAGAAACGCCATCTCGCGGAGCCTTTGAGCAAGCGTCTCGAACTTGAATTCGGCGTCATCGGTGAAGACGAGGGGGTCGGGCCAGAAGGTGATGGTCGTGCCGGTTCGCTTGATGTTCTTTACCGCCTTCAGCCTCGCCTTCGGCTTCCCGCGCTCGTACTCCTGGTAATGGAGCTTGCCGTCGCGCGCGACCTCGACGATCAGCTTCTCGGAGAGCGCGTTGACGACCGAGACGCCGACTCCGTGAAGACCTCCGGAGACCTGGTATCCCTTCCCTCCGAACTTCCCGCCGGCGTGAAGGGTTGTCAGAACGACCTCGACCGCGGAGCGGCGCTGACCCTTGGGATTGTCGACGGGGATGCCTCGTCCGTTGTCGGTGACCCTGCACCCGCCGTCCGCCAACAACTCGACGATGATCCGGTCGCAGTAGCCGGCCATGGCCTCGTCCACTGCGTTGTCCACGACCTCATGGACGAGATGGTGGAGGCCGCGGATCCCCGTCGTTCCGATGTACATTCCGGGGCGCTGCCGGACGGGGTCGAGACCCTTCAGAACGGTGATGTCCTGGCCGGTGTACTCCTTCGTGCGCGCAGCCGATGATCTTGATGCGGTCATAGAACCTCTACTGGTAGTTGCCGATGGTTACGTTTCGTTGCGCTGCGCCGCCGGTCGATGTGTCGCGTTCGGAACCTCCTCGAGAGGCTCCTACGCGGGCGCGGCGAGCACGTGGCCAAGCGCTGTTGATTGACTCAAATCTTACCATCTAGCTGGACCTTTCCGGGTTTTGAGGAGGCTCGAAGCGACTCTCATCGGGGGTCTGGGCCCTCGGTCGAACGCCGGCGCCGCCACGCCTCCCGAGCACGTTCGAAGGCCTCGAGGGGACCCTCGGCGGGGGGCCTTCTCGGAGGCTTGCCGGTGATGGTGGTTCCGGAGTCCTTCACGGAACCCTCGGCCCCCGACCTGATGCGTCCGGGGCCGGTCCACACGCGTACCTCGAGGACGGACTGGCGACCAATCAGCGCGTTCGCCCGCGTCTTGATGTCCACCGCCAGATATCCGAGCTCGGCCGCCCACGCAGGGGAGTCGGCTCGGACCTTGAGGACACCCTCTCGCAGTGAGCTCGGCTCGGCGTGCGCGCCGATTGCATCGCCGACGATCTCGGTCCACCGGGACCAAATCACGCCCGCATCCTTGGAGCGACCGAGACCGACTCTCGTTCCCAAATTATCGAGCACCTCGCCGATCCTTACGAGACCGTCACCCATTACGTGCGCTCCCCACGACTGCCTTGCCGCCGGCGACCTCGATCACGCACTCGGCCCGAGCGGCCTCGGTTGCGCCCGGCTCCGCGGACGAAACGAGGGCCTGGCCCATGGACCTGATCGCGTCACCCAACCACTGCCTGCGGCCGGGATCGAGCTCGGAGAAGACATCGTCGAGCAGCAGCAGGGGACGGTCGTCGAGACGCTCGGTGAGCAGATCGTGCTCCGCGAGTTTCAGCGCGAGCGCCGACGTACGCTGATCACCCTGCGATGCGTATGTACGCGCATCCAGCATCGTCGGGTTGTCGACGCCTGCTTGCAACGAAACACTCACGTCATCGCGCTGGGGCCCGATCAACGACATTCCGCGCTCGAGCTCGCGCTGCCTTATCTCGTCAATACCCCTCTTCAACATGCCCGCGAGAGCCGGCGCCGCGACCGTGTCCGGATCCCCCAGCGCCTCTTCGGTGAAGTCCTGATCGATCCACGAGCTGACGTAGGCGAGCTCGATCCGCCCCCCTCCGGCAATGGCCTCGTAGCGTTTGAGGGCGTACGGCAGCAGGGCGGCGAGCACCTCGAGCCTGGCCGCTGCGAGCGCAGCCCCGACGCGACACAGCGACTCGTCCCAGACGTCGAGCGTCGGCAACGCCGTGCTCTTCGAGCGGGGGGCCGTCCTGAGCAGGGAGTTGCGCTGCTTCAGAACCCGTTCCCACTCCCGGCGCAATCCGTCGCGCGCGGGCCGCAGTTTCACCACCAGCTCGTCGAGGAACCGGCGACGACCATCGGGGCTCCCCTTGACGAGCGACAACTCGTCCGGGCCGAAGAAGACACTGGTGGTAAGCGCCGACAGGGCTCGGCTGCCCGATAGGGGTGTCTTGTTGATGAGCGCTCGAGTGCCCCGACCCGGCCGAATCTCCATGTCGACCGCCAGCCGTCTGTCCCCGCGCAAAACCAACGCATGAAGAAGAGCGCGTTCCGATCCGTCCCTGACCAGAGCGGAATCCGCTGCACGAGGTGATCCCAGGCCGGAGAGGCAGTGCACCGCCTCGAGAAGGTTCGTCTTCCCCTGGGCGTTGCGACCCACGATCAGGTTCACGCCCTCGGCCAACTCGACGTGTGCGCTCCGGTAGTTGCGGAAGTCCTCGAGTTCGACGTTCTCAACTCGCACTTCAAAACCTACTTACTAACGAAAGCGTCAGGAGACCCGAACGGGCATCAGGAGATAGGTGAAGTTCACGTCGTCCTCGCCGCGCAGAATCGCAGGCTTGAGGCCGTCGCCCGCTTCGAGGACCACGCGCTCGCTCTCGATCACCGATCCACCGTCGTTGAAGAACCCGGCGTTAAACGCGATCACCAGCGGTTCGCCCTTGTATTCGGCGTCTACTACTTCCTGGCCCTCACCGACGTCCGGGGTGTGCGCCGAGACCTCGAGCTCGGATCCGAGGTGCATCTTGACCGGCATGTTGTTCTGGGCCAGCAGACCGACGCGTTTCACGACCTCGAGCAGTGCCTCGCGCTCTACCGTGAGGCTGTTGGAGTACCCCGACGGGATGAGCTGCCGATAGTTCGGGAACTCACCCTCGATGAAGCGCGACCCAATGACCGACTCGCCGGCGCCCTCGGGACCCCCGATTCCGAACACGATCAGGTTGTCCTTGACGGTTGTCCTCACGCTCGACGCTCCCGCCTGGAGTGCCCGGGCCAACTCGCTCAACCCTCGGGCGGGGAGAATCACCTTCTTGAGCTCCGGAGGACCGCCCTCGACATCGAGAGACCGCACCGCGAGCCGGTAGGAGTCGGTGGCTGCGAGTGTCAGGTTCCCCGCCTCCAGTTCCCACAAAACGCCGGTAAGGACTTGGCGACTCTCGTCCGTCGACGCGCTCCGAACCACCTGATACAAAGCAGTCGCCAGAGCCTGAGCACCGACCGAGATCTCGATCCCGGCCCCGTCTGCCTCACGCTCCTCGATCGGTAGCGCCGGGTAATCGTCGGGGGCCAAAGCCTTCACCCGGAACTCACCTCGCCCCGACCCGATCTCGACCTCAGCATCCCCACTCGAGACACTGACCTGTCCGACCCCCAGGCTTCGGGTCATCTCGCCGAACAACCGTCCAGGCACGATCACAGTCCCCGGCTCGTCGATGCCGGCCAGGAACGCGGTTTGCATGGTCAGCTCGAGATCGGTTGCTGCGACGCTTACGTGGCCATCACCTGAGGCCTTGATCCTCAAACCGGACAGTACAGGCAGGGTCGCTCGATTCGATATCGCTCGCGACGCGAACTGCACGGCCTCCAGCAGATCATCGCGCTCACAGCGGAACTTCATTCAACGCCTCCGTTCTGCGCGGAACGTGTCGATACGACAAAGCCTACGTCCGTGCTGTGACAGCTTTGGTTCTTTGGGGTTAAGCATTTCTATTAGATATTGATCTTTTAGAAGTCGTACTAGGGCCTGTGGGCTCCGTGGACAACGCCCGAATGCGCTGGTTATGGACGTTACCTGCCTGGTGGTGAGCATGTGATCTGGGTGTGCGTAAGAGGCGCGAACTGTCGCCCTGCACATGGACGCGAAGAGTTGTTCACGTGAATGGAGTGTTACCGACAGCCTCCGCGCCGGTTTATCCACGGGTAGCGCGTTGTCTCACTCGGGTGGTGAGTTCACGAACCTGTTCGAAACTGCTCTCGCGTTCTTGCATCTGGGTTCGGATCTTGTTGTTGGCGTGCAGGACGGTGGAGTGGTCGCGGCCTCCGAATCGTCGCCCGATCTCGGGTAGCGAGAGATCGGTGAGCTCCCGGCAGAGATACATGGCCATCTGACGAGCGTTGACGAGGGGACGGGAACGGTTGGACGAGCGGATTTCATCGGCGGTGATGTCGAAGTACTCGGCCGCCACCGCTATGACCAGGTCGGGGGTGACGCGAGCCTCAGCCGCGTTGGGCAGGAGCGACTGCAAGACCCCCTGGGCGACTTCGAGAGTCACCTCGGAGCGCGTCAGCGATGCGTAGGCAGCGACTCGGATGAGGGCGCCCTCGAGCTCACGAATGTTGGTTTGTATTCGACTTGCGATGAAGTCCATGACTTCCGCGGAAACCGCCAGGCCGTCGGTCTCGGCCTTCATTTGAAGGATGGCGATGCGGGTCTCGAGGTCGGGGGGCTGGATGTCGGTTATGAGGCCCCATTCGAAGCGCGTGCGGAGACGCTCCTCGAGAGTCGAGATCTTCTTGGGGGGCCGGTCCGATGTGATGACGATCTGGCTGTGTGGATGAAGCGCGTTGAAGGTGTGAAAGAACTCCTCCTGGGTCCTCTCCTTGCCTTCGAGGAATTGAATGTCGTCCACCATGAGGAGGTCCACCGCGCGGTAGCGCCGATGGAACTCGGTGATCGTGCGGCGCTGGAGGGCGAGAATGAACTCGTTCATGAACTGCTCGGTCGTGACGTAGCAGGCGCGTAGGCCCGGATGACACTCGCTTACGTAGCGTCCGATGGCGTGCAAGAGGTGGGTCTTGCCCAGGCCGGCCCCTCCGTAGATGAACAGGGGGTTGTAGGCCTCGGCCGGCCCCTCTGCCACCGCGAGCGCGGCTGCATGAGCGAAGCGGTTTGACGAGCCGATCACGAACGAGTCGAAGGCGTACTTTGGGTGAAAGCCGCCGGTCTCCTGTGCGGCGGTTTTCACCGCCTCGCCGGCCTCCACCGGAGCGCGGACCGGCACCTTCTCGTCGAGCTCTTCGTCCTGGTCGGCCGAGAAGGAGTCGCCGGCCAGCAGGATGACGCTGAAGCTCGTCCCTCCGGCGGAGGCGAGGGCCTCGGTGAGGGGTTCGAGATAGCGAGTTTCGATCTGTTCCTTGGCATATGGGTTGGGGACGCCCAGCACGAAGGTCGTGCCCTCGATTCCGACCGCTTTCGCGCGCCCGAACCACATGGAGAAGGTGCTCATCGAGATCTGGTCCCGGAGAAGATGAGCGGCCCGGGCCCAGAGGTCCTCCGCGTGGGCGGCGTCCCCGAGGTTCTGGCTGGCGGAGTCTCCAGAGTTAGCGCCGCCGATGTTCTGCGCTGCCTGCCCCGTTGCGCGGTCGCGGACCTGTGAGTACGTCGTCACGAGACTCCCCCTTGATGGATCACGGTTTTCCACAGCTTTTGCGGCCCCGGTTCGACGCCCTTGTCTCCCCTGACGAGCAAGCAACGAGTCATGCCGAAGGCATGGCAGGTAGAGCGGAGGGAGGCGCAACCCTTGTAGTCAACAGGGATATCCACAAGTGTGGACAACCTTGCCAACTACTGACGGGGTTGCAACTCCACCGGAAAAGCACCGGGGGGAAGTCGCACGATCCCTGGCTCGTTGCCCGAAGTACGAAGCCGAACGTATCCTACGCGGCGCGCTCGGCCGGGAGTCAAGGGCGATGTGGAAAACTCCTTCGCGACCCCGAGAGGAGGCGTTGACGTGGACAAACGCGATGCCGCTATACTCCTGCGACACCCCGAAGATCCCCCGAAGATTCGCGTCCTGCTCCGGCAGCGTCCACGGCGGGACGAAACGCGAGAGACTTGGTGAGGCACCGTGACAAAGCGAACCTTTCAGCCAAATATTCGGCGGCGTAAGCGCAAGCACGGGTTTCGCGCCCGGATGAAGACGCGTGCCGGCCGTTCGATCCTCAAGAACCGGCGGACCAAAGGCCGCACTCGGCTTTCGGCCTAGCCGCGACCGGACCTGACTGCGAGTGAGGAATCCTCCCTCCCTGCGAAGCGGACGTGACTTTCGACGCGTGCTCGAGAACGGACAGCGCGCCTCTCGGGGCGGTCTCGTGGCCGTGGCCATGGTGAACTCCCTGCCGGACGAGCCATCGAGGCTTGGACTGGCGGTTAGGTGCAGGCGGGGCGCCGTTGCGCGCAACCGGGTGAAGCGGAGAATCAGAGCGGCTTTCCGGCAGTTCGGCCCCGTGGGTGGGTATGACGTGGTGGTACGAGCGAACGATCGAGTCCTGGTTACGAAGTACTCGAGGCTCGTCGAGGATCTGGGGGCCGCGCTCGATCGAGTCACGGGGGGCGGGACATGAGCCTGGGCGCCAAGGTGCTCGGTATCGTGATCCGGGCCTACCGTCGCTTCGTCTCGCCGTTGCTGCGGCAGAACTGCCGCTTTCACCCGACTTGCTCGGCATATGCGCTGGAGGCAATTAGAGTCCACGGAGCCGTGAGGGGCTCCTTGCTGGCAATAAGGAGAATTGGCCGCTGCCACCCGTGGTCGCCCGGAGGGGTCGATCGTGTCCCCGCTAGGAGAGGCTTGTAATGGGTTTTTTCGAACTGTTCGCGGGCGCGCTCGCCGCCTTCTACGCGCTGATCCCGAGTTTTGGGATCGCGATCATCCTGCTCACCATCGCCGTGAGGATGGTGCTGCTCCCGCTTTCGATCAAGCAGACGAAGTCGATGCGGGAGATGCAGGTCATCCAACCCGAGGTCAAGAAGATCCAGCAGAAGTACAAGAACGATCGCCAGAAGCTCAACGAAGAGACGATGAAGCTCTACAAGGAGCACGGCGTAAACCCATTCGGGGGATGCCTGCCCCTGCTGATGCAGATGCCTCTGTTCATCGGGCTCTACCAGGTCGTCCGGTCGAACCTCAGGTACATGGGGTTCAGGGTGTCGGAGAGTGCCGCGGCGGGCTTCGTGGCCATCGCCGGAGCCGGTGGGCTGCTCGCGGCGCTCCAATCCAGCAAGCTTGCGGAGGATCTGCTCCACCCGGCCACTCGGGAAACGGTCAACCAGTTTCTCCCAGGACTCCGACTCGACTGCTCCTTCCTTCAGGCGTGGAGGGGCGTGGGGACGGAGACCGTGCAGGCGTCGTGCGGCGTCGGCAACCCGCTTCTGGTCGCCCTCCCATACCTCCTTCTGATCGCGATAATGGGCTTCACGACCTACTATCAGCAGCGTCAGCTGATGGCCGGGCGCGGCCCCCAGGATCAGCAGGCACAGCAGATGCAGATGGTCATGCGCTTCATGCCCCTCCTGTTGATGGCCTTTGCGATCGGCATCCCCATCGGCCCGGGTTTTCCCGCGGGTGTGGTGCTCTACTGGGTCACGACCAACGCCTGGACCATCGTCCAGCAGCGGATCATTCTGGCGAGGCTCGGCCCGGGTCCCGCGGTGACACCCTCTGCAAGCAAGTCGGGTGCCAAGAGCAAGAAGGCGGACGAGAAGTCCGGGAAGGACAGCAAGGCCGAGGCACAGTCGGACGGCAAGCAGGCGGGGAAGCCCTCGCCGAAGACCTCCTCCAAGCCGAGGGGTAAGAAGACTCAGAGCCGGCAGTCGGGGAACGGGGCGAAGTCGCCTGCGCGTTCCGGGTCCAGCAAGAAGAAGCGAAGAAGATGAACGAGACCGAGAGACCCCAGGGGGAACGAATCCCCGAGCCGAACGCGAGTCCGGTTGGGGACGCGGCCGAACCTGCCGGGCCGACCGGGCCCGAGGAAAAGGCCAAGCCTGCCGGGCCGACCGGGCCCGAGGAGGAAGTCTCCCCCGAAACGATCGCACACACGGGCAAAGAGTTCGTCGAGGGGCTTCTCGCCTCCATGGAGCTCGAGGCCGATGTGAGCACCAGGCTCGAGGAAGAACGGGCGGTGATCGACGTCACGGGCGACGACCTCGGCGTGCTCATCGGGCGGAGGGGCCAGACCCTCGATGCGCTCCAGGAGGTCACCCGAACGGCGGTCCAGCGCCGGCTGAGGAGCCGCGTCAGGCTACTGGTGGACGTGGAGGGTTACCGCTCGCGCCGCCGAGAGTCTCTGACGGAGTACGCGCGCTCGATGGCCAGCCGGGCGATGGAGCGCGGCACCGAGATCGAGCTCGAGCCGATGAACGCCTACGAGCGCAAGGTGGTGCACGACGCGGTGTCCGAGATAGAGGGCGCCTCTAGCTACTCCGAGGGCGAGGAGCCCAACCGCAAGGTCATCATCCGAGGCGATTGAGGCGGAGGCATAAGCTCGGCGGGTGGTTCTCACCCCTCGTAAATCGTTCGGTCGGAGCAAATGCCCTGCTCACGGGGCGAATCCCGAGAAACATCGTGGTTTCTGGGCTTCGGCGAAGCTCCGCTGCGCCTCGCCGAGCGAACTGCTCGGAACCCCGCCCTCCGGGCGGGCAAGTTTCTCGTGAAACCCGAAGACGCTCTGGCGGCCTACGCCCGCCTGCTCAGATGGTGGGCGCCGAGGGTCGATCTCGTGGCCCTCGGCGACCTCGCTCGGCTCGAGAGCCGGCACATCGCCGACTCGCTGAAGGCCCGCAAGATCGTCGCGTCCGCCCCCGCGGGCGGTGCGCTCGATGCGGGCTCGGGTGCGGGATTTCCGGGCGTTCCCCTGGCGATCGTGGATCCCGGTCGATCGTGGCGACTGCTGGAACCCCGGGCCAAGCGCGCCGCGTTCCTCGACGAAGTCGTGCGAGAGCTCGACCTCAACGCCGAGGTCGTGCGCAAGACGACGCAACGAGCCGCGACCGACCCCTCTCTGGCCGGCGCCCATGCCGTGGTGACGGCGCGCGCCCTGGCCCCTCCGTCGGTCGCCTTCGAGCTCGTGGCCCCTCTGGTTTCCCCCGGCGGTCTCCGAATCGTATGGGTGGGATCGGATTCGGAGATTCCCCCGGATGCCGAAGAGCTGGAGGGAGGCCTTGCTATCATCGGCCGCAGAGGCCCCAAACCGGGCCCCTGACCCCCCGGGAGGCGAGACCATCAGCTACGCGCAGGTCGCGACCGCGACCAGTAACTGGGAACTATTGGAAGTGCGCCCGATCTCTCCGGGAACCGAGCGGATCGTGTCCTTCGCCAACCAGAAGGGCGGAGTCGGCAAGACGACGACCTCGGTCAACCTCGCCGCGGCTCTCGCGCTCCGGGGCCATCGGGTGCTCGTCGTCGACGTCGATCCGCAGTCCAACGCGACGACGGGTCTGGGCATAGACCACCGAGGGCTCGAGGCCTCGACCTACGACGTGATCGTGAACGGGGCGTCGGCAGACGACGTCATCCGGCCCACGGGGATCAAAGGGCTCGACTGCCTACCGTCGTCGCCCGACCTGGCGGGGGCCGAGATCGAGCTCGTCGAGGTGGCGGCGCGCGAGCGGAGGCTAGCCGAGGCGCTCGATGGCTCGCTGTCCGGCTACGACGTCGTGTTCCTCGACTGCCCGCCGTCGCTCGGGCTTCTCACCGTGAACGCCCTCGCGGCGGCCCACGATCTCATCGTGCCGGTCCAGTGTGAGTACTACGCGCTCGAGGGTCTCGGACAGTTGATGGGGACCGCAGAGCGCGTGCAGGCTGGTCTGAACGGGGAGCTCCGCATCGCGGGCTTCGTGCTGACGATGTACGACGCGCGTACACGACTTTCGAGCCAGGTGGCCGACGAAGTGCGCCGCCATTTCGGCGATTCCGTGTTCGGAACGGTCGTGCCCCGAAGCGTGAGGTTGTCCGAGGCACCTTCGTTCGGCGAACCGGTTCTCACGCTCGATCCATCTTCGCGCGGCGCTCTGTCCTACCGTCTCCTGGCGAGTGAGTTCGAGAGCCGCTTCGAGCTCGCCACTCATGTTCCGGCCCCCCCGCCCTCGAAGGCCGGCCCTGCCCACGAGGAGCCGGCGGTCAAGACCGCGACGCCGGGCCCAGAAGGCCGAGGCTACGGGGTTATTGCGCCGCCTCCGGGTGATCTCGAGTCCGCCTGGCCTCGGGAGCAGCCGTGGAGCAAGCGGTGACGCGCCGCTCCGGCCTCGGGCGCGGCCTCGATGCGCTGTTACCCACACAGGAAGCGCGCCCCGGTAGCGCGGGGGCAGGGCTCAGCGAGGTACCGCTGGACTCGATCGCTCCCAATCCGCGCCAGCCGCGCCACAACTTCGATGACGACGCGATCGGCGATCTCGCCGAGTCGATCCGCGAGCTCGGGATACTTCAGCCGTTGCTGGTGCGCGAGCTCGGAGGCGGCCGCTACGAGCTCGTGGCGGGCGAGCGCAGATTGCGAGCCTCGAGGCTGGCAGGGCTCGAGCGCGTTCCCGTGATGACCGTCGAAACGGACGACAGGGGTTCACTCGAGCGCGCGCTCGTCGAGAACCTTCATCGCGAGGATCTCAACCCCATCGAAGAGGCCGAGGGCTACCGCCAGCTCATAGACGAGGCGAATCTGACCCAGGAGGACCTCGGTAGACGCCTCGGTCGCAGCCGCGTGACCATCACGAACGCTCTGCGGTTGCTGTCGTTACCTCCCGCCATTCAGAAGCTGCTCGTCGAGGGCCGGGTATCCGCGGCGCACGGGCGTGCCCTGCTCGGGTTGCAGGACAACCCCTTTCAACAGCGGCTTGCCCAGCGTGTCGGAGCCGAGGGCATATCGGTGCGCGAGACCGAGGAGCTGGTGCGCCGCTACCAGTCGATGACCCCGTCGGCGAACAAGGGCGGACGGCCTCAGACCAGGCCTCCGATCGCCATCGAGGCCCAACGTCGGCTCAGCGAGTACCTGCAGACGCGCGTGAGAATCGACGTCGGCAAGCGCAAGGGCCGCATCGTCATGGACTTCGTCACGACCGACGAACTCGAACGACTGCTGCGAATCATCACGAGCGACGAGCCGGGCGCGACCTCGACGACGGGCTCCCCCGGCTGAGCGCCTCGGGTTCGGGGCTGAGTCAAAGCACCGGCATCGACGGGGTTGACTTGGTGCCATGCTCGCTTTCGAGGGCCGCTCACGTCGCTCCGTGGCCGAATCAAAAGGCAAAACCGGCACCTACGGGGGAAGTTGGTGCCGTGCGTGAATTTCCGCGGCCCGCTACGGCCTGGTCCCGGCTGAGTCGAGGCCAAACCAGCATCGAAGGGGGCGAGTTGGTGCCGTGCGGGAGTTTTCGGGGCCCGCTCCGGCTTGGTCGGCGGACCTTCGACCATTAGCGACGCGTGGCGTCGTTTCTGGTCGAGACTGCGGCGCTGGATCCGGTTGTCCGCGCTTCCGCGCCTTTCTTTCGCGCAGGATGGTCGAATAGCGACCGTATCGGCGAAGAGAAGCCAGGCATCCAGTTACAGCGGCGAAAGCGAAGGCCAGGTCGCTCTCCAATCGGCCCCTCGATGCCGCCTTTGGTTCTTGCCGGGCTCGCAACCAACCTGCGCGGCAGGTTTCGAGCCAGATCGCTCCCCACTCGGCCCCCTCGGTGCCGTTGTTGGTTCCAGTCGGCTACTTCGACTCGAAGTAGCGCCGTATCGCGCTCGTTAGTGAATCCGCGACGGCCGTCCGGAACTCGGGATCATCGAGCCGCTTGGCGTCCTCCGGACTCGTGAGATACGCGGGTTCGACGAGCACGGCCGGCATCCTCGTCTCTCGCAGGATCGCGAAGGATCCCGGATGACTGCGGCAGTCCTTCAACCCGAGCCGGGTGAGCTCGTCCTGGATCAACTCGGCTAGCTGCAAACCCCCGCGCGAGGTGCGCCAGTAGTAGGTCGATGACCCCTCGGCCGAGGGCTTGCTGTGAGCGTTGAAGTGCAGTGAGATAAAGAGGTCTGCGCTGATCTGGTTGGCGCGTTTGGCGCGCGTGGTCGAATCGGGGTTCTCCGTTTCGGGGCGAGTAAAGCGAACGCGCGCTCCGAAACGCGTCAATCTCTCCGCGAGTCGACTCGCTAGATCCCAGCAAAGGTCAGCCTCGCTGAGTCCTTCGCTCAAACCACCGCTATCGTCCGCGCCGTGCCCGGGGTCGATTGCGATGAGCGCTTGATGAATCCCGCCATGTTCGGCGCGCCGCAGGTCCTCGCGCAGTTCGGCTGCCGTGCCCGGGCGATCGATGCGAAGACCGGTCAGCGCAATCGTTGTGTGGGGCCCGACGATTCCGTCCTCGGCGACGCCGTATTCACGTTGAAAGGACTTCACCGCTCGATCGGTATCGACTCCGAGGATGCCGTCTTCCATGCCCGCATCGAAGCCCAGGGCGTTGAGACGGTTTTGCAGCGTTTGGACGTCGTCGCCGCGGAAGGCCGGGTACTTCATGTACAGGACGCGGTCACCGAGGCGCCAGCCGGCTTCGACGAGTTGGTCCCAGCTGTCGGGGCCGACGATCCCGTCCGCGATGAGGCCTCGATGTTGCTGGAACGTCTTCAGTGCCAACTGCGTCGACGCGCCGAAATCTCCCGAGTCGTCGTCGACCATGTATCCCAGCGCGCGCAGACGCGCCTGGACGTCGGCGACTTGGTCGGAGCGATCACCTTGACGTATCAAGCGCTTCATCGGCTCTGCGCGTTTTCGTAGAGTCGCTTCATCAACGGATAGGGGTTTACCCATTCCCCCGTTGGTTCCTGTATCCCGACGTGAAGATGGGCCGAGAATTCGTCTTTGTGCCCTGGGGTCTGGCCGTAGCCCGTGTTTCCCACCAGACCGATGGTCTGACCTGATTCCACTCGCTGGCCCGGCGACACCGCGGGTGGCTCGGCGAGATGTGCGTAGAACCAGTAACGTCCGTCGTCTGCCCTGATGCCGACACGCCATCCCGAATAGAAGAGCCAGCCCGCCTGTTCGACGACGCCCTTCGTGGTTGCCCTTGCCGGCGTGCCCGGCTCGGCAAAGATGTCGTTGCCCTCGTGGAACCCGACCTGACGCCACCGGCCGTCCACGAAGCGCCTTCGGGGGGCGAGCCAGTCGTCTTTGAAGTTGATGACCGAGTACCACTTGGAGCGAGCCACCGGGAAGACTCTGGCCTTTGGCTCCGGCGCCACGTATCCACTTGAGGGAGCGACCTCGGCCCGAGCCCCGCCGACCCCGGCGATCGTAAGGGCCAGGACGGCCAGCGACAGGACGCGACGCGAGGAGTAAGGCATTGTGTCGAGAGTACGACCGACCGGACGGCGGTCGGGTTCCTGCTAGTGCTGCCCCTCGAGCCACCGCTCGGCGTCCATCGCCGCCTCACAGCCCATGCCGGCGGCGGTGATGGCCTGGCGGTAGCGGTAGTCGACGACATCGCCCGCGGCGAAGACTCCGGGAACCGAGGTCTCCGTGGTCTGACCCGCGGTCTTGATGTAACCGCCGTCCAGCTCGAGGTGATCTTCGAACAGCGCGGTGTTGGGCGTGTGCCCGATCGCGACGAAGGCGCCGCCCGCCTCGACTAAGGATTCCGCTCCCGTTTTGACGTTCTGTATCTTCGCGCCCCTCAGCTTGCCGTCGCCGACGAGCTCGGTGATTACGGAGTTCCACAGGAACTCGATCTTCGGGTTGTCCAGCGCGCGCTGCTGCATGATCTTGCTCGCTCGGAGCTCGTCGCGACGGTGCACGACCGTGACCTTGGAGGCAAACTTGGTCAGGAAAATGGCCTCCTCCATCGCCGAGTCTCCCCCACCGACGATGAGCAGCTCCTGATCTCTGAAGAAGAAACCGTCGCAGGTGGCGCAGGTCGATACGCCGTGACCGAGGAGCTCCTTCTCGCCCGGAATGTTCAGCATCTTGGCCGAAGCTCCCGTCGAGATGACGACCGACCGCGCCTTGTAGGTCTCGTCGGACGTCCTGACGATGAAGGGACGTTGCGAGAAATCGACCGAGGTGACGTCGTCGGTCACGTACTCGGTGCCGAAGCGAGCGGCCTGCTTGCGCATGCGCTCCATCAGCTCGGGCCCCATGATCCCGTCGATGAAACCGGGGTAGTTCTCGACGTCGGTGGTGAGCATCAGCTGCCCGCCCGCCTCGAAGCCCTCGATCATGAGTGGCCTCAAATCGGCGCGGCTGCCGTAGACCGCGGCGGTCAGTCCCGCCGGTCCGGAGCCGATGATGATCATTTCTCTGACGTCGTCGCTCACAGTGTTCACACCCTAATAAACGTAGTTATGGGCCCTAAATTCCGGACCCGTTGACCGACCGTTACTCGAGGGGTCCTTCGACACTGGTAAGAATCGTAGTGCAGTCACCTCGAGGAAAGGCGAACACCGCGTAGCGATCGGGGCGTCGAGCTCCCGTCACGAAACCGAGGACGATGACGTCTTCCCCCTCGAGCGTGGCGGTGGTCGCGTAGGTGGCGAGGCCCGGTTCGTCGAGCTCGTCGAGAGCCGTTCGGCCACACTCCGTGACGTCGGGGGCCAGCGCTTCGGGGGCCCGGGCGGCGAGGCGACCGAGCAGGTTCTCGGGGGCCCGGTTGTACCGCAGCTCCTCGTCCCGGACTTCCTCCGAGCTGCCCAACGCCTGCGTTGGGCTCAGGAGTGCACCGCCGGCTCGGCGCCCCAGCTTGTCGAGGTCTTCCTCGGCGATGACTCCCCTGTCGGATTGGAAGGTGAGGATGAGGTCCTTGGCCGCAGGCCGGCCGGGTGACGGTTCGTCCTCGGCTAGACCTGCGGTCGCGTCCTCCTCACCGCTCTGACCGGAGCCCTCCGCCACCCCGACCGCCCCCGAGTCGTCCGACCCCGTCAGGCCTCCGCCCCTGAACACGAAGAGAGAGCCCACTGCCAGGATCGCCAGCATCGCGGCGATCCCCAGATACTTGCCGGCCCGCGCCCCCCGGCCCCCGAGAGGCACGACGACGGCATCCGACTCGTCCTCCAGCCTGTGCCCCGCCGGCTCCGCGGCCGTGGTGGCTCCGAGCACTGCGGCTCGCAGAGCGACGCGCTCGTCGGTGGTCAGACGCTCACTCTCGGAGCGGAGGGCGCCGAGCCCGGCGCGCTCGGCTGAACACTGCGCGCAGTGTTCCAGGTGGTCCTCGACGAGGCGATGCTGCTCCGGATCCAGTTCTTTTGCCAGGTAGACGGCCAGCAGCTCCGAGCAGCGTTCGTGGGTCAGTTGGGAGCTCATGTTTGGTCCTTTGACGTGTCGACGCCCTCTGCGTGTTCCAACAGACGGCCGAGCTGCCGCCGGCCTCTGCTGATCCGTGACTTGACGGTCCCGACCGGAACCCCGGTGAGGGTCGCGATCTCCTCGTAGGGCACTCCACCGAGATCGTGCATCACCACCGCCTCACGGTAGTCGTCTCTTAGCTCGGCCAGGGCCCTGCTCAGGTCGAGCCGGAGCGCCGCAGCCTCGTCCACACCTCGCTGCTGGGTGTCGACCCGCTCGATTTCGAGCTGGTCGGACTCGAGCAACAGGTCCTTTCGCTTCCTGAGGACGTCCTTGCAATGGTTGATCCCGATGCGGTAGAGCCAGGTGCCGAAGGCGCTGTCCCCCCGAAAGGACGCGGCTCGCCTGAAGGCGGTGATGAAGACCTCCTGGCTGGCCTCGAGAGCGTCCGACCGGTTGTGGAGCATCTTGAGGCAGAGGCCGAAAATCCGGTCCTCGTGCCGCTCCATGAGTCCGCTGAAAGCGTCGTTGTCTCCCTCGAGAAACGACTGGAGGAGGTCGTGGTCGCTTCGCTGCAGCGGGTCCGCGGCACGGCTAGGACCCACCGAAGGTGACCTCGGAGATCGAGGCGGAGCCCCCTCCGCCACCCGGAAGGGTGGTGACGAAGACCAGCCAGTAGCGATCCGCCGCCGATTCGAACTCGAAGGTCTCGGGGTCGCCGGCGGCGTCGGTCTCGCCCACCGTCTCGAACCCGGAGGCGTCCGAGGCCGCCTCCGATGCGTGCCCCACCTGGAGACCGCAGCCGTCGCAGCCCTGGACCTCGACGCTCGCGACCTCGACGCTGTCCCCGAGATCCAGGACCAGCCCGACCCCGTCCTTGCCGAGCGCGCTGAGCGGGTCCTGGTAGTTCTCGGTGGTCCAGGCGGTGCTGGGGTCGCCGTCGATCGCCAGGTCGACCTCGTCCGGATGCTCCCCGCCGGAGCCCTGAGGGTCGAAGTCGGTCGCCGACTGCACCTCGATCGCCTCGGTGTTGCCCGAGCCGCCGTTCGCCTGGCCCCCGTTTCCGTTGCCGCTCCCGTTGCCCCCTCCCCCCGTTTGCTCGCGGTTGATCAGGGAGAGCAGCACGATCGAGGCCACCGCGACCACGGCCGCCATGATCCCCAGCATGACCAGGGGGCCCATCGAGCGCGACGGCTTCTCGCGCGGCGCTCGGCGGGTTCTTTGTACGGTGGTGCGGGATCGTTCGGTCGAGCGAGCGGGTCGACGCAAGACCGCGGTCGCGGTTGCCGCGGACTGCCCCTCGAGTGCGTTGCGCATCTCCTGGGCGCTCTGGTAGCGGGCGTCGGGATCCTTGGCCAGGGCCTTGGTGACGACACCTTCGAGGCCGCGCGGGATGCCGGCCCTGACGGATCTGAGCGGCGGAGGCTCCTCGTGCAGGTGCTTCATGGCAATTGCCATCTGGGTCTCTTCCTCGAAGGGTGCACGTCCTGCGAGCAACTCGTAGAGGGTGACTCCCAGCGAGTAGATGTCGCTGCGCTGGTCGGGCTCTTCGCCCCTCAACTGCTCCGGCGACAGGTAGGTGACGGTTCCGAGGATCGAGCCGGTCGTCGTGACGTCGCTTTCCGCGAAGGCGGCCTTCGCGATTCCGAAGTCCGCGACTTTGAGCCCGCCACTCTCGGCCACCAGGACGTTGGCCGGCTTGATGTCGCGATGAATGACGCCGGATCGGTGAGCGTAAGCGAGCGCTTCGCAGACAGAGCTCCCGACGACGTCCGCCCGCTCTGGTTGCAGGGGCCCCTCGTTCACGAGGTGCTCGGCCAGGCTTCCGCCTCCGCAATACTCCATGACGATGAAGTGGCGGGCCTCGCCGTCGGGGTCGGTCCGCTCGGTCCCGGTGTCATAGATGGACACGATGTTGGGATGCGCGAGTCGAGCGGCGGCGAGAGCCTCGAAGCGGAAACGCTCGAGAAAGGTCTCGTCGTCCGCCAGGTGGGAGTGCAGCACCTTGACCGCCACCGGGCGCGCGAGGACATCGTCCCGCGCCTTGTAGACGATGGCCATGCCACCGCGCGCGATCTCGGATTCGAGCACGTATCGCTCGGCTAGAGTGGTCATCTCGGACGCCACAGGGGGATGCTAGTCGGTCGATACCTTCCCTGTTGCAGACAGATGACCCCACTCGGAGATGCGGGAGAAGCGACTAACAACGAGAGTGGGCGCCTCTCGCCTGATCGTCACCCTCAGGACGCTCTTGTCGGCGTTGAGCTTGATCTCGACCAGCCGGGCATCCCGGGCACGAGCGGCTTTCTTGGCCTCGCGCTCCAGCGTGAAGAGGCTGTCGTCTCGAGCTGAGGACGACACTTCGAGGGCAACTTCGTCAGAGATTGTGTCCAGCTGGAAAGCGTTGACCGCGATAGCGGCACCGTCGTAGATGACGACACCGAGAAGCGCGAGGAACAGAAGCAGCTTGACGGCCCAGCCGGCCACGAGGCCTCGTTCGTTGGAGAGAAGGTTCATAAACTACTTATCGGTCGCTTAGGGCGGTGAGCTTTACCTCTGGGAGGAAAATCGTCGACCGAGAACTGCCTTGGCGTAGTCGATTTCCTCCACGCCCAGGGCGACGCAGAGGGCCAGGAAGGCAACTGCGCCGGCGACCACGGGGACGGCGACGATGAGGAGATCGTTGAGAAAAGCGGTGGGCTCGATGAGCTCGCTGGTCAGGGAATAGACCCCCCACACGAGCAACCCCATCCCGAGGGACGCAAGCCCGATCTTGACAGAGCTACGAACGATGCGGGCTTCGTCGATGCCGTCGACGCGGCGCGACAGGATCCGCCCCTGCAAGAAGACTCCGATGACGTAATGGATGGCATGACCCGCTGCGAGCCCCCGGACTCCCAGCCACGCGAACATCGGGACGTTGATCGCGGTGTTCAGGGCGACGACCCCGACGTTTATGTAGAACGGTGTCTTGGCGTCGTGCAGCGCGTAGAAGGCGCGCAGGAACAACTGGTAGACAGCGAACGGTACGAGACCCAGAACGAAGAATCGCAGAACGTTCGCGACGAGCTCTGTCGATTCGGGCCCCATCACGCCGTGTTCGAGCAGGATCCTCACGATCGGTGTTCCGAGCACGAAGTAGCCGACCGCCGCGGGAAGAATCAGAAGAGTGGTCGCCCGGACTCCGACCGAGAGCTGGCTCCGATAGAGATCCCATCGTCCATTGGTCGCATGTTCGCTCATCCCCGGCAGCAGCGCCGTCATGATCGAAACGGAAAAGAGCCCGTGTGGAAGCAGGAAGAAGGTGAAGGCCCACGTGTATGCGGTGTAGCCCCCAACTTCACCGCCGGCGAGGACCTGAACCACGAGATACCCGATCTGGTTCGTCACGACGTAGCCGATTACGAACACCGACAGCTTGGCGAGCTTGATGACCGACGGGTGGCGTATGTGAAACGTCCACTGGTAACGCCCCATGCCGCGTAAGAAGGGGAGCTGCGCCATCGCCATGAGAACGACGCCGAGCGTCGTGCCCCCTCCGATTACCAGCAATTGACCCGGAGTGACGCTCTCTAGGCTCACGGATCCAACCGCCGAGCGAAAGGCGAGGAACACAGCGATCACCGCCAGGTTGTTCAGTACCGGCGTGAACATCGGCGCTCCGAACCGTTTGTGGGCGTTGAGCAGGCCGGCGGTGATAGCCGTGAGCGCGTAAAAGATGATTTGTGGAATGAACAGACGCAGGAGGAAGGTCATGACCTCCTCCATGCGAGCGGTGTCGCCGTCGACGTTGAGGGTGTAGAGCTTGGCTATCCAGGGGGCGAGGAGGATTCCCACGATGCTGACCGCCATCAGTCCGACGACAGAGACGTTGATCAGAGCGCTTGCCACCTGCCATGCGCGCTCCCGCCCTTCCTTCTCGAGCAACTCGACGAAAACCGGAACGAACACCGAGGTCAGAATTCCGCCGAGAAACAGCTCGTAGATGATGTTCGGAGCCGTGTTGGCGTAGTTGAACGCGTCGCTCAGTCCACCCGTCTCGACGACACCGATAGCCGCTGCGATGGCGGCGATGCGCAACAACCCCGTAGAGCGAGACAGGACCGTTCCGAGCGTCATGACCGCGGTAGAGCGGGCAAGGTTGGTGCTCAAGCGGGCTCCTGAGCGGGAGGCGGATTGCGCCTGCGATACCAGCGCAGCAGATAGAACGCGATCAAGAAGAAAAACGCCCCAAGGGTGATCGTCAGAGCGACGTTGTTGAACTCGGTCGAACGAACTGTTGGCTGGCTTTCGGCGATGACCTCCGATCCATCCGGAGTGACGAGCGACATCGTCACCGGAAAGAAACCGCTGGTGTCGGTCCTTACCGGAATGGTCAGCGGGGTTCGTCCGGTCTCGAAGGTCCGCACCTGCTCCTCCTCGAACCTAAGCCTCGGTGAGTCCAGTTGAAAGCGAACCCTGACCGGATAGCCCGCGTCGTTGAGCACCCGCACGGGGATGTCTTCGGCCCGTGATGTGAGGGTTATTCGCTCGCTGACCTCGATCGAGACCTTGTCCATCTCCGCACGAGCCTCTTCCGCCGAAGCGCCGGCGTAGGCCAGACCCTGGGCCGCGAGCGCGTCATCCACCCACCAGTTGCGGCTCTCGGCCACGAGGTAGTTGCGCAGAAGCCGCTGGTACATCGGTGCCGGCGGGCCCACCGAGTTGAAGCTCTCGATGATCGACTCAGTCCGTTCGATCGCGGCGTAGTCGAAGGGGGCGAGCCCATTGGGCACCGTCGCAGCATTGTCCGCGATGCGACGATCGGTCCTGTCAATTTCAAGCTCGAGGCCTTCCTCGGGAGTGACGGTCTTGATCCAGGGGGCGCTCGCCAACCCCCGGTACAACGTCCGAATCATGCCGGGGCTGGGGTGCCACAGCGACGGGAGAGTTGTATGAACGATGCGGTCGGTTCGGCCCGGCTGCTCCTCCCGGATCATCGCCGTCTCTGCAAAGAAACGTTGCAGGTTGAGCCGGTCGTCATCGTCTCGCACGAGGGCACCCAGGCGATCCTGCAGACCGGGATCCGCCTGATACCCGAGCGTTTCTCCGGCCTGAGTCGAAACCGAGACGGGGCATGTGGCGCTGAGCCCCTCGATGGGGCATCCGGCAAGCAGTGGGTTGGCCTCCTCGACGAGAGAGGAGCCGGAAAAGAAGGTCTTGGCCCCGGCGTTGCTGCTCAGCTGCATCAGCTCGAGTGACTCGGAGTTGGTCCGTCCGCCCGGCGGATAGATCCATGCCCGCCCCGGCTCCACATCCAGTACGTCACTCAGGATTGTTTCGCCGAGGGTGATCTGGGTTCCGACGTGGTCGTCGACGGCGCTTGCGGCAAGGGATGGCAGGTCGGGGTTTGCGTAAGGAACTAGAAGGGGCTGGACTCCGTCGCGGTTCAGGAGCTGACTCAGCTGCCCGATGAAGTCGCCGGCGAGCTCGGCTTGGGGAGATGAGTCGGAGAACTGCTCGTCTCCGCGCCGATAGCCGTCGCTCATATCGGCGATCTCCTCTACGAGTCGCGGGGTGGGGGCCACGCCCAGACGTAGGTCCGCCGTCGGGCGGTTCAATTCCCTTACCGTTTTCCCCAGCCATCCTCTGGACTGGAGCGCGGCCTCGAGCGGCTGCGTGCCGGGCACGTCGACGACGAAGTCTCCGTCGGGCCCTCTTGCCGGCAGTTCATCGAGCGGCACCGTCGCAACGAGGTTGAGGCGTGTTTCCAGCTCGTCCTGGTAGAAGATCAGGTGGGTCGTAAGCGTGTCGAGAATTGTGTCGCCATCCGAGTTGACGAGGTTGACGGTCGCCGGATAGATGCCGTCGTCGTCGGTTCCGGGGAAAAGAAGGTCGGTTACGGGGTCGTTAAACCTCACCGTGCGGCTCTCTCCCGGGTCGAGGGATCTGCTCACGATGCGCGGCGCGGTCTGAGTCAGCGCAAACCCCGGGGGTGAGACGAACGAGGTCTGCAGGTCCGATCGACTCGTGAGGCGGCTGGCACGCCCTACGTTCAGGATGAACCCGGGCAGCGTCTGATCGCTGTTGTTGGTGATTCGGACCTCGATGTCGAGCGAATCTTCGTCGTCGTGGAAGATCGGTTGATCCACCAGCTCCATCGTGACGTCCTCGAGGGCCGGCTCTTGAGCGCGGGCAAGCGGCGGCGCCAGCAGGCCCCCGATAGCCAGGCCGGCTAGAGCTGAAGAAGCGATCAAGTGGCGCGCCCGGCCTCTAGAGGGCGCGCGCGGACGCAGTCGAAACATTTCGAGCCAGCATAAGGGCGACCTTCGAGGAAGGACCGACAACAAGAAGGCCCCTCAGGTTGTGAAGGGCCTCTGCTCCCGGAGTCGCCGGTCGCCTATTTCGAGCCGCCGATCCGGCCGATCTTCTGGAAGAACTCGCTGCCGTAGCGCTGCTTGGTGGTCTCGCCACCCTTCTTGCCGCCGACGCGCCCGATCTTGCCGAAGTGGTCCTCGCCGTAGCGCTGCTTGGTGGTCTGCCCGCCCTTCCGACCGGCTTCTGCCCTGCTCATCTTGCGGCTGTTCTGGTCCGCCATGACCTCTCCTTCTCGCGACTCCTTCGCGCGACGCTCCACAACCCCCAACTTTCTCCATTGAGCGGATACCCGCGCCGCCAGCAAAGGAAACAAGCACTTTGTGACAGAAGTCTCTTCGGTTCGGCTTGGTGACTTGGGAGGGGGCGGGTTTTCGGGCCCTGTCGTGTTGGTCGCGCCTGGCGTGAACCGTGGATCGAGCCTTGATGGCGAAAATCCGACGCCGGAAACCGGCACTCAATCTCCATGAAATGGTCGGGGCTCTCGTCGGGGTCACACCTTCGACACGTTTGTGGTGTGGCAACCGCCTGGCGGGACTGAGGCCAAAGGTGTGCCCGGCCCGCCATTCGGAGGGTTCCGGCCCCCGCCCCCGCGGGAGCGGGCAGATCGAGCCCCGCACCCCACCAACTTCGATGCCGGGTTTGCTTTTTTCGTGCCCCCAACCCAACTGGAGTGGGCGGATCACGTAAGGGCGGTCAACCACGGGGCGCAATCTGCCGAAGGAATAAGGCAGTCGACACTTCAGGAAAGCGAGAAAGCAGGACATGGCTACCGTTCACGACTTCATGCGCTACGTGGTGGACCGTAAGGGTTCCGATCTCCACATGAAGACAGGAGGCCCCCCCTTCGTGCGCATCAACGGGGCGCTCATTGCGACCGACTTCCCTCCGATGACCGCGTCGGACTGCGAGCGGGCGGCCCTCGACATCATGAACGACGACCAGGCCCGCATCTTCAAGTCCAAGGGTCAGGTCGACTTTGCCTTCTCCGAGCCGGGACTCGGTCGCTTCCGCTTCAACGTCTTTCTCCAGCGCGGCTCGGTGGCGCTGGCCGCCAGGCGCGTGCTCCCGGGCAGTCCTGGATTCGAGAGCCTCGGCCTTCCGGGTGTCGTCCGCTCACTGGCGGAGGAGTCGCGCGGCCTCGTGCTCGTCACCGGTCCCACCTCCTCGGGCAAGACGACGACAACGGCGGCGATGATCAACCACATCAACTCCAAGCGTCGCTGCCACATCCTGACGATCGAGGACCCGATCGAGATCCTGCACCAGGACCGCTCGGCCATCATCAACCAGCGCGAGATCGGCCAGGACGCCCCAGACTTCCTGCTGGCCCTGCGCGCCGCCATGCGCCAGGACCCCGACGTGATCTTCGTGGGTGAGATGCGCGACCCGGAGACGGTCACGGCCGCTCTCCAGGCGGCGGAGACGGGTCACCTGGTCATCTCGACGCTCCACACTCGGGACGTCACCGAGACGGTCAACCGCATCATCGACTTCTTCGAACCGAGCCAGCAGAACCAGATTCGCGTCTCACTCGCCGGCTCGTTGCGTGGGGTCGTGTCGCAGCGACTGGTGCCGAGCGCCGATGCTCGCGGCCTCGTTCCCGCGGTCGAGGTCCTCGTCATGAACGGCCGCATCCGCGATCTGATCATCGATCGCGAGCAGACCCACATGATTCGTGACATCGTCGCCGAGTCGGGCTTCTACGGGATGCAGACCTTCGACCAAGCGTTGCTCGAGCTCTACCGGCGCAAGGTCGTCACCCTGGATGATGCGCTGCATGCGTCGAGCAGCCCGCACGACTTCCAATTGGCTCTGCGTCAAGAAGGACTCCAGCCCGTCTCATAGTCTGGAGGTCATGTCCCAGACGACCTCACCTCTCGCGGCGCTGCTCGAGCCCAACTCACCGATCCACAGGTTGGCGGAGAGCTTCGCAGCCAACCGTCACGAGCTTTACCTCGTTGGTGGTCCCGTGCGTGATGCGGCTCTCGGCCGCGTGAGCAGGGATTTTGACTTCGCGACCGATGCGAGCCCCGAGACGACCCACGAGATCGTCAAGCCGCTCGCGCGCTCCGTGTGGCTCCAGGGGGCCAGGTTCGGAACCGTGGGGGCCCAGATCGGTGACGCCCACGTCGAGATCACGACCTTCCGAACCGAGCGCTACGAGCCCGAATCCCGTCACCCAGATGTCAGCTTCGCGAGCGACATCGAGACCGATTTGTCGCGGCGGGACTTCACGGTCAACGCCATGGCGGTCCGTCTCCCAGCCCTGGAGCCGGTGGACCCGTTCGGAGGAATGAAGGATCTCTCGAAGCGGCGCCTGAGGACTCCCCTCGAACCCGAGGCCTCGTTTCGTGACGATCCTCTGCGCATGCTGCGGGCGTTTCGGTTTGCATCGCAGCTCGACTTCAAGATCGACAGAGAGGCGCTCGCTGCGATCACCGAGCTCAGGAAGCTAATCGAGACGGTGTCCGCGGAACGCATTCGCGACGAGCTGACGCGCTTGGTAGTTGGCCCGGCCCCCAAGCGAGCGCTCGGGCTGGCGGACTCGACGGGACTCACCGATCTGTTTCTCCCCGAGCTTGGTGCGCTGAAGCTGGAGCAGGACCCGGTGCACCGGCACAAGGACGTGTTTCACCACACGCTCGCGGTCGTCGAGCGGACCGATCCCGAGGAACGGTTGCGCCTGGCCGCGTTGCTGCACGACATCGGCAAGCCCAAGACGCGGCGCATCGGTCCGGAGGGGGTCACCTTCCACCATCACGAGGTCGTCGGCGCGGACATGGCCGCTCGCCGCTTGCGGAAGCTTCGTTATCCCAACGAGACCGTCGAAGCCGTGCGCGAGCTCATCTTTCTGCATCATCGTTTCCACACCTATCGGCTGGGCTGGACCGATTCGGCCGTTCGTCGCTACGTGCGCGACGCGGGGCCACTTCTGCGCGAGCTGAACCTGCTCGTGCGCGCGGATTGCACGACGCGCGACGAGACCAAGGCTCGGCGGCTCGCCCTGCGCATGGAGGAGCTCGAGGCGCGCATCGCCGAGCTTGCGCAGCAAGAGGAGCTCCGCAAGATCCGCCCGGAGCTCGACGGGACCCAGGTAATGGCCTATCTCGGAGTCGAACCCGGCCCGCTCGTCGGGGAGGCTCAGAGGTTTCTCCTCGACGTGAGACTCGACGATGGCCTCATCGGTGAAGAGGCCATCTACAAGCGCCTCGACGACTGGGCGCGTGACCGAGGAATCGAACCGGCCGGGCGGCGCGTTCCTCCCAAGCCGAAAAAGAAGAAATGAGCGAACCTCCGGCCTCAAGGCCGCATCCCGGCGAACCGTTCTTCGAACCGGTCGCCGAGCATCTCGGCGAGGCCTATCTGCGTTACGACTTCACCAAGGGGACGCGTCAGGAGGTCAGGTTTCTCCTCGACGAGATGCGGTTGAAGAGAGGCGCGCGTCTCCTCGACGTTGGTTGCGGGCCCGGCAGGCACGCGGTCGCCTTCGCGCAAGCGGGTCTCGCGGTGACCGGGGTCGATGTGTCGAGCCGTTTCCTGGAGATCGCAGCCCAGTCGGCGAGAGAGGCGGGGGTCAAGGCATCGTTCTTCGAATGCGACGCGCGCCAGATGCCGTTCGACGACGAGTTCGACGCAGTGGTTTCGATCTGCCAGGGCGGCTTCGGCCTGATGGGCGGTGACGACTCGGTCGTTCTTCGCCGCATGGCCGAGGCGACCAAGGCGAACGGCAAGGTGATCCTTACCGCGTTCAACGCGTACTACTCCGCGCGCCATCAGACCGAGGCGAACCTCGACGCGGACATGGGCGTCGTACACGAGCGATCGGTGGTCCGCAGCGAAGAGGGGGCCGAGAAGGAGGTCGATCTCTGGACGAGCGTGTTCACCCCGCGCGAGCTGAGGCTGATGGCCATCGGTGTGGGCCTCGTCCCCGAAGCGATCTACTCGGTGTCACCGGGAGCCTATGCCCGCAACGAGCCTTCGGCGGAAACGCCAGAGTTCCTGATGGTCGCGCGCAAACCGGCACCATCCCGAAAGCGACGCTGAGCCTCCAACCTCGAGGGGCGCAAGACACCCAAGGGTGAATTCGGTGGGCCCCCGGGAAAGCCCAGTCCCAAGAACAGCATTGCCTGGTGCGGTGCCGCTTTGTGGGTTTCGAAGCTCTGCAGAGAGTTGCGAGGGGGCCCCGAAGGCCCCCTCGATTGGATCTCTAGAACTCCCCACAGCTTCCACTGCGAGCGTAAGGCTCTGCCTCCCAACTAGACACACCGTGGCCGTACAGGCTTCCGTCGGCCGCGGCGGTCAGGACCGCGGTCACCGGACGAGTGAAGAGATTGGTGAGGTAACCGTTGCTCTTCTGTCCCACCGACCGCACCTCGTAGAAGATCGCTCCCTGGGTCTGGAAACCGGGATCGCTCCCATCGGGGCCCGGCCCTCCCAACAGCATGCGGCTGAGCACCGCGTTGGTGATGTCGATGTCGGGATACCGCGCGGTGTGGGTCTGGCCGTATCCGTCCAGAGTTTCGAGCGTGAGGGATGCCATCTGGCGGTTCGTCAGCCACTGCTGATCGGTCATACGAGTAGGAGAGATGGAGCGCGCTCCGATCTGGAACTGATTGAGGTCGTTGGTTCCCTCGACTCGCGGAGCGCTGCTCATGTGATGTACGTCGAGAGCGAGCTTCGGACGCACCGCCTCCCAGAGCGCATAGAAGGCCCTCGACTCGGGCTGTGCAAAGTTCTCCCAGTCCCGGTTCAGGTCGATACGATTCGGAGTCGTCGACTGCCTGATGTTGGCCTCGGCTCCGTCGGGGTTGTAAAGGGGGATGGCGACCACGGTGAGGTTGTCCCTGATCATTCTGGCCTCCTGGCTGCCGCCGGCCAACCACCTGATGACGTCGAGCACCGCTTGTGTTCCCTGCAGTTCGTTTCCGTGAATACGTCCCTGCAGCCAGAAGACGTCGCCGCCTGAGCCGACGGTTGCGTAGAGGAGTTCGCGGCCCTCCCCGGAAACTCCGGCGCTGTCGACGGTGACGAGCCCATTGCTGGAACGCTCGATCTGTCCGAGCGTTCGAACTGTGTCGTCGTAGTCGGCGACCGAGCTCCTCGAGACAGTCTGGTCGTCCTGAATGCAAGGACCGCCCGGCGTGTGAGCCGGATCGGCCGAGCTCTGGCCGACGAAGAGAAGCGACATGCATGCGCTCAGTACGAGTAGCGCGCGCAGACGATGTGACACGGACTACACCCCCCGTGAGTCGGAAACGTGACTAGCGGATGCTACGAGCCCGCTTCCCACCGGTCAATCGCTCGATCTACAGGGGCCGCCTAGGCCACCTTGGTTTCGGCTCGGGGGAACATGCCGGCCTTCCTCATCGCTCTCGCCAGCAGCCAAGCCAAGAGCAGCACCAGCAGACCTCCACTCGCGAGCAAAGCTTCGAGCGAGAACTCGACGAACGCGACGAGGAACAACGCGGCCACGACGCTCGCGAGGTTGTAGAGGATGTCGTAGAGCGCGAACGCGCGGCCCCGGTACTCGTCCGGCAACGCCTCCTGAACCTGTGCGTCGACGGCGACCTTCGCGACAAACGCACCGAAGCCGGCGAAGAGCGCCAGCCCCACGGTCGTTGTGAGGTCGAGGATCGGAGCGGCTATCACCATGCTTGCTCCCGACACGACAAACCCAATGATGAGCAGCGCGGGAGTCGGGAAACGTCGACCCATTGCCGGAGCCGTGAGGGCCCCTATAAAGGCACCGACGCCGGCTGCCCCCAGCGCAAGCGCGCTTGCACTCAGTCTTCCGGAGTCGTCCGCCGCGGCGTATTCGGTTCGAATGACCTCGATTGCGATGAGAGCTACGAACATCGCGGCGACGCGCAGCACGAAGATGCCGAACAACGGCAGACGAGCGCGCTCCCGCCCCCAGATCTCGCCGATCCCTTCGGCGAGCTCCGCCGCGATTCGAGCGGCCGCGACAAGCACTCGTTCGAGGTGCTGGTGTGGATGCACCATCGGGTTGCTTAGTCGACGAGCAACCAGCGCGCCGACCGTGTAGAGCGAGCCGGCGACGAGGAATGCCGTCTCGGTCGAGGCGATCGCAGCAACGCCTATTCCCGCGACACCTCCGAGAAGTGCCGAGATCATTCCGCCGCCTCCCGACAGGGAGTTCCCGCGCAAGAGATGGCGCTCGTGTAGCACGACCGGCAAAGAGGCCCCCTTCGTCGTCAGGAACAGCCGGCCGAACCCGAGCAGCAAAAGGACGCTGGCGTACAACGCTGCGTCACCCGGCAGCGCTCCCATCCACAGAGGCAAGCTCACCAGCAGGACGGCGCGGGCTACGTTCGTCCACACGAGGATCGAGCGCCGTGGCCAGCGATCGACGAGTACTCCGGTGAACGGACCTAGTAGCGAGTACGGCAACAGGGTCAGAGCGAACAGCGCCAGCGTCCTGGTTGGAGTCCCTTGAGGATCGAGCACGATCTCCTCGGCGAAGGCAACCTGGGCCAAGCCGTCGGCCATCTGAGCGATGCACTGAGCGCCGAGGAGCAACCTGAAATCGCGCTCGGCCAGGAGCGGCACGAGACGACGCCTGCTTTGACTCACCGATCTATTCTCCGCCCGACGGGCGTGAAAGCGTCCACGCGCACTCCACTGCCGACAAGGCGAGTCCTAGGCGTGCTCGTACACCGAGACATGAAACTTCGACTCGGACGTAAACGGTTCCTTGTGCCAGCCACCCCAGCGGGCGCGGAGACGCAAACCGGCGAGGCGGGCCATGAGGTCGAGCTCGCTCGGGTAGGCGTAGCGGATCGACACGGGGTACATCTCGACCGGTTCGCCACGGCGCAGGTGGATGTGCTGGCTGTCGACGGTCTGGTTGACTGGATCGTGGCGACTCGCCTCGAGGTGGACTGACTCTGAGTCGAGACGGTCGACCCCGGTCGTTTGGTGGCGCGTGTAGCGCGTCATATCCGGCACGAAGGCCTCGACGAGGAAGACCCCGTCCTCGGTTAGATGCTTGGTGACATTGGTGAAGCACCGCACCTGCTCGTCCTGTGTCGCGAGATTAAAGAGTGTGTTGAAGACGACGAACACGAGCTTGAAGCGTCCCTCGATGTCGACGTCGGCGAAATCACCCATCACGACGGGGATGTCGTCCTCGCGCGGCTTCGCCCGAAGCTCGGCGACCATCGCCTCGGAGGCGTCAATGCCGGTGACGTCGACGCCGCGGTCCTCGAGCGGAAGGGCGATGCGTCCGGTCCCGATCCCGAGTTCGAGGGCAGGACCGCCGCCGCCGAGCTCCGCAAGCAGCGTGACGGTTGCATCGACATCGAAGAGCGTTCCGTACAGCTCGTCGTAGACGCCCGCGATGCGATCACCGTAGGTGCGCGCTCCGTAGCCCTTCATTCCACCAGTCAACCAAAGAAAAGGCCCCCGGGTGTTCCGGGGGCCCTTGTTGGATTCTTCGATCGCTACCGCTTCGGCTCGAACTCCCGCTCGAGGTCGACGTGGCGCTCGACGAGGCCGTTGCCGTGGGTGGTACCGGAGACCTGCGGGTCACCCCCCGAGCCGCCCGAGTGCAGGATGAACTCGCTGTCGTCACCCCGGATGAAGGCGTCGACGAGCTCCTTCGCCTCGGAGTCGCTGTACTGCACCGGCGGCGACTTCATGAAGTACGCGCTCGGAGCGAGCAGCGGCCCACCTTCACCGCGATCCATAGCCAGCTTGATGCAACGGATCGCATCGATTACGACGCCCGCCGAGTTCGGCGAGTCCCATACCTCGAGCTTGAGCTCCATGCTGATGGGGATGTTGCCGAACTCGCGGCCCTCGATCCGGATGTAAGCCCACTTGCGATCCTTGAGCCAAGGCACGTGATCCGAGGGACCGATGTGGATGTCGTCGGCGTCGATACCGCCGGAGATCTGAGACGTGACGCTCTGGGTCTTGGAGATCTTCTTGGACTGCAGGCGCTCGCGCTCGAGCATGTTCTTGAAGTCCATGTTGCCGCCGAAGTTCAACTGGTAGGTGTGATCGATGATCACGCCACGGTCCTCGAACAGTTTCGAGAGCACGCGATGGCTGATCGTCGCGCCGACCTGGCTCTTGATGTCGTCACCGATTATCGGAATGCCCTTGCGGGTGAAGCGGTCGGCCCAGTCCTCGCGCGTTGCGATGAACTCCGGCATGCAGTTGATGAAGCCGATGCCAGCCTCGAGCGCCTGCTCGGCGTAGAAGCGAGCGGCCTGCTCGGAACCGACGGGTAGGTAGTTGATGAGCACGTCGCACTTGGTTTCTTTCAAGACCCTCGCGACGTCCACCGGAGGCAGTTCGCTCTCGGTGATCTCGTCGCGATAGAAGCTGCCGAGTCCGTCGTAGGTGTGTCCTCGTTGGACCTTGATACCCGTTTCGGGAACGTCCGAGAATTTGACGGTGTTGTTGGGCTCGACCCAGATGGCGTCGGACAGATCGAGGCCGATCTTGTTGGAGTCGACGTCGAAGGCGCACACGAATTCGATGTCGCTGATGTGGTAACCGCCGAGCTCGACGTTCATGAGTCCGGGAACACGCTCGTCGTCGCGCGCTTTCGCGTAGAACTCGACTCCTTGGACGAGTGCCGAAGCGCAGTTTCCGACTCCGATTATTCCAACTCTTACCTTGGCCATGGAAGCGTTGTCCCCCTTCAGCTCTGTGTGTTGGGGCGGACCTCGTTGAGGTTCCGCTCGTTGGTTATGAGTTCCTCGATCCACGCAATGTCACTTTCGGTGGCACGCATGTCGTGGTTCTGCAGGGACAGCGCGTAGCCGTCCATGCGCTCGCGATAAGTGCGGAGGTTCGACTTGAACTGCGCGAGTTTCTCCTGGAGGTACGCCCGTCGCCGCTCGAGCAGCGCAAGGCGAGCTTCGGGGGCCAGATATCTGAAGAAGGCCAGCTTCAAGGTGAAGTGCTCGGCGTCGACCGCGGCCGCGGTCTCCTCGAGCATCTGCAGGAACATGGCCTCGCCCTGTGAGGTGATCGTGTAAACGGTCTTGCGCCGTCCGCCGGTCAGTGCTCCGGCGGTCTTGGGCTTGTCCGGTGCCGGCTCGGCCTTCTCGACGGCCCCCGCCTTGGCGAGCCGCCTCAACGTGGGATAGAGCGAGCCCCAGGACACCTGGTAGAAGGGCCCGAGCATGGCGCCGAGCTGCTTACGCAGTTCGTAACCGTGCATCGAACGCTCCTTGAGCAGGCCCAGAACGGGCAGCTCGAGCATCCCTGCCTTCTTCATTGCGTCCTTTCCTGGTCGTTCGCCTAAGGTGCTGTCGATTTCAAGTATCACCACGATACATCACTTGGATATATCGAGTTGATATATCACCACGTGACAATGATCTTGGCAAATCGGGCGCTCCGGAAGAGGCGGTCTGAGGCCTCGTGGGGATTTGACCCGGCTGGATCTGGCCGCTCCGGGTGCTTCTAGGGCCGGGCAAGGCAAAACCAGCACCTACGGGCCGAGTTGGTCGTGAGTCGACCGGATCCGCCCGCTTCGGAGTGGGTGGGAGAGGGCAAACCCGGCATCTACGGGTGTGAGTTGGTGCCCGTGGGGTCGATCTGCCCCTCGGTTGGGTAATGAGGCAGGCTTGGACGCTCACTCACCCCAGAGGATGAGCAGATGTCCGCACATGGGAGCTCTCGACATTCAGCCATCGTTTCGGTGGGTTGAGGGTCGAACCTTCGCAGAATCCGCTCTAGGCGGGCCCGAGGAACCGGAAGAGCCGCCCTTCGGTGCCGGTTTCGCCCGGCGAGACCAACACAATCGGGCCCGAAAACTCGACTCCCCACCCTCTCGTCCCCGACGAAGCCGGGTACTCGCCCCCGCGCGAGACCCACGTAACCGGGCCCGACAACCCGATCCCTTTCCGAGTCTCCCGTCGGTGCCCGGTTGTCGCCCGGTGAGACCAACACAACCCGGGCTCGTGTCACTCCCGACTCTCCTTCTCGGTGCCCGGTTTGAGTCCGGCGAGACCAAGGTGATCCAGGATTCCGGAGCAAACCCCGGTCCACAAGACCCCCGGCGCGCTTACCATCACGCCATGACCCTTTCGGGTAGGTCCTTCGATCCAACGAGGCCCCCCGTCTCGACGACGGGACCGGTGGTCGACTACAGCCTGGCGAGACGCTCGACGCTCGAGGCGCTCAGAGGAGGCCGGCTTGCGACCACCGATGTTTGCGACGCGCATCCCGAGTTGATGCGGGCGGGCAAGAACATTGGCGAGGAAGTTCCCGCGCCCTGTCCGGTGTGTTCGCACGAAACCCTTCGCTGGGTCCGCTACGTCTACGGAGACGACCTCAAGCACAACAGCGGCCGCGTCGTCTACCCGACTGATTGGTTGCACGAGCTCATGGCGAACTACGACCAGTTCACCTGTTACGTCGTCGAGGTCTGCACCGACTGCGCGTGGAATCACTTGATGCGGTCCTACGTCACGGGCAGGAAGTTCGCGGGCCGGCCCCCGCTGCGGGAACGCAAGCAGCAGGGTTGAGCGCTCGTTCCGAAACCGAGCCACAAACCGTGGCACCGACTCATGCAGAGAGATCGACCCTGGCCGTTGCCGCCGGAGCGCGCGCCGGCGGGCTCGTCCTGGCCCTCGGCTATCTGACCGGTCTCGTTGGTGGAGCGCTCGCCGCGGCGGCTGCGGGCCTCGCGCTGATCACCTTCGGACGCTGTCTTCGGATGGACCGCATAGATCAGGCGCTGGCCGCGGCGGGGCTGGCGGTCGTTGCCGGCGCTCTCGGCATCGTTGCGCTCAGGTGGGGCAGTATGGAGCTCGCCGAGCTCCGGTCGGTGCAAGCGGTTCTCGGACCCACGCTCCTGGTCGGTCCGGAGACGACGGCGGTCGCAGTCACCGCCGCGGCGGTTGCCGCCACTCTCGCTCTGGCTCTGTGGGTCGCGGCGCTTCCGGTGCGGGGATTGGGCGCCTGGGCCTGGACGGGCCTCGAGACCCTGGCCATGGCCCTCGCGCTGGTGACCGCATTCTGGGGCCCGAAGGTTCTGCTCGGCTTGGAGGAGGTGCCCGGCTCGGAGGTCGTTGATTCGGTTGCCGGATGGGCGGCAGCGTCGGCTGCCGTGATTACCCTCGGCATCGGGGGAGGGCTGCTCGCTCGGTTGCTCGCTGCCCGGGTGCGCGTCGCCGTGATGGCGGTCGCCACGCTGGCGCTCCTTGTCGCTGCAGGACTGATTGCGGGGGCCCCGTGAGTCCCGTAATTCTGTATTCAGTACACGTCGTCCTGGCCCTCCTCCTGGCCGGGGCGGTTTTCGCGCCTCGCAGATGGCGCCGAGCCATCCTCGTGGCCGCGGCGACGATCGGAAGCGCCGCCGGCATCGCCTTGGCCGTGGCCGCCGCCGGTGACGAGGCGGTCTGGCGCTCGACCACGCTGGGACAGCCTCGAGGGGTCATAGCGGGAGCTGCGGTTGCCTGCGCCTGGCTGCTCGCGGGCGCGCTGGGGAACGACCGGACGCTCGGATCGGCGGCGCTCGTCGGTCTCGCGAGCAGTGGGGTCCTCCTGGCATCCCTCAATGATTGGGTTGTACCCGGCCTCGCGTTGTGGCTCGCGTCGTCCGTCGCCCTGGTCGCGCTCCTCTCGCAGGACGAGCTCCGGGTGGGGGCACTGCTCGCGATCGGATTGTCCGACCTGGCCCTCGTCGGGGCGTTCGCGCTCCACGCCCTGGACGATCGAGTGTGGACCGTGCCCGAATCACTCGGGGGGCTGCCTCTGGGACTCGCACTAGCATCCCTCGTGGTTCGCTCGGGAGCATTGCCGCTCACGGGGGTTTGGGAGGCGCTCGACTCGCCGGCGGCACCCGCTTTGCCGCTTTTTCTTGGTGGACCTCTGGCGCTGCTCGGTGTTCCTCTGTCTGCGGCCGGACCATGGCTCGCGGTCGCTGCTCTGGTGGCGGCCCTCGGATTGTGCGGCGCGGCTCTGGCCGGAAGGGAACTGAGTCTCTCGCTGCTCGGGTCCTGGCCGGTATGGCTGAGCCTGGGGCTCCTCGTCGCCGCTCCGGCGGCCCTCCAGGCGGGCGCGCTCGCGGCCCTGTTTGCGGTCACGATGGTGGCGCTGTGCACGGCGACCCGCGGTGTGGCCCGCGCGGCCGGAGGGCTCCTGCTGGGATTCCTGCCTCCGACGGCGGGCTGGGTGGCAATCGTCGCGACCGCGGTGCCGGCCTTTGATCGAGCCGGGGGGCCGTCGGTGGTGTGGAGCTTGGTCGCAGGTCTGCTGCTCCTGACGGTCGCCGCCGGAGTGGCCTTGGCCGCGCGCCTCGCACGCCGGAGCGCGCACAACACGTCCGAGGTGCGCCCGACCGTGGCGGCGAGCGTTCTGTTAATTGCCGGACTCTGCCTGGGCCTCGCCCCGCCGTCCGTGCTCGGGCTCGCTCGGGACACGCTCGGCGACTTCGACAGGGTCCTTTCATTGAGCGGCGCCGCCCTGATACTCGCATTGGTGGCGGGAGCGATCGCCTACCGGCGAGGGGCGGGAAGAGCGGGGTTCGTCGCCCCCGAGGTCGAGGCGACCACCGCCACGCTCGTCTACTCCGAGGACCGCGCCGACACCGCCGTGATGGTGGGGGTTGCCGCTCTCATCGCGGTGGGCACCCTGGCGGTCGTCATCTACCTCGCCATCGAGGGGCTGAGCTACGGATTTCTGCCTCCGAGCAACCTCTGAGGGGCTAGAGGCGTGGAAGCGGCGAAATCTGTAAAGGCGAAGGATTGCCCATCTCAGGAGCCTAGAGACTTGTCCGCCCGTAGGGCGGATTCCGAGCCTTTCGCTCGGCGAGGCGCAGCGAAGCTCCGCCGACGCCTAGACTCGTTCGAATGAGCAAATCTCCGCGCAGGCCCTCGAGCGGGACGAGGATCGCCAAGGGCTCGACGCGCACCACAAAAGCACCACCTCGGCGAGTCCGCGCGCCGGTCAAGCGGCCGCGCGCGTCGCGCTGGCTGCTTCGCCTGGGGTGGATGCTCCCGCTGGTTGCCCTGGGCGTAGGCGGGACGGTGCTGTTCCTCACGTACGCGTTCGCCAATATCCCCTTGCCCCGGGAGGTGCCCCTCGCGTCGGCGGCCGAGGTCTACGACACAAACGGCAACCTCATCGGCATCTTCTCCGGCGAGCAACGCCGCTTCCTGATCAACACCGATGAGCTCATCAACAAAAAGGCCACCAAGCACATCGGTGAGGCGGTCGTGGCCTCCGAAGACCGCACCTTCTACCAGCACAACGGAATCTCGGTGCGCGGCATGGCCCGAGCTGCGTGGGCCGACCTGACGTCCGGCGAGATCCAACAGGGTGGATCGACGATCACCCAGCAGTACATCAAGCAGGCCGTGCTCGAGGATCCGGGCCGCACGGTGGAGCGCAAGCTCAAGGAGGCGATTCTCGCCGTCAAGCTCGAGCGTCGCTACTCCAAGGATCAGATTCTCGGCTTCTACCTCAACACCGTGTACTTCGGTCGCGGCTCCTATGGAATTGAAGCCGCGGCTCGCACCTACTTCGACAAGAGCGCCCAGGACCTCGATCTCGGCGAGGCCTCTTTCCTTGCCGGCATAATCCCGTCGCCCGAGTCCTACCAACCCCAGGGCAACCAGGAAGCGGCGCGCGCACGACGCGACAGGGTGCTCACCCAGATGGTCGAACAGGGATACATCGACCAGGCAACGGCCGACAAGTGGCTGGGCAAGAGGATCAAGATCGTCAAGGGCGGTGACCCGACCACGGGCAAAGAGCAGCCCGCCGCCTACTTCATGGAGTGGCTCAGGCGCGACCTCCAGCGAGAGTTCGGCAACGAGCTTTACACCGGTGGTTACAAGATCCACACGACGCTCGATATGGAGATGCAGCAAGCCGCGGAGGATGCAATCGCCTCCACCTTGACCACCCCCGAGGATCCCCAGGCGGCGCTCGTCTCCATGACTCCGAACGGAGCCGTCAGGGCCTTTGTCGGGGGCCGCGACTTCGACAACGTCAAGAAGGCGCGCGGCTTCAATTACGCGAGCGACAACTACCGCCAGGCCGGATCCTCCTACAAACCCTTCACTCTCTTGACCGCGATCGAGAACGGGGTCTCTCTGCAGTCGAGCTTCTCGGGAGCGAGCCCGTACACGATCGACGATCCGCAATGCGCCACGGACGGCGAGTTGTGGCAGCCGTCTAATTACGCCTTCGCCAGCTACGGCTATATGGACTTGATGTCGGCCACCGCATCGTCGGTGAATACGATCTATGCCCAGCTCATCGTCGAGATCGGCCCCCAGAACGTCGCGGACCTGCTCGGCGGGTTTGGTTTCGACGGGAATCCGAGCAAGAAGGGCAAGCAGCCGACAACTCCCAACTGCTCGCTCGTCCTCGGCACACAGGACGTGACCCCACTGCAGATGGCCCGCGCCTACGCGGGACTCGCCAACGGCGGAGCGCTGCCGGATATCACGCCGGTCGCCTACGTCGAAAACTCGAACGGTGAGTGCGTCAAGGTCTACCGTCCGAACAGCTCGAAGGCCTGTGGCAAAGAGAAGGTCCGGATGAAGAGCACGCAGGTCGTCGACGAGAACTCGGTCAACCTGTTGAACGAGGCACTTCAGAGCGTCGTGACCTCGGGCTCTGGGACGGCCGCGAACATCGGCCGGCCGGTCGCGGGCAAGACCGGCACGACGCAGAACTTCCGCGATGCGTGGTTCGCGGGCTACACGCCCCAGCTCGCGACCGTGGTGTGGGAGGGCTATCCGCTGCAGAAGAGCGGGGTCGTTCCCGAGATGCGCTACTGCACCGATACGGACCTCTGCCGCCCGGTGCAGGGATACGAGGTCAGCGGGGGCGGAGCTCCGGTGAGCCCGGCCCCCATGTGGGGAGCGTTCATGGCCCAGGCGATGGAGATCGGTGGTTACCCGGTCGAGTACTTCGAGGACGGAATCGACTCCGGCACGGTGATCAGTACTCCCCCGCCTCCTCCCGAGAAGCCGGAGAAGAAGAACAAGGACGACAAGGAGAAAAAGGAAGAGCCGGACAAGGACGAAGAGGAACCCGATCCAGAGCCGACCAAGAACCCGACACCCTCTCCCGAACCCTCGACCACTCCCCCCGGCGGTGGCGGCAACGGTCGTAAGAAGCCTTCCGGAGACGACCCGTAGACGCCCCAGAGTCTGAGTCGACCGAGCTCAGGCCGTTTGGCGTCCCCGCGGGGTTGGTGGTGCTCGCGGCCTCGGCGTTGTTCCTGGTCGCAGGCTATGCCCTGAAGGCTCAGTGCCTCGCGGGTTTCGGGGGCCGGGAGTTCAGCCATCTCTGCTACAACGACATCCAACCCCTGTACGGCATCCGGGGCGTCGCCCAGCACATCTTCCCCTACGTGGATGGGCGACTCGCCGGCTCCGAGTTGCTGAACGGAGCGATTGAGTACCCGGTGCTGACAGGAGTCTTCATGTGGGCGTCGGGGCTGCCCGTCGGCACCAGCAGCTCTTACCTCAACCTCTCGTCTCTCCTGCTCGCCCCCTTCGGGTTGCTGACGACCTGGCTGCTGTGGCACATGACCGGTCTGCGTGTACTGCTTTGGGCGGCCGCTCCGGCGATCGTTCTGTACGCCTTCCACAACTGGGATCTGCTCGCGGTCGCCGCGGCCACCTTCGGTTTCTATCTTTGGTGGAAAGGCCATCCCGTGGGGGCGGCCGTTGCGTTCGGAATCGGAGGCGCGCTCAAGATGTACCCGCTGTTGTTTCTCGGCCCCCTCGCGCTCGAGTTCGTTTGGAGACGGGACCTCTCCGGGGCAGCCAGAGTTGCGCTCACGGGCGCGGGGACGTGGCTCGCCCTCAACCTGCCCTTCATGGCCGCGAACTTCGATGGCTGGTACGCCACTTACGCCTTTCACCGGCAGAGGACGGCCAACTTCGATTCGATCTGGCAGTTCGGCTGGCCCGAATGGCCCCCGACGCGCACGAACCTCGTCTCGACGGGACTCCTGGTCTTGTCGTTCGCGCTGATTCTCACCTTCAGCCTGCTCCTGAGAGCGCGGCGCTCCGATCCTTATCCGTTCCTCCAGGCCTGCGCCGCACTGCTGGCTGCGTTCCTGTTGTTCAACAAGGTGCACTCGCCCCAGTACGCGTTGTGGCTCCTGCCCTTCTTCGTGGTCCTGAGGGTGCACGCCGGCTGGTGGATCGCCTACTCACTGGCCGACCTTGCGGTCTACGTCGGAGTGTTCAGGTGGTTCTACGACATCGTCTACCAGGGGCTCGACTTCACCTGGGCCAAGAGGCTGCTGATCGGGGGAGTGTGGGCGCGCGCGGCTCTCCTGCTGGCGCTGATCGCCGTCTTCATGTCGGCGCGCACCGCCCTGACCCGGCCGCACCGCGAAGAGTTGTCACAGGCCCCCTCTAGCCTTTGACCTCGTCGGAGATCAGCCCGCATTGCAAGAATCTCGGCCCCCGCGCAGGCTGACCGAGCTCCAACGGGAGGTGCTAGCATGACCAGCCGGCAGCTTCGCTGCCATGTTCGCAAACCCCTGCCCTGTCAAGCGGTGATTCGCGCCAGGGCCTCGAGCCGCAGAAGCTCGAGTCCACAGGAGGAGATATATGAGGAAATACGAGGCCATGGTCATCGTGGATGCTCGCCTCGAAGAGGGCGACATCCAGAAGGCCGTTGACCGCTTCGCCAAGGCCGTCGCCGACAACGGGGGCCAACTCGGCAAGGTTGATCGCTGGGGCGTTCGCCGCTTCACCTACGAGATCAACCATCAAAACGAGGGCTACTATTTCATTGCCGACTTCGACGCCCCGGATGTCGCGATCGACCAGTTGAAGCGAACTCTGCTGATCTCCGACGAGTTCATCCGAGGAAAGATCGTCCGTCCCACATAGGGCGAGCGGCCAATCACCTAAGGAGCAGAGATGGCTACTGACAACGTAGTGACACTGGTTGGAAACATCACCGACGAGCCCGAATTGCGCTTCACGCCGGGGGGCGCTGCGGTTGCGAACTTCACCGTCGCGGTCAACCGGCGCTTCCGTAACCAGGACGGTTCCTGGGACGACAAGCTCGACGGTTTCTTCCGCTGCAGTTGCTGGCGCGATATGGCGGAGAACGCCTCGGAGTCGCTCCACAAGGGCTCGCGCGTGGTCGTCACCGGACGGCTTCAGCAGCGCAGCTGGGACGACAACGACGGAAACAAACGCTCCACCATCGAGGTCCAGGTGGACGAGGTGGGTCCTTCCCTTCGCTGGGCGACGGCTCAGATCACCAAGGTCCGGCGCGACAAAGGCTCGCAGGGCGGGGCCCAACCATCGGGCGGCGGCGACTGGAGCAACCAGGGCGGGGGCCAGGGCGGCGACAGCTGGAATCAAGCGGGTCAATCCAGCGGTGCGCCGGTTGGTTCGCCTCAGCAGAATTCAGGAGGACTGCCTCAGCAGAATTCAGGAGGAGATGACTGGTAATGGCACGTGACAAACGCCGGGGCGACAAGAAGCCCACTCAGAAGCCGGGTCGGCCGAGAAAGAAGAAGTACTGTCAGTTCTGTGCCGACAAAACGACCTATATCGACTACAAGGACATCAACCTGCTACGCAAGTTCCTGTCCGAGCGCGGCAAGATCCGCGCTCGCCGTGTGACGGGCAACTGTTCGCAGCACCAGCGCATGGCCGCGACGGCCGTCAAGAACGCACGCGAGATGGCCCTTCTCCCCTACACCACGCGCTAGGGGCCGATATGAAGATCATTCTTGCGAAGGACGTCGAAACGCTCGGCCATAAAGGCGATGTCGTCACCGTGTCGGATGGGTACGCGCGCAACTACCTCGTCCCCAAGGGAATGGCGCTGGTCGCCTCCAGGGGCGCGCTGAAGCAGGCTGAGCAGATGCGACGTGCCAGGGAGGAGGCGCTGCGCAAGGCCAAGGACGACGCCGTTGCACAGGTAGCGCTGCTCGGGTCGAGCCCGGTCTACATCTCGGCGCGCGCCGGGGAAGACGGCAAGCTGTTCGGGTCGGTCACCAAGAACGACATCGCGCGCGCGGTGCAGGACCAGCTCGAGCAGGAGGTCGATGCGCGCCAGGTGCGTCTCGACGAGTCCCTTCGCCGACTCGGCACGTTCTCCATCGAGATCCACCTCCACGAAGAGGTGAACGCTCTGGTCTCGGTCGAAGTCATCGCTCACGAGGACGAGGCCTAACCCCCCGGCGATTTTCTGAGTGCGGGAGCTCCCGCAAAATGGGCGCCGAGGCACAAAGAAAATGGATCTCAATGGAAGGGCGTACTCGAGGGAATTCTTTCCCCCTTCCACGGCACCCTCGGGATCTTTGTCCACATCCCTGATGCCCCGAGGGCCGGACTCTGCCGTCCGGCACCCTCGCAGGGCCACCGGTTTTCAACAGGTCACGGCGAGAGCCCACAGCCAATCCACCGAGTCGTGCTGTTTCGCTTGCACAGGCCGCCGTACTAGCTTTCTCGCCCGGGCACAGGGCGAGTGGGCTCCGTTTCGCTCTCCCTGAACGCCAGGGAACTCCGCCTTGCCACAGACGGGCTGGGATGAGAGTATATCGAACATATGTTCGTATAGGAGGAGATAGGGCAGTGGCTCAGGGAGCACGGGAACTGCAGCAGGTGCGCCCCAATCGCATACCGCCGCACAATCTCGATGCCGAGCAGTCGGTGCTCGGCGCCATGCTCGAGTCGCAGGACGCCATCGCCAACGTCGTCGAAATCCTCAGCGCGGACGACTTCTACAAGCCGGCCAACACCGAGATCTACGAGGCGATCATGGGGCTCTTCAACCGCCATGAGCCGATCGACGCGATCACCATCGTCGAAGAGCTCAGCCGGCGCGGGACCCTGGAGGGCGTCGGGGGCCGGCCGTACATCCTCGGGCTCATCGAGGCCTACCCGAGCGCTTCGGCGGCGGCTCGCTATGCCCGCATCGTCGAGGAACTGGCCTTGCTTCGCCGACTCGTCAGCGCGGGCAACGAGGTCCAGGAAATCGGTTTCTCGATGCCCTCCGATGTGGCGGATGCGGTCGATGCCGCCGAAGGCATCGTCTACGAGGTTGGGAACCGGCGGCTGCGCGACGAGCTTCATCAACTCAAAGCGTTGCTCGGCGAGAACATGGAACAGATCGAGCAACTCTACGAGCGCGGCGAGCACATCACGGGCGTATCGAGCGGCTTTTCCGATCTCGACGACATCACCGCCGGCTTTCAGAAGAACAACCTGATCATCATCGCCGCACGTCCTGCGATGGGTAAGTCGAGCCTGTTGAACGACTTCACCCTGGCGGCGGCACTGAGGCGCACCGATCCAGTGCCCGTCGTCATCTTCACTCTCGAGATGAGCCGCCACGAACTCGTGAAACGCTTTCTATCGTCCGAGGCGAAGGTCGACTCCCAGCGCATCAACCGAGGAACGCTGCAGGAGCAAGACTGGGGAAAACTCTCGGGAGCAATGGGCCGACTCGCCGAAGCTCCCATCTTCATCGACGACAGCGCGAACATAACCCTCGTAGAGATTCGAGCCAAGTGCCGGCGTCTGAAAGCCAAGCACGGACTGGGCTTGATTATCATCGACTATCTCCAGTTGATGCAGTCACCGCGCAAGTCCGAGAACCGCCAACAGGAAGTATCCGAGATATCTCGAAACCTCAAGATTCTGGCGCGCGAGCTCGAGGTGCCGGTGCTATGCGCGTCGCAGTTGAACCGGGGTGTCGAGATGCGCGCCGACAAGCGCCCTCTCCTCGGAGACCTGCGGGAATCGGGGTGCCTCACCGCGGATACGAAGGTCGTCCGCGCGGACACCGGTCAAGCGGTTTCGATCGGCCAGCTTTACGAACGGAGAGAGCGGAACATCCCGGTCTGGACTCTGGACGAGGATTTCAAACTCACTCGTGGGACGATGACTAGTGTCTTCTCGAGCGGCGTAAAGAAGACGTTCAAGCTCAGACTCCGGTCGGGCAGAGAAATTCGGGCGAGCGCCAACCATCCTTTCCTTTCCTTCGATGGGTGGAAGTCGCTGGCCGACTTGGAACCGGGCGAGCATCTGGCGGTCCCTCGCCGGTTGAGCGAAGGCTCTCACCCAAACCGCTGGCAGGATGCCGAAGTGATTCTGCTCGCTCATCTCATAGGGGACGGCTGTCTCGTCAAACGTCAACCTCTCCACTACACGAATCATTACCCCGAGAATCTTCAGGCGGTCTCCGAGGCTGCAAAGAGCTTCGGAAACACAGGACGTCTGGTCGCTCAGCGAAACTGGTGGCACCTCTATCTCCCCGCCCCTTTTCGACTCACCCATGGCCGCCGGAACCCGATAGCCAGGTGGCTAGACGACCTTGGTCTCTTTGGCAAGCGCAGCAGAGAAAAGTTCCTGCCCCCAGAAGTGTTCGGTCTTCCTGATGATCAGGTGACCCTCTTCCTCAGACATCTCTGGGCAACGGTTGGTCATGTATCGCTGCGACCGTCGAACGGCGTTGTCCTCTATTACGGAACAAGCAGTCGTCGTTTGGCAAAGGACGTCCAGTTACTCCTTCTTCGTCTTGGGATCTCGAGCTGCATTCGCTCTCAACCAAAAGCGGGTTGTCAAGACACGTTTGCGGTTCACGTTCGGGGAGCTGAGAACCAACTCGAGTTCCTCCGCGAAGTTGGAATTCACGGCGAACGCGGCAGAGCCATTCCCGAGTACATCTCGTATCTCTCTAGCATCTCTCCCAACCCGAGGGTGGATGTCGTTCCTCGGAAGGTGTGGGACGAGATTCGCCTTCACATGGGCGATCAACGAGTAACGACGCGGCAGCTTGCTCATGGGCTTGGCATGGCCTACAGCGGCTCCTCGCTGTACAAATCGGCTCCCAGCCGCGAGCGTCTCGGGCGGATCACCACGGTGATTCGGAATCGACGACTTGAGTCGCTGGCTCAATCCGATGTCTTCTGGGACGAAGTCGCAGAAATCGTTCCCGACACCGACGAAGAGGTCTTCGATGCGACCGTCCCGGGGACGCACAATTTCATCGCCGAGGGGATGATCGTGCACAATTCCATCGAGCAGGATGCCGACCTCGTCATGTTTCTGTACCGTGACGAGGTCTACAACCGTGACTCCGAGGCACGTGGCGAAGCGGAGCTCATCGTCGCGAAGCACCGCAACGGACCGACCGATACTGTGAAGCTGGCGTTCATGAACCAGTACACGAAGTTCGCATCGCTCGCGAAGGTGCCGCGCTGACCGCAAAGGTCGACCGGCGCAGAACGAGCGCCCTCCATCGCAGGCTGCTGGCTCAACAGGGCCCGTTCACGCGCAAGCCGCAGCTGCCCATCATCGACGAGCTCGTTATGACGGTGCTGAGCCAGCACACCTCGGACCTGAACACGGCGCGCTCCTTCCGAAGCCTCAAGAATCGCTGGCCCACGTGGCGGGCGGTGAGGGACGCGGATCCGACGGAGGTGGCCGGCACGATTCGGTCGGGCGGCCTGGCCGACACCAAGTCGGTGCGCATCCAACGGATCCTCGCCGAGATCGAAGAGCGTGAGGGCAAGATCGACCTCGGTCGCCTCAACGGGCTCGACGACCATGAAGTCGAGCGCTACCTCGTCTCCCTGCCTGGGGTGGGGCCAAAGACGGCGGCCTGCGTGCTGCTGTTCTCGATGGGTCGCAATGCATTTCCCGTCGACACGCACGTACTCCGTGTGGCCGTCCGCCTGGGACTCATCCCGCCGAAGGCGACGGCGAACGCGGCTCACAGGCTCCTACGTCCCGGAATAGCCCCCGAGATCCGCTACGAGCTCCACATGCAACTCATCAAGCACGGACGGGAAGTCTGCAAAGCCGCTCGGCCACAGTGCAGCGACTGCGTCCTGTTCGATTTGTGCGCGGCAGGCCCGGACCTACTCGCTCGCGGCGCTGCCAAGTAGACCCTCTAGGCGTCCCGTCGCTTTTTCCCTCGACCTCGAGGAGTTGCTCCTTTACATAGATCATTCTCTTGAGCAGGTTCACGTTGTCGATTCGAAGGGCCGCGAGTTCACCTATGCGCAGCCCCCCGAGCCCCGCAGTTAGCACCATGGGCCGGTAGTGCTCGCCGGTTGCGTCGGCAACTCGCACTAATTCCGCAGTCAGGAAACGCATGGGCCGCGCATCTTCGGGAGGGAGCTTGACGCCAACGCAGGGGTTCCAATGGCCCCCAGTACCGCGAAGTCCGCAAGGACCGTGATTCCTGCAACAGCGGTCCACCCGGTCAGGGATGCCTAGCGCCGCATCAACGGTTACCGATCCAGTAGCCCGAATTCATCACTCGAGAGACTTCCACGCAAGGGCCAGGAGGGCTGCCCTTGCGATGCCGATCAGCCAGGGGAACGGCAATGCGAAGCCAAGCCAAAATACGGCCTCGATAGGCAACATAACAAGGCTGAGCACGGCGCCGGCCTTTGATCCGTTTCGCACCAGCCAGGCGGCCGACGCTGAAACCAGGGTCACGATGAGGAATGCGATCAGGAGTACTGCGAAGGTACGGTCTTCCACCCGCGACGACCACGGGCCGCCGTACATCGGGAAGAGGTCGAGGAATGTCGGGAGCCTCCCGCTTTGGAGCAGGTGGGCAGCGACAGGGATGGCCGGGAACCCGAACGCGGCGGCGTAGACCCAGGTCAGTACGGCGGCAATACGCGCGTTCCTCATCGAAGATCGGGCCGCCCCCAGTAGCTGTGGACGATCACAGCCAACCTCCCAAAAATCCGGTTCAGGTGTCAGCTTGGCTTCCCTCCGTCTCGGTATCGTTACGGGAGACGGACCTGTCCAGCCATGCGGCCTTCGTTAAGCGACCCAAAATAGCTCGGAGATCCCTGATCGTGCAGAGTGGTCAAAGAAAACTCAAGGAATCCCCCCTGCAACTCTCTGTTCAAGCCCGATCTCATCCGGCCTGCGTTGACCCAACGAAACAGGCTCCGACTTGCTCCAACCGTCCTGATTTGGTCATTTTGGTCCC
>WHSV01000010.1 GCA_009379915.1 Actinomycetota bacterium | reverse complement strand
CGGTCACGAGGGGTCGACGATGCTCGTCGCGTTGAACGGGCTGCGAGTCCTGGGCGCCCTACCGGATAAAGCGGAGTGACTGCCGCGGTCACCCACGAGTTGCTCCTGCGCGTCGTTATCGCGGAGGCCCGGTCAGCGCGGACTGCTTCTGGGACCAAGACATCGTGACCGGCGCCATATTTGCTCTCGCCGATCGAGCGGGACGGAGTCTGGTCCATCCGTCCGTGACCGCCGCTGTGAAGACCGCACCCGGCGACCGGCGGTTCGAGGCGCTGCGATTCATAATCGCCCTCGGTTTTCTCAGCCTCTTCGCCGACATGGTCTACGAGGGCGCGCGCAGCATCCTCGGGCCGTTTCTGGTGACCCTGGGAGCGAGCGCGGCTGCGGTCGGCGTCATCTCCGGCGTGGGCGAGTTCGTCGGCTACGCCCTAAGGGTGGTCGCCGGCTACGCGGCGGACAAGACCCATCGCTATTGGGCGCTCACGATTGCCGGCTACCTGTTCACGCTCGTGGCGGCTCCGCTTCTCGGCCTCGTCGGCCGGGTCGATCTAGCGTTGGCGCTGGTGATCGCGGAGCGTCTCGGCAAGGCGATCCGCACGCCCGCACGGGACGCGCTTCTGTCCCACGCCAGCGCGCACGAGCTCGCCGAGGTGATTGTGATCGCCAACGGTGTTAGGGCCGGCCGTCGTTGCGCCTATCGACCGCTGCGGACCGCGGAGGTCCATCCGCAGCCACCGGCGGTAACGCACGCGTCGGTAATCCAGTGCAAAGAAGGTCAATCGGGCCGATCCCAGAGCGGGGCGGCACCTCCAGCCGGCTGACTAGCATGACCAACCACCGAAAAGGGGGAGGCGCCGGGGCGCCTCCCCCAACCGGTTTGTTCCTGCAACCGGTCTGTTCCGAGTCAATGAAAGCTTACCGCTTGGCCTGATGCCCTAGGAACTCCAGGCTCTTGGTCGACGGGCCCGGGCCCTTGCCTGTGCCCGGCACTGCCGAGCCGGTCATTGTGAAGGTGAAGACCGCATGGGCAGCGGCATCCGACATCTCGTCGATCGCCTGGGTGTTGACGTTGCCGACGAGCACATCCGACCCGTAAGCGGTCTCGAGCTCGGGGACCTCGTTAGGCTCGACGAGGTCGTCACACGCCTGGTGGTAGCAGGGGTCGTAGGCGAGGCCGGCTATCCCTCCGTAGACCGCCGCCTGCTCTTCGGTCTTAACGCCCTCGGCGCCAGTGAAAAGACCGCCCGCGGGGATTCCGACAGCGATGAAGGGACCGTAGTCCGAGCGCCCATCGAAGGCGGTGGGATCGGTTTCGAGACCGACGCTCTCGAAGTAGTCGAGGAATACGTCCTCGACCTGGGCGGAGCCGGTGGGACCTGCGACTGGCGTGTCGGATCCATCCCCGTCATAGACGAACCTGACGTAGTTGGGCGAGCCGACCATGTCGAAGTTCAGGTTGACGGCGATGTCCTTGAGATCACGCTTCGTTAGCTGGCTCACGTAGTACTCGGACCCGATGAGACCTGACTCCTCGGCGCCCCAGAAGGCGAAGCGGACTTGGTTCGTGGGCGCGATATCGAGTTCCGCCATCTGCAGCGCGATCTCGAGAATCGTCGATGATCCGCTGCCATTGTCGTTGATACCGGGGCCCTCCAAGACCGAGTCGAGATGGGCGCCTACGACGACCGTGCGGTCCTCGCGACCGGACGGAGTGTCGGCGAGCACGTTCTCAGTCGTCGTCGTCTCTACCAAGGTGAAGGTCGCGAGACGAGCGGTCACCGGGCCTTGCTGCAGGAGGTTGTAGAGCTCCTCTCCGACCGCGAAACTTGCCCCCACCACCGGGAGACTCACCTGCGGAGAACTGAGCGTGCCCGCGATCGCGTCGGTGCGACCCTCCTGGCCTTCGTTGAAGATGATGACGCCGACGGCCCCGGCCGCAGCGGCGTTGTCGGCCTTGGCGCGGAACGTGCACGTGCCGCGTTGGATCAGTGCGATGTTGCCGGCAGTGAATCCGGCGAAGTCCGACGCCTCACAGCCGCTGGTCGAGGAGTCCGCCGCTGCACCCGGCGGGATCGTGACATCGACCGCTTGGAGGGGCGCCGTCACATCTCCGCTCCCCGAGTACTCCATCGTGGCGAAGTCTTCGCCCGGCGTGTAGGGAGGCAGGTCAGGAGACGTCGGATCCAGCACCGGCTCCGCCGTCTCACTGAACTGTTCGTAGTCGAACTCTTGACGAGTGACATCGTAGCCGGCGCCCTCGAGCAAGCCAGCGACGTAGTCGGCCGACTCGTCGTAACCCGGCGTGCCGGAGGCACGAGTGTCATTGTTTTGCTCAGCGATCTCCTGAAACGCGGCCTCGTGCTCCATGATGCCTTCAACCGAGACGGCATCACGAAGCGCCGACGTATCTGTTGGCGGAGCCGCAGCCGTGAGCTGGAACGTGCCCACGACCATCGACAACGCCAACGCGACTGCAGTTGCTACCCGTCGTCGCATTACACCTCCCTGTGTGGAGACGACCTGTCATTGCGGGGAGTCGCGCGTGGGGCAAGACGGAATTCGGATCTACTCACCCCAGCGCCCTCCTTGGTGCAGGAAAACTACCATCGAGGGGGAATGTGAGCCAACGGCTGGCTACTGGGGGTGGGTGAGCGGAAGAGGGTTCGCGACGAAGCCTCCGATCCAAGGACCCTGTGCCCCACGAGGCGCCACTTGATCGGGTGGGAGGAAGGAGCCCACCTCCGGGCTGTCGCAGCAGCCCCGAGAAGCCGGAGGGAGCCTGACCCTGGAGGCGCAGGGAAAGGTGGGAGCAGCCTCGACGAGGACGCAACGGGCCGGAACCGCCAGACGGCCCGGGTGCGGCAAGCGAGAACGGAGAGGTGCACGTATTGCAGAAACCAGTGGTGAACCCCCTCAAGTGGAACGTCGGCTCAAACCTGGTGGACATGGGCCGGTCAGCAGCGGAGCTAGAGTGAAGACTCAGTGGATGACGCGGTGGTTGTCATACACCACGTCCACGGGCATGACCGAGCTGCGACATCCTGAACGCGATCCTGGAGGCACTCCGGCTGCCATCGTGGGCACCGCGCGTCCCATGGCTCCAGCGATGGGGGCCCCCATGCGCCTCCGCGCTCAGGGGGAAGAATTTGGTTCTCGAGGCGGTACTCTGGAGACTCCCCCTTTTCACGAGAGGTTTTGCGTGATTTCCGAGACTCGAGGTGTTTCCAGTGGAACCAGGAGAAATGATTTGGCAGGGCAGGATAGGTAAGACGCCCTTACGCGTGGGCGTGTCCCACGCCGAGCGGATCGTGGCCGAATGGGACTCACCCACGGGCCCCCGCCACAAGATTTCGTCGTCTGTCGCCGAGTTCGAGCGCAGCGTGCTGTTCCAACTTCTGCTCAACGCAGGCGAGACCGACGATTCGTCGACCAAAGAGGTCGTCCAGGCCATCGAGCAGGCCCAGGCCCAAAGGCCGGCCCCACCATCCGCCCCCAAGCGGCGCAAGAACGCCAAGGCCAAGTTCCACCGTCGCTCCCGCCGAGCTCCGCGGAGGCGCTGAGCCTACTGGGGCGAACGACCGTTTCCTCCCCGTCTGGCTTCCATTGCGACCCGGAGCGAGCCCCCATAAATGCGTGATTCTGCGTATGGAGCAGCGACTGCCAAGTGTCGAAGATGGAGTAACGGAATCGGGACTGACCGCACAAGGGAGCGGCACGATGGGCAGACGACAGGTCATGGTGACAAAGCGCACCACCGAAAGGCGCGAGGACGAGTTGAGGGCGGCACACAAGGAAGCCTTTGACAAGATCCTCGAAGCTCGTTCCTCGACCGGCTACCAGGACACCGTCCATCAAGCCGTGACCGACCTGATCGAAGCCTGCGAGAAATACGTCGCTCGCCACTAACTTCATCCTCCTCGACCCGACAGCCCCGTAACCCCCCTTACGGGGCTGTCCCTTTTCCAGACCGGTTCGCCGGACGAGTCCATCGCGTGGATACTTCGCCTCGTGGAGCAGACCAGAGTCTTGGAGATCAACTCACAGGCGGTCCGTCTGCTCGAACGAGGTGAGGGCGACCCCGTCGTCGTCCTTCACGGTTGGGGCGGACGGATCGAGTCGATGGCCCCGGTGATCTCGTGTCTCGCATCCTCGGCGCGCGTCGTGGCGCTGGACCTTCCGGGCTTCGGGGAATCGCCAACCCCGAACGGAGTGTGGGGAACCCCCGACTACGCGGAGTTCGTGCGCGACGTGCTGGCGACGCTCGACATCGACCGAGCGGCGTTCGTGGGCCACTCCTTCGGAGCCAAGACCTCGCTCTACCTCGCGGCGACGCACCGGGACCTCGTCACGAAACTCGTGGCGCAGGGAGCATCCGGTCTGCGCAGCGCTCCCTCACTGAAAGCGCGCGCCAAGAGGGCCGTAAGCAAGGGGGCGAGGTACGCGGGCAACTTCGGCCCACCGGGGCGAGCGCTGCGACAGGCCGTCTACGACCGGATTGCATCGCAGGACTACAAGGACGCCGGCGACATGCGTCCGATCTTCCTAAGGGTCGTCAATGAGGACATCGGCCATTTGCTGCCGAATGTCGCCGCGCCGACGCTGCTTGTCTGGGGCACCGAGGACGCTGCCGCGCCTCTGTTTCATGGCCGGCGGATGGAGCAACTCATTCCCGACGCCGGGCTCGTGACCTTCGAGGGAGCCGGTCACTTTGCCTACCTCGACGAACCCGATCGCTTCTGCACCATCGTCGGGCACTTCCTGAAGGTGCCCGATTAGATGGGCGGTCCCATGGACCTAGCGGATCCGTTTTACGGCTACTCGACCCTGCTGAACATCATCATCTACGTGGGGGTGCCACTTCTCGGAGTCCTGCAGTTGTTCCGACTCAGGCGCGCGCTCCACGTCTTCCAGCTCGAGGGTTACAAACGAGCGAACTTCCTCCAGTGGACCCGAGCGAATCCGAGCAGAGCCCGCTGGATGAGCAGCGCACCCACAAAGAAGCCACTTGCGATGACGGGCCGCGCGTGGCGCTCCCTCGTTCTCTCGATGCTCCTCTCGCTCCTGGGCGTGTTCGGCGCGTGGGCGATCGCTCATCTGTCACTCGGCGGCTGGCCCGCGGACGTCATCGCGTATCTCGTCGCGCTGGGGCTGGTCCTGTTCTTCACGAGCCACCTTCTTATGCTGGCCGACTGGCTGCTTGCTCCCGTCCAGAGCGCCATCAACGACCGCTACGCTCGGCGCGCCCGCAGAAAGCTGGACGAAGCCAGACCTCTTGTCATCGGAGTCACCGGCTCGTACGGGAAGACGTCGACGAAGTTCGCGATCGAGAAGTTGGTTGCGCCCGAGGGCGAGGTGCTGGCAACCCCGGGTTCCTACAACACCACGTTGGGCGTCGTGCGGTCCGTCAACGAGAGCTTCGGAGACGCCCATAGGTACTTCGTCGTGGAGATGGGGGCCAAGCAGCGCGGAGACATCGCAGAGATCGTCGAGTTCGCGCGTCCACACATCGCCGTGCTGACCGCGATTGGACCAGCGCACCTCGAGAGCTTCGTTTCTCTCGACAACGTTCGCAGAGCCAAGTACGAGATCGTGGCAGGCCTGGCCCCCGACGGGGTCGCGGTCATGAACACCGACAACCCCGACGTCAGGGCGCTGGCGGACGAAACCCAGAGGGTGAAGGTCATTCGTTACGGCCTCGAGGCCGAGGGTGAGCCCCATGTGAGCGCGCGCGATATCGACATCACTCCCGACGGCACCTCGTTCTCGATCGTGGACACTCGCACGAACCAAATGGTGCATGCGCGCACCTCGTTGCTCGGGCGACATTCGATCGGCAACCTCCTCGGTGCTGTGGCCGTTGCTGTCGAAGCGGGTAGGTCGTTGCCCGAGCTCGTCGGCCCGATTCGCCGTCTGACGGCCGTCGAGCACCGTCTTCAGATCATCAAGGGGGCGGGAGGCGTGACGGTCATCGACGATGCATTCAACTCGAACCCGGACGGCGCCGCGGCCGCGCTCGAGGTCGTCGATGCCATGGACGCCTCGGCCAAGATCGTCGTGACGCCGGGCATGATCGAGCTCGGACCGCTGCAGGCCGAGGCCAACGAGCGTTTCGGCGAGCACGCGGGCCGAGTCGCCGACACCCTCATCGTCGTCGCCAAGGTGAACCGCGAAGCCATGCTTGCGGGCGCCGCCCGTGGGGGAGGGGCACGGGTGATAGCCGTCGACACCTTGGCGGACGCCCAGGAGGCCATGGGACCCCTTATGGTCCCGGGCGCGGTCGTCCTGTTCGAAAACGACCTCCCCGATCAGTACGAGGGCTGATCTCCCGGCCCTCTCTCTAGCAGAGAATTCGAAGACGCGATGTGAGGACGTTTTTCGGAGCAAACCCCAAAGGCGGCAGCGAAGCGGCGAGCTGGTGCCCGGGTGGCTGGGCGAGCCCACTTCGGCTTGACCGAGGTTAATTACCACTGAGAGCTCTTGGGGAGCCCCCATTGCAGGAAAAGGCCGGGGGACCGCCTGGATCGGGAAGTTCGCTCGGACGTCCTCAAGGCTAAAAGGGTGCGTCACACACCCGTTTACACTCGGCCTTCGGCGGGTCTCCGGACCGAAACTAGGAGGAGAGAGGTAGTTGGAGCGACTCAACGTCGGCGTCATCTTTGGCGGGCGCTCGGTCGAGCACGACGTCTCGATCGTGTCCGCCCATCAGGCGATGGCCGTCCTCGCCGATGATCACGACATCGTTCCCATTTACATAACGCGCGAGGGTCGCTGGTATGCCGGCGAGGCCCTCAACGATCTCGAGGTCTACCGCAACGAGAGCTGGGCCCAGGCCGGGGCCGAGGCCTTCATTCCGTCGAGCACCGGTTACGGCGGTCTCTATATGCCTTCGTCGGGTCGCTTCGCAAGAGCCCAGACCATCCCACTGGACGTCGTCCTCCCGGCGATCCACGGCACCTATGGCGAGGACGGGACGCTGCAGGGCCTGCTGGAGCTCGCCGGGATCCCCTACGCGGGGTCCGGCGTCACGGGTTCGGCGGCGGGCATGGACAAGATCACCATGAAGGGTGTGTTCAAGGCGGCCGGGCTGCCGGTCGTGCGCGACCTGGTGATCGACGCTCAGACACTGCTCGCGGACGAGCACGCGGTCATCGATGAGATCGAGCGAGTCATCGGCTATCCGGCCTTCGTGAAGCCCTCGCGGCTCGGTTCGAGTGTCGGCATCGGCAAGGCCTCGGACAGAGTCGCCCTGGCCGAGGCACTCGACGTCGCGCGTCGCTACGACAGCCGGATGCTGGTCGAGGTTGCGATGGAAGACTGCAGCGAGATCAACTGCTCGGTGCTCGGGGGCCCGGGCTCCGAGGCTCGCGCGTCTGTGTGCGAGCAACCGGTCGCGTGGGAGGAGTTCCTGACCTTCTCGGACAAGTACCTGCGCGGCGGCAAGGCCGCAGCCGGTGCGAAGACCGAGTCGGGCGAGGGGATGGCCGGCCAGGAGCGGCGCATTCCGGCCCCCATTTCCGACGACCTGACCAAGCAGGTGCAGCACAACGCGCTCACGGCGTTCAAGGCGGTCGACGCAGCGGGCGTGGCCCGGATCGATTCTTTCGTCAACGAGGAAACCGGGGAAACATGGGTCATGGAGATCAACACGGTTCCCGGCAGCTTCGCCTTCTATCTCTGGGAAGCTTCGGGTGTGAGCTTCCGCCAACTCATGAACGAGGTCATCGACATCGGAATCGCCGCTCACAAGGCGAGGTCCGAGCTGATGTTTACCTTCGAGTCCAGCATGCTGTCGGGTCTCAAGGGAGGGAAGTCGGGTGGCTGACGCCTCTCCGGTCGACCTCACCGAAGACGAACGACGGCGCTTCCAGGCGGATGCCCTTCCGCTTCTGGACTCGCTCTACGGCGCCGCGCTCCGAATGACCCGCAACCCCCAGGACGCAGAGGACCTCGTTCAGGAGACGATGCTGCGCGCCTACCGGGCATTCGATCGCTTCGAGGCCGGCACCAATCTGAAGGCGTGGTTGTTCCGGATCCTCACCAACGCCTACATCAACACCTACAGAAAGCGTCAGCGCGAGCCACAAAAGGTGAGCGCCGACGAGGTCGAGGAGTTCGACCTCTATCAGGAACTAAAGAGTCACGACACCCAGTTCGAAGCTACTCCCGAGTCCATCGTCCTGGACTCGCTGGTGGACTCGGACATCATCGATGCGATCGACGACCTGCCCGAGCAGTTCAGGCTGGCCGTGGTCCTTAGCGACATCGAGGGCTTCAGCTACGCAGAGATGGCGGAGATCATGGACGTGCCCATGGGGACCGTGATGTCTCGGCTCCATCGGGGAAGAAAAGCGCTGCAGAAGAGGTTGTGGGAATTAGCCCGAGACCGGGGAATCGTCAAGGGCGCAGACGGCTCAGGAAACCAGAGCAGCCGGAACGAGAGCAGCAACCAGCAATCGAAGACGGGGGACTAGGAAGATGTGGCTATAGGTATGCGCCAATCATGAAGGAACGATGTCGAGAGACCCTTGAACGGGCCTACCTCTTTCTCGACGGCGAGCTGCTTTCGGTCAGCGAGCGTCACGAGATCAAGCGCCACCTCGAGGACTGCGCCCCCTGCTACGAACGGGTGGGGCTCGAGGGCGAGGTCTCCACGCTCGTGGCCCGCCTCAAAGGGTGCCAGCCCTGTCCCGAGAGCCTGAGGCTGAAAATCAGCTCATTGCTGGACGAAACTCGGTAACTCATCTCCTAATCATTTCCAGCAACTCCCTATTACTATGAAGTCCGACTGCGTACAATCGAGTCAGGACGAACAAAAAGGTAGGGGAGTAGGTTGGACAAATCCCAGAACGATCCATACTCATCGGAAGACATCTACATCACCACGGGCGAGGCCGCGAAGATCCTCAGGGTGTCGCCCAAGACCGTGGCCCGATGGGCCAAGGACGGACGAATCCCGCACATCCTGACTCTTGGCGGGCATCGCCGGTTCCCTCGTAGCGCGGTGGACGAGGTCGCTCGGAGAACGACCGTCTTCTAATTGCCGATCCTCGGACACGGGCCGCACAACTTTTTTGAACTTATACCTGGGCCTGTATAGGATTTCAGGTGGTCATCGGTCACCTCGACGACTGGCCTTCTCCATCCTTAGCCGCGACGATTTGGCCGTAAAGGAACCGCAACATGGCCCGGACCAATCTCCATCAACTTGCGAGCAGACTTCTCGCAGGGCTTGCCGAGTCCTCCAACAATGGAGCCTTTGAAGGCAAGCTACGCGACGTTGCGGCGGAGGCAGGACTGAACTCTGTACGCACCGCGGAGGCCGTCAAGCTGCTGGAGGAACTGGGTCGGATCGAGGTCGTCCAACGCGGGCGACGGGGCCGAGACACCGTCGTCACCATTTTCTCGACCGAGCCGGTGAAGCTCGAAGACGCCGAGGCAAGCCTGCCCAGCCGTCAGAGCAAGCGGGGAGCCTTCACCTACGACGAGATCGGACGCGCCATGGTCGACCGACTTCTCGAGTTGGCGCGCGATGATGGTCTGCGAACCGCGCAGGTTGAGGCCTTCGACGCGGAGGCGCGGGCTCTGCGCGATCGAATCGCGCAACTCGAGCGGGAGGTCGATTCCGCCAATGCGCGCGAGGAGGACCTGAGAATCAGGTTGCGGGCCGCAGAGGAATCGCTGAAGCGGAGCGAAGAGAACCTTCGCCGGGCGATGGGAGGTGGCGCGGTCACGTCGCAGCAGGGCGAGATCGTGTCAGACGACGACTCCAAGGCGGTCCTCGAGATACTGAGATCGCGCGCCCAGACGAAATGACCGAACAAGAGCTGGTCATCACGAGGTGACGGACGAGGTCGTCCTATACCGGACCGTCGGTCCGGTGGCTACCATCACGATCAACCGGCCGGAACGGCGCAACGCGATCAGTCCCGAGGTGACCCGCGCTCTATCCGAGTCTCTGGCGCGCGCCGAAGCCGATGACTCGGTGACGGTTGTGGTGCTCACGGGGTCCGGGGACAAGGCCTTCTGCGCGGGCGGCGACCTGGGAGCGATGAACTCCGAGGGGGCCGTTTCGCAGCACTTCTCGAGGGCGGAGGTGGGCGAGCTCTTCCAACAGATGCGCAGATCTCGCCTCCCAATCATGGCGCGCGTCAACGGTCACGCGCTCGCCGGTGGGTTCGGTCTGATGCTCGCGTGCGATCTCGTAGTCGCCAGCGCCGACGCGGCCATGGGCACACCCGAGATCGACCTCGGGCTCTGGCCGTTCATGATCACCGCCGTGATACAACGTGACGTGCCGCGAAAGCTCGCCCTCGAGCTCATGCTGACGGGCAGGCGATTGAGCGCCCCCGAAGGCGAACGATGGGGCTTCGTGAACCGCGTCGTCGAGCGCGAAGAACTCGACGGCGCCGTGGCAGAGCTTACCCAGTCACTCGCGTCGAAGAGCCCGCTGATCGCCGCGCTCGGCAAGCGTTCGTTCTACCGTTCCGAGGACATGGACTTCGACGAGTCGCTTGAGTACCTAGCGGGCATGTTGACCGTCTGCCTGCAAAGCGAGGACACGGCCGAGGGCGTGAGCGCCTTCCTGCAAGAACGCGCGCCCGAATGGAAGGCCCGCTGACCCGCGGACACCCGATATCTTGTGGGCCAGCAGGCCCGGGCAGACTTCGGCACATCGCCGGCGAAGGGCCCCATCGGGAGGCAGGATGAAGGACGAACGGCCGCAGGCCGAACGCGAAGCGGTCAGCTATACCTACGACGGCCCGGACATGCGGACACACGTCCAAACCCTCGGCGAGAAGCGGGCGAAGCATCTCGAGATGGGCGGCACCGAGCGGGTCCAGCGCCAGCATTCACAAAACAAACTGACCGCGAGGGAACGCGTCGATCTTCTGTTCGACGAGGGGACCTTCGTCGAGGTGGGATTGCTCGCTCACCATCAGTCCCAGTCACCTTCCATGCAGGGGAAGGTCACCCCTGCCGATGGCGTGGTGACGGGAGTCGGCGAGGTCGACGGCCGCAAGGTGGCCGCAATCGCCTACGACTTCACGGTCATGGCCGGATCGATGGGACAGGTCACGGAGATCAAGGCGAGTCGCATGCGCCGACTCGCACTCAAACAACGGATTCCGCTCGTCTGGCTCATCGACTCGGCGGGAGCTCGCATCCAGGAGGCCACGGGCTCGATGTTCGCCGCCACCGGCGACCTCTTCAAGGAGGAGGTCGCCATGAGCGGCGTAGTACCCCAGGTCGCGGCCATGATGGGGCCGGGTGCGGCGGGCACCGCCTACATCCCCGGCCTCGCCGACTTCGTCCCGATGGTGAAGGGCAACTCGAACATGGCTCTGGCCGGCCCCCATCTCGTGAAAGCGGCGGTCGGCGAAGACGTCACCGCAGAGGAGATGGGCGGGAGCAAAGTCCACTGCAAGGTGTCGGGGGTCGCGGATCTCGAGGTGCCGGACGACGAGGCCTGCGTCGAATCCATCAAGTCGTACCTCGGCTTCTTTCCGTCTTCGAATCTCGAGAAGCCGCCGATCGTCGAGACCACCGACCCGATCGATCGCCGAACCGAGGAGCTGTACGACATCGTGCCGGCCAATCCCAGGCAGGCCTACGACGTTCACGAAGTGATCGATACGCTCGTGGACGACGGTCATTTCTTTCCGATGAAACCCGACTGGGCGCGGAACCTGGTCACGGGCTTTGCTCGTTTCGGAGGACGACCTGTTGGGATCGTGGCGAACCAACCGAAGTTCCTCGGCGGCGCGATAGACGTTAACGCGGCGGACAAGGCGGCTCGGTTCGTCTGGTTGTGCGATGCGTTTCACGTTCCCCTTATCTTCCTGATGGACTGCCCCGGCTTCCTGGTCGGCAGCGCGGTCGAGAAGCAGGGCATCATCCGCCACGGGTCCAAGATGCTTTTCGCGGTCGCCGAGGCTACGGTGCCGAAGATCACGGTCGTGACGCGCAAGGGCTACGGCGCCGGCTACTACGTGATGAACGGACGCGCGTACGAGCCCGACGTCATCGTCGGCTGGCCTACGGCGGAGATCTCGGTGATGGGACCGGAGGGCGCCGTCAACATCATCTTTAGAAAGCAGATCGAAGCGATGCCCGAGGAGGAGCGGAACGACGCGCGCAACAACATGGTGCACATGATCCGCGATCAGATTTCGCCCTACGTGGCCGCGGGTTGGGCCTTCCTGGACGACCTCGTCGATCCCGCCGACACACGCTCGGTCATCGCTCGGGGGCTCGAGCAGTCTGCCAACAAGCACGTCGAACGCCCGTGGCGCAAGCACGGAGTGCTCCCGGTCTAGGGGCGTGCCATGAATCGACCGTCGGACCTTGCAAGGAGACTGGTCCTTCTCGGCGCCGTCATTGTTGGCCTGTTCCTGTACGGGATCGGCGGCTACATGGCGTTGGGCTTTGGACCGATCGACGCGGCTTACATGACGACGCTCGCGGTCACGACGGCGGGCTTCAACCCCGTACGGACCCTGGACGGCGTCGAGCAGGTATTTACCATGACGATCGCGGTTCTCGGCGTAACCACCTTCATTGCCATACTTACGGTGCTCGGCGGCGCTCTGGCCGAAGGTCGGTTCGCCGTCTTATCTCGGAGGAGACGAATGCAGAGGCGGATCGACAACCTAAGAGGTCACTTCATCGTGTGTGCGTACGGGCGCGTCGGCCGGACGACCGCGCGCGAGTTCGAAGCCGATGGCGCTCCCTTCGTCGTTATAGACGGACTCGAGGATCTCGAGGAACAGATGCTTCAGGATGGTGTCAACTACATCGTCGGTGACCCGTCGTCCGAAGTCGTCCTTCGCTCCGCGGGGATCGAACGCGCAAGGGGGCTGGTGTGTGCGATGGACTCGGATGCCGTCAACGTCTTCATCACCCTGGTGGCTCGCTCCATCAACGAGAACATCTTCATCGTTGCCAGGGCGAGCGAGGCAACGGCCGCCGACCGTCTATACAAGGCCGGAGCCGATCGCGTGGTCTCGCCCTACGTGACGAGTGGCCGGCACATGGCCCTTCTCTCGCAGCGACCTCGGGTCGTCGACTACCTCGAAGTAGCGACCTTGGACGCGCCCGGGTTGCGTCTCGACGAGATTCAGGTCGAATCGGGATCCACGCTCATCGACAGAACGCTGAACGAGCTGGCCCCCGATATCGTGGCGCTTGCAATCCGCCGCTCGAACGGAGAGGTTCTGCCGAATCCCGACCCCGACCTGCGCGTGGAGGCAGGCGACCTCCTGATATTTCTTGGGGACGAGGAAGCTCTGCGGTCGGTCGAGGAATGATGCGCAGCGGTTACGCCGTGACCACCGGCATTCGCGTCTTCTACGTCGAGGAGGGCGACGGCCCGCTCGTGCTCCTCTGTCACGGCTTCCCCGAGCTGGCGTACTCGTGGCGCAATCAGATGACACCGCTCGCCGATGCCGGCTTTCGAGCCGTTGCGATCGATCTGCCCGGATATGGCCGCAGCGACAAGCCCGACGTCACCTACGACGTCGTGTGGCTGTGCGCGTGTCTCGCCGGAGTCATCGAGGCCCTGGGGGCCGAGCGCGCGGTGGTCGCCGGCCACGACTGGGGTGGGCTGCTCGCATGGCCGCTGGCGCGACTGCATCCGGAGAGAGTTGCCGGAGTCATCGGAGTCAACACTCCCGACTTACCCCTGCCTCCTATCCCTACAACCGAGTACCTGCGGAGACGCGGGAGCAGCAAGCACACCTACATCCTCGAGTTCCAGAAACGCGACGAGCCCGAGGCGCTCTTCGAGGCCGACACGAGAGCCGCTCTCGAGCTCTTCTTCAAGGGACCGGTGACCACACATCCCGAGGTCTTCACGGACGAGGTCATGCAGGTCTACGTCGACGCCTTCTCGCCGGTGGGGGCAATGACACCGCCGCTCGAGTACTACCGCAACGTCGATCGCAATTGGGAGCTGATGGCCTACCCCGACTCGATTCGGATCGAGGTCGAGTGCCTGATGATCGGTGCCGCGAACGACCCCGTCTTGCATCCGGGGCTGACCGAGGGCATGGAGGAGCGCGTGCCCAACCTCACGAGGGTCGTCGTCGACGACTGCGGGCACTGGACTCAGCAGGAGCAGCCCGAGGCCACGACCGAGCACATGCTGGCCTATCTGAAGATGCTCGAGCCCTGGTCTTAGGGCTGGGTGCCGAAGAGCCTGTCTCCAAAGTCGCCGAGCCCCGGCAGTATGTACGCGGTCGAGTTCAGCTGCCGATCGAGGCTCGCGGTGACGATGTCGACATCCGGATGATCGTCCTGCAGGAGCTTCACTCCCTCGGGGGCAGCCACCACCGAGACCATACGGACGCCGGCGGCGCCCGCCTTCTTGACCGACTCGAGAGCTGCGCTCGCCGAGCCTCCTGTGGCGAGCATCGGGTCCAGCACGAACGTCGTCGCGTCCTCGAGCGGAGGCAATTTCGCGTAGTACTCGGACGGCTGGAAGGTGGCCTCGTCGCGCTCGAGGCCGAGGTAGCCGACCCGTACCTCGGGAAACAGCTCGACCACCGCATCGAGCATGCCGAGACCCGCCCGCAGGATGGGTACCGCCACGATCGGCTGAGCGAGAGTCTCCCCGGACGCTTCCTCGAGCGGGGTGGAGACCGTCCGGGTGATCGTCGGCAGGTCCCTCGTCGCCTCGATCATCAGCAGCGTGGTCAGGCGTTTTGTAATCGTGCGGAAGAGCGCGGGGGGCGTGGTCCGGTCGCGCAGGGCCAGCAGTAGATGGGCTGCAAGCGGATGGTCGACTACCTTCACACTCATATCGGCGGGCAGCATAAACCCCGGCGCCGCCGGCGTAGCCTCGGCCCCAACTCGTTGTGTAGCCTGCTCGCCATGGGCGTGAGCGGGGAACTCAACAACGATGGTTGCGTGATCACATGTGCCATCAGCGGGGTGGCCGCCAACCGCGATCAGTGTCCGGCGATTCCGTACACATCCGAGGACTACGCGGCCGAGGCGAAACGAGCCTACGAATCGGGGGCGTCGGTCGTCCACATTCACGCGCGCTTTCCGGACGGCACGCCGAGCTTCAGGATCGAGGAGTACCGAACCATCACGCAGTCGATCCTCGCCGAGGTGCCGGACATCGTCATCAACTACTCCACGGGGGCCGTCGGCGTCCCCATGGATGAAAGAGTCCACCACATCACCGCGCTCAGACCGGAGCTTGGGGCTCTGAACATGGGCTCTATGAACTATGCGAAGTACTCCCCCCGCCGCAAGCAGATCGTCTTCGATTTCGTGTTCGCCAATCCGTTCTCCGAGATCATTTATCTGCTCGACAAGATGAACTCCGCGGGCGTCAAGCCCGAGTGCGAGTGCTTCGACACGGGACACATCGGAAACGTGGCTCCGCTCATCGACATGGGCCTCATCGAGCCTCCTATTCAGTTCTCGTTGATCACGGGTGTGCTCGGAGGCGCGCCGGCCGACGCTCGAACGCTCGGACACATGGCCGAGCTGGTGCCCGACGAGGTAAGCACTTGGGAGGTCATCGCCATCGGTCGGGAGCAGTGGCGCATGGTCGCGGCGGCCGCCGCGCTGGGAGGAAACGTTCGAGTCGGTCTCGAGGACAACTTCTATTTGCCGGACGGCGCCATGGCGAAGTCCAACGGTGATCTCATCGAAGCCGCCGCGCGCCTCGTCCAGTTGTCCGGCCGATCGGTGGCGAGTCCGGCCGAGGCACGAGCTCAGCTCTCGTTGCCGGCGGTACCCGACCGGACCGCCCTTGCGAGTTGGAGGCCCAAATGAGTGAGGAAGTGCTCGCCGAGATGGTCGCCAACGTCTGGAAGGTCGTGGCGGCCAGGGGTGACGAGGTCGGCGAGGGCGAAACGATCTGCATCCTCGAGTCGATGAAGATGGAGATCCCGGTCGAGGCGACCGCTTCGGGAACCATCTCCGAGTTGAACGTCACCGAGGGAGGCGTCGTCCAGGAGGGCGACGTCATCGCCGTCATCGAGTGAGCCTGGTCACAACCACCGGCGCCGGGCCCGTGCTCACGATCGAGCTCAACCGGCCCGAGGCGCGCAACGCGTTGTCCCTCGAGCTGTGCGATGCAATCGTCGAGGCGCTCGACGAGGCGAATCACCACAATGCGGCGCGCGTCGTCGTTGTCGCGGGAGCGGGACCGGTGTTCTGCTCGGGTGCGGATTTCGCCGCCGTTTCGGGACCCGAGGGGGTCGACTTCCTCCCGGCGTTCGAGCGCATGCTCGAGGCCGTGTGGGGTCACCGTCTTCCAACGGTCGCCCGGATTCAGGGAGCCGCTCTGGGAGGCGGGCTACAGCTCGCGACCGTGTGTGACTTTCGCGTCGCCGCGTCGGATGCCCGGCTGGGCATCCCCTCGTCCCGTCTCGGCGTGGTCGTGAACCTCGAGAACGTGGAGCGACTCGTTGAGCTGGTCGGTATCGCGCGGGCGAAAGAAGTCCTGATGACCGGCACGACGTTCTCGGGGGCCGACGCACTGCAGCCCGGCCTGGTGTCGGAGGTGTGCGCGCCTCACGAGCTCGAGGGGACCACCGAGCGCATGGCTCTCGCCATCGCTGCGCTCGCCCCGCTCTCCGTCCAGGGGGCCAAGCGGGCGATTCGAGCCATCGCCGGGGAGCGGTCGGTGCGCAGGCTGAACCCCGAGGCCGCGCTCGAGGTCGATGCCCTCGTGGCCGAGGCCTACGCGAGCGATGACCTCGGTGAGGGTATCCGGGCGATGAGCGAGAGACGCCCGCCGGATTTCACAGGTTCCTGAGCGTGACCGGGACCAAGCGCATCTGCGTCTTCTGCGGCTCGAGCCTGGGCTTCAACCATGGTTACGCGGAGGCGGCCGGGGATATGGGCCGGGCGCTCGTCCGCCGGGGCCTCGGACTGGTGTACGGCGGCGAGTCCGTGGGGCTGATGGGCGTTCTTGCCGACGTCGTCATGACCGAGGGCGGGGAGGCCATCGGCGTCCTCCCCGAGGCCATGCTGGCGCGGGAGACCGGCAAGCCCGATCTCCTCGATCTCACGGAGCTGCGCGTGGTCGACTCGATGCATCAGCGCAAGCAGTTGATGTCCGATCTCTCCGCCGGCTTCGTCGCCCTGCCCGGAGGCATGGGGACGTTCGAGGAGCTGTGCGAGATCCTGACCTGGGCGCAGCTCGGCATTCACTCGAAGCCGATAGGACTCGTCAACTCGGCCGGGTACTACGAGCCTCTCCTGACGCTGTTCGATCACGCCGTCACCGAGGGATTCATCGCCCCGACTAACAGGATGTTGCTCAAGTCGGCCGACACGCCGGACGAGTTGCTGGACGACCTCGGCTTCTAGAGTGCTCGGCTCACTCGGGCGGGCGCCCTCCTGTGTCTAAAGCGGGCGGCGGTCCGCAAAGCCCGAGGTGGTCGAGTGCCAGTAACCCACTCGCGGCTCGCCGAGCTTCCAGCACAGCCAGGCCGGAGCGCCGTCGACCACGGCGGGGAAATCGATCAGACCCGCCTCGATGTCTCGTAGCTCGATCTCCCACTCCGCGAGGCGTGCGAGCAGCTCGGCAACTCGTTCCTGGGTTCTCTGCAGCTTGGCGCGCTTCGACGAGCCTCCGTTCCCGGTTGCTTCGCGCGCGACCTCCGCCCGCAGGTCGGACGCTCTGATGAACCTGTCGCGTAACTCTGTCAGCGTCGGCGCGAGATAGGGGAGCAGCTCGTTGGCCTCTTGTGCGCTGTAACGCTTCGTAGCCATCACGCGGGGCCGAGCATCTCCGCGAAGCGCTCGCCGATCAACCCTCCGATGCGCTTGGCCTCCGCCAGACCCGCCCGCCGGTCGAAGGTGACGCGGCGGTGACGAAGCGTGATATCGGTGCCGACCCGATCTATGAGCAGGTAGCTGGCGGTGTCTCCGTCCATCGGAAGTCCGACCGCACCCGTGTTGGCCACGAGCGTGCCTCCAGAGAGCCGGCGGACGAAGGCGCGGTGAACGTGTGCGTAGACGACGATTGCCGCACGGTCCTCGTACGGGCTGAAGTCGGGGGCCGGATCGTCGGGCATCGGAGCTCTGAACGGCGAGTCGGGGGTCCCGTGAACCAGCAGCACGGAACCGGTGCCGGTGTGTCCCAGCGGCAAGTTCAACAGCCAGTCGGCGTCGTCTTGCGAGATGGCGTGCTCCTCGGCGAGGGCGATGAACGACACACGATCCTCCTCGGAGTCCACGGTCTGAGGGTCGCCGGTGATCCACACGTCCGTGTTCCCCTTGACCGTGGGCCAGCCTGACTCGCGCACTCGCTGGATGCACTCCGGCGCCCACGGACCGAGCCAACCGAGGTCACCTCCGCACCACACCTGATCGGGGCGCTGGACCTCCAGGTCCGCCATGACCGCCTCGAGGGCCAGCAGGTTGCCGTGGATGTCGGACAGGATAGCGACACGCACTAGGTGGTGGTCTCCTCTCGAGCCAACTGTGCCGTGCTCACCTTAAATGGGTTGCGGGGCCGTAGCATCATGAGCAGATGGCAACGCTTGCGGATCGCATTTACAGGGTCTCCGACCTAAACAAACGTCAGAGCGAGCACCTGCGGACGCTGTGCTTCTCGTGGCAGGTTCTCGCGGACCTGTCGTTCAGCGACCTGCTGCTGTACGTGCGCGTCATGGGCCAGGAGCTGTTCGAGATCTCCGCACAGCTTAGGCCGTTTACCTCGCAGACCCTCTATCCGCAGGACATGGTGGGGGTCCGGGTCACACAGCCCGAGCAGCCGGTCGTCGAGCGAGCTTTCCGTGAGGGCCGCGTCTGGAGACAGGACGATCCCGTATTGGTCGACGGCATCCCGATCCGTATGGACGCGGTGCCGGTGCGCTTCAACAACGGAGTCGTCGCAGTGGTCACGAAGGAGGGGAGTCCCGCGACCTCCCGGCGACCCGGTCGTCTCGAGCAGGTCTACCTGCAATGCGCAGAGCGCGTCAGCCAGATGATCTGTGATGGGACCTTCCCCTACGAGGACATCCCGGCGAGCCACGAGTGGCCGCGCGTCAGCGATGGCCTGTTCGTTCTGGACGAGGCCGGTCTCATCGCGTGGGCATCGCCGAACGCGCTCTCGTCGATACACAGGCTAGGGGTGAGGCAGAACGTGCTCGGTCGTTATCTCGACGAGCTCGGACTGGGGGTCACACCGGTGGGGGAGGCCTTGGACACCAAGAAGATGCTCGACGGGGAACTGGTTCGCGGGGACTCGCACATCCGCCTGCGCGTGATGCCGCTCATCGAGCGCAACGAGATTAGGGGCTCGCTCGTGCTGGCGCGCGACGTCAGCGAGCTCCGACAGAAGGAGCGCATGATCTCGGTCAAGGACGCGACCATTCGCGAGATCCATCATCGGGTCAAGAACAATCTCCAGACGATCGCCAGTCTTCTGCGACTCCAGGGCCGACGCGTCTCGTCGGATGAGGCCAGACTGGTGCTGCAGGAGAGCGTCATGCGGGTCGGCTCCATCGCACTGGTGCACGAAACCCTGTCCGAGCAGCCTCAGGACGTGGCCGAGTTCGGAGACGTCGCAAGCCGCATCTGCCGGATGGTGACCGAGGGACTGGTTTCGCCCGACGCCCAGATAGAGATCAAGATGTCGGGCCGCACCGGACCGCTGGGCGCCGATCTCGCTACGCCGCTGGCCGTGAGCGTCACCGAGCTCATTCAGAACTCCATCGAGCACGCATTCCCCGAGACGCGCTCGGGGACGATCGGCGTCGAGCTGGGGCGCGATGAGGCGGGCATCGTGGTGACCGTGTGGGACGACGGCGTGGGCCTCGGCGAGGATTCCGCCAAGAGCACGAGGCTCGGCCTCCAGATCGTGCGCTCGCTCATCGGCGAGCTCGGCGGGAGCTTCTCCCAGTCAGCCAACGGGGGCACCCGCAGCGAGATCCGCATCCCGATCGAGGGCTGAGGTGCAGCCCCACGTCGAGGGCGGCGCACGGACCCAGAGTTTTCGTACGGACCCAGAGTTTTCGTACGGACCCAGAGTTTTCTTTGTGCCTCAGAGCCCGTTTTGCGGGAGCTCTCGCGCTCAAAACCGGTTCAGGGTTATCGGGTCGGCGTGGGAGCGGGGGTCGGGCCGGGGGTGACCTGGGGTGGCATCCGGGAGGGGGGCGGCGATGGCGTGGGGGTCGGGCTTGGGGTCGGGGTCGGGCTCGGAGGTGGCGGACAGGTCTCGGTCGGCATCTCCTGGCGAAGCATCCTTTTCATCTTGCCCTTGCACCAGGGCGCGGCCAGCAGACCGCTTACGGGATCGATGCGGACCTCGACCGTGTCGCTGCGCGGCGGGAGGAACTGCCTGACGGGGCGGCCGGCCAGGGCCGACGACATGAAGTTCCTCCAGATCTGCGCGGGCAGAGAGCCCCCGACGACGTGGATTCCGTGCACGCTCGTCATCGGGATGCGACCCTGGGGGTAGCCCACCCACACCGCGGTGACGAGATCCGGCGTGTAGCCGACGAACCAGGCGTCGCCGTAGTCGTTCGTGGTTCCGGTCTTGCCGGCCGCGGGCCGTCCGAGGCGCGCCGCCGTTCCCGTGCCCCGCTCGATCACCTGCTCGAGCGCCTTGGTGATGAGATAGGCGTTGCCCGGAGCCAGCACTCCCGGCGTGACCCTTTGGCGCGGCCGGTCGACCTGGCCATCGGGGGTCTCGACCGACCGGATCGTCGTGGGCTCGATGGCAGTGCCGCCGTTGGCGAGGGTTCCGTATGCCGCCGCCATATCGAGGACGCTGACCTCCGCCGAACCGAGCGCGATGGAGGGTACCGTGGGCAGAGGCGCGCCGACCCCCATGAGCTCCGCCTGGTTTGCGATCGCACCGGCGCCGAGATCCAGCGCGAGGCGCGCAAAGACACCGTTGACCGAATCCACGAGCGCCTCATTGATGGGCAAGGGGGGCCCACCGCCGCCCTCTGTGTTGCCCACCGTCCAGGTGGAGCCGTCCGGCGTAACGGTGCTGAGGGGGCCGGACTCGTAGGTCTCGTCGAAGCTCAGGCCGGCCTCGAGTGCAGCCGCCGCGACGATGGGCTTCATGGTGGACCCCGGCTGGCGGCCCGAGCCTCCGCCTTCTCGGCCCAGCGCGAGATTGACCTGGGAGGTGCTGAAGTCGCTGCCTCCCACCATGGACAGGATCTCGCCGGTGTGCGGGTCGAGCGCGATTAACGCTGCGGCGGGGTCGCCGGGCTGGTTGAGCACCGACTCGACGGCGTCTGACGCCATCCGCTGCATCGTGGGGCGGAGCGTGGTCGTGACCGACAACCCACCCTTGTACAGAGCCCGCGCCCGGCCCTGCTCGGTTCGTCCCAGCCGTTTATCGGCGAGAATCTCGCGTTTCACCGCCTCGACGAAGTAGGGCTGGCGCAGAGTAAGCGGGGGTGAGTTCGGGGTGACGCCCAGAGGCGCCCTCCTGGAGCGGCGCGCGTCGCGAGCTTCGATATGCCCGAGCTCGGCCATGCGATCGAGCACGTAGTTGCGGCGTTGCCTGGCGTTCCTGGGGTGGTCGCTCGGATCGTAGAGCGACGGCGACTTGATCATCGCGGCCAGAAGAGCGGCTTCGTGAACGGAGAGGCTGTCGACATCGTGCCCGAAGAACGTTTCGACCGCCGTCTTCAGCCCGTAGGCGCCGTGCCCGAAGTAGACCGTGTTGAGGTAGCGCTCGAGGATCTCTTTCTTCGAGTACTGGCGTTCGACTTCGATGGCAATGCGAAGCTCGCGCGCTTTTCGCTCGAGGGTCTTCGGCGCTTCCCTGAAGTAGGTGTTCTTGACGTACTGCTGAGTGATCGTGCTTCCGCCCTGTACGGTCGCCCCCTCGTCCATGTTCGCCAACAACGCCCGGCCGATGGCCTTCAGATCGAAGCCACCGTGCGAGAAGAAACGCGAGTCCTCGGCCGAGATCACGGCGTCGACCATCGTGCGAGGAATCCGGCCGTAGGCCATGTAGGCGCGGTTCTCGCGGTACACGCGGGTCAACAGCGTTCCATCCGCGGCCCGGATGGTGGAGCGCAACGCCAGGGGGCGTTCGCCTTCGAGATCCATGGGTTCGAGCGAACATGCCCCCAGCACCAGAGCGGCGACGAGCGCGAGAGAGGCGGGACGACGAACGCGGGCTACGACAGACAGGGCGCGGCCGGACCCAGACCCGTTGGGGGCCCGGCTTCGAATGGTGGCAATGAATACGGCTGATCCCCGCAGCACCCGAGCTCCTCCCAGTTTTGCCGCTGCTTATAAATCGGCGCGCCGAGGGGCCGCCTGAAACTCAGCTCGGGGGGAACCTAGACCTCGAGTGCCTCTCTGAGGCGCATCAGGGTCCGGTTGAGGAGCCTCGAGACGTGCATCTGGGAGATTCCGAGCCGCTCCGCGATCTCGCTCTGAGTCATCCCCTTGAAGAACCTCAGGTAGAGGATCCGTCGCTCTCTCTCGGGGAGCTTGGCCATCTCGGGGGCCAGAGCCGCGCGGTACTCGAGATTTCGCAACTGCTCGTCCTCGCCGCCGAGCTGGTCGGCGAACGAGGTGGATCCCGCGTCGTGGGAGTCAATGGGGGCGTCGAGTGAAGTGAAGTTGTACGCCTGCGCGATCTCGAGACCCTCGAGCACGTTTTCCTCGGAGGTCCCCGCCGCCCTGGCGATCTCGGCGACGGTCGGCGAACGCCGGAGTTCCTGGCCGAGGGTGCTCACGACCTTGGTGAGCTCGAGATGCAACTCCTGCAGCCTGCGCGGTACGCGGACGGCCCAGCCCTTGTCGCGGAAATGCCTCTTGAGCTCGCCCACGATGGTCGGCGTGGCGTAGGTCGAGAACTCGACCTCCCGCTCGAGGTCGAAGCGCTCGATCGCCTTGAGCAGGCCGATGGTGCCAACCTGCACCAGATCCTCGAGGGGTTCCCCTCGGTTCCTGAAGCGGCGTGCGAGGAACTCGACGAGTCCGATGTACTGGTCCACGAGCTGCTCTCGGAGCCGGGCGCGGTCGCCCTCGGACGCACCCCTGTACTCCAGGAATAGCTGCCGGACCTCCGCCCGGTCCAGCATTGCCCTGTCCATCGCTAGGCCCTCTTGTTCTTGACGACGGAGAAGGCCGGCCTCCCGTCGGATGCGCTCAACTCGGCCGAGTCCGCGACGGTCTCCAGGATCATGCGCGAGAACTCGGTCAGTTCGGTTCGCACCTCGTAGCTCTCGGTGTATTCGCCGATCCCCCTGATCTGGATTCGGTCGCCGTGGAGGGTGAAGCTGACGGCCAGCGTTCCGGAACGTCCGTGCGCCCCGGTGATGTACGCGGACAACTCGTCGACTGCGATCTTGAGATCTTCGATGTCCTCGAGGGTGAACGAGAGGCGCGATGCCAGGCCCGCGGCCACGAGGCGCACGACCTGCAGGTACTCCGGCGAGGCCGGGATCTTGATCGAGATGGTTTCCAAAGCAGTGCTCTCATGCGAAGAGCTCACGAAGCGGAGGCTCTCCTCTTGGTCGTCTTCTTGGACGACCCGGACGAGGTCCCTTTCTTCTTCTTTGCATCCGCGACCGAGGCCTTCAGCGCCTCCATGAGGTCGACGACCTTGGTCGGTTCCTCCTCGGGTTCCGCCGCGACCGTCACTTCCTCACCCTCGACCTTTTGCGCGGCGATTTCCTCGAGCTTGAGTCGGTAGTCGTCCTGGAACTGGCTGGGGTCGAAGTCGGCAGAGAGCTGCTGGATGAGCTGGCGAGCCATCTTGACCTCGGTATCCCGCACGTCGACCTTCTTATCGAACTCCTCGAACTCCGGCTCACGAATCTCGTCGGGCCAGTGCATCGTCTCGAGTACGAAAACGTCCTCCTTGAGCCGGATCGTCGCGAGGTGCTCCTTCTCCCGCAGCGCCACCTTCGCGATGCCGACCTGACCCTCGGCCTCCAGAGCATCGGCGAGCAGCTTGTACGCCTTGATCCCGCTCGCGTCGGGAGCCACGAAGTAGGTCTTGTTGAAGTAGATCGGGTCGATATCTTCGAGCGGGACGAAGGAGACAACGTCGATCGCCTTGATCGAATCGACGTCGAGCGCCCGGAGCTCGTCCTGCGTGAAGGTGACGTAGTGGCCGGACGAGTACTCGTAGCCCTTGACGATGTCGTCCCAGGCCACCTCCTGGTCACAGGCGCTGCACGTCCTCTTGAGCTTGATCCGGCCCCCGCCCTCGGGACAGGCCTCCTCGTCGTGGAGCATGTTGAATTTGAGGCTCTTCTCCTGGACCGCGGAGAAGAGCTTCACCGGGATGCTGATGAGCCCGAAGGTGATCGAGCCCTTCCAGATTGGTCTCATGTAATCCGTTCCTTCCGCTGCGCCGGAGGCGACCGGCGATCTCTGATTGTAGTCGGCGCTGAAGGCCACTACCGCTTAGGGTAGTGAACGCGTAGTGTTATCAAATAGTCCCGCATTACGCAGGAATGACCACTCTGCGTGTCGGAAATGCGGCTCGCAGCGCGGTGGAGCCGTCACAATCAACGCAAGCACGACTCAACCCGAACACAGGAGCCGCAGATATGGAAGCTCGGGAGTACGCAAAGGCACTTGGCGAGAATCTTCGCAAGATCCGCCAGCAGAAGGGCATGTCCCTCCAGGACGTGCAGGGGGTATCGAGGGGGGAATGGAAGGCGGCCGTTATCGGCGCGTACGAGCGGGGGGACCGCAACGTGACCGTGGGCCGGCTCCACGAGCTCGCCGACTTCTACGACGTGCCCATATCCGAGTTGCTGCCCGAGGCAGGCGATGCAACCCCCGTGCACACCGAGCAGAAACGACGCGTCGTGCTCGACCTCGACAACCTCGAGAAACTTCCAGCGGTGGACAGAGAGCCGATTCACCGCTTCATGACCGCGATCCAGTTACAACGGGGAGATTTCAACGGGCGGGTGCTCACGATTCGCGAGGACGACCTTATGTCGCTCGCCCTCATGTATCAGACGACCGCCGACGAGTTGGCTCGCAGGCTCGACTCATGGGGCATGCTCGCGCGCACGGCATAGTGTGCGCGAGTCGGAGGATCGCCGGCGACCAAACCTTCGGCTCCCTCTTTGTGGGAGCCTCATTGCTCCGGCATTAGCAGAGCCAGGCCGATGACGAAGATTGGTATCCCAACTCCGGCAGGTGCTAACGCCACGCCGAGTGGCAGTAGCAACATCGCCAGCAGGAAGCCGGGGACGGTCACGCGCCTTCGCGGGTTATCCGGCGTCACCATGGTCACCTCCTCGTTCAGCTTGCTTCCAACTCGGGATCTCTGAAACGAAACACATCTCTTCTGTCGCCCCTTTGAGACAAGATGACGCCGCTTCCTGTGACACGGGTTCGGTATTCCGGGAGAGGTGTCACAGATGGGAAGCCTGCCTTGTCTTAGCCGGGGAAGATGAACGCCAAAAACGCTCCACAGACGGAGAGGAAAAGCGTGTACGAAGACCTCCGACCGCTGCTGTTCTCGATCGCCTACCGGATGGTGAGCAGCGCAAGCGACGCCGAGGACATCGTCCAGGAGGCGTTCCTGCGGTTCCACCGCGAGTCGGGTAAGGGGGCGGACATCGAGTCGCCCAAGGCATGGCTGTCCACGGTCACCACCCGACTGGCCATCAATCACGTCAAGTCGGCGCGCGTGCGCCGAGAGAGGTATGTCGGCACCTGGCTGCCCGAGCCCCTCCTGACCGACACGGAGTCGGAGGGCGCCCGGCACGCCGAGACCGCGGACTCGCTTTCACTCGCATTCCTCGTCTTGCTCGAGCGCCTCGGCCCCGTCGAGCGAGCCGTCTTCCTCCTTCGGGAGGTGTTCGACTACGGCTACGATGAGATCGCAGCCGTAGTCGGCAAGAGCGAGGACAACTGTCGCCAGACCGCGGTCCGTGCCCGCCGCCAGGTCGAGGCGAAGAAGCCGCGCTTTGAGGCGTCACGCCAGAAGCGCGAAGAGCTCTCGAGTCGATTCTTCGACGCGGTCGCGGGCGGGGACACGGAGGGACTGATCCATCTGCTCGCCGCCGACGTCGTCGCTTACGGAGATGGCGGCGGCAGGGCTCCCGCCATCCCCCGTCCGGTCCATGGACGGGAGCGGGTCGTCCGTCTTTTCAGCAACATCGGCAGACCGTCGGCCCGCCTGGGTGTGAGCCGCATGAGCCAACTAGAGGTCAACGGCCAGCCGGGAGCGGTCTTCCTCGACGCCGACGGGCGGCCGGTGCTGGTCGTCTCGCTCGACATCGCCGACGGCCTCGTGCAGACGGTCCGGGCGATCAGCAACCCCAACAAGCTGCGTCATCTCGCTCCGATGGCCGATGACGACTGAGGCCCGATGCCTTAGCTCGCTCTGTTAGACGGCCAGCGTTCCGCCGACGATCAGGAAGAGGACGATCCAATACAGCGCCGTGAAGATGTAGTCGGGTCGTCCCGGGGAACCGGGGATGAGCACCGCAAGGACCCAGATCGGCATCACCACGATTCCGAACAACAAGCCGTAGACGAGGGCGGGCCAGCGAGGCCATCCTGCACCGAAGCCCAGGGCAACGGCCATAGCTATCAGGATGACTCCGAGGAGAGCCTGCCCGTTGACGTCGGCGCGGGTGCCGCCGCGCGGCAAGCGATAGAGCCGGTAGCCGAAACCCAACAGCGCGTTGACAACCAGCGCGCTCACTGTGACGAACTGCCAGCCCTCGTTCATTCGCAGTTCACGATAGCCTCCCTCCTCAATGGCTAAGAAAAAGAGCAAGCGGAAGAAGAGACCACAGCAGCGGCCTCCCGGCTTCGATCCCAACGAGAAGCGAAGGCAACGGCTAGAGGAAAAGCGACGGCAACGCGAGGCCGCCGCAAGAGCTCAGAAGCGCGCCGAGTTTCGGGAACGACTGGTGCGCGGCATGGTCTTCGCGGCCATCGTCGTCGCCGCCATCTGGTTCTTCTTCCTTCGAACCCAGACCCCGGGCGAGATCAACGGCAATCCGGTGGACGAGTTTCGGGAGGACGGGGACCACACCAACGATCCGGTCAACTACCCGATGACTCCCCCGGTGACAGGCGACCATTCCCCGTCGGCGGCCCCCTGCGGGGTCCACGGCACGCAGATCGCCGACGAACTGTACGTCCACTCGCTCGAACACGGCACGGTCGGGGTGCTCTACGATCCTCAGCAGGTCGAGGCCGCGACCATTCGGGATATCGAAGACCTGGTTGACGAGTACGACGACCGTACGATCTCGGCCCCCTACTCGGGGACCGAGACCCCTATATCCGTCACCTCGTGGAACAAGATGATGCGACTGGACGAGTTCGACGAGGACACGGTCACCGAGTACATCGACGCCTTCAGAGGCAGGGGCCCCGAGAACTTGCCATGTGACAACACTCAGGACAGCCCCTTCGATCCGCAGTCGCTCGCACCCGCTCCCACCCCGACTCCAACGCCGGATGATGGTGACGACGACGGCGGCGGCAACCGCAACCGGAACCGCAATCGCAACAACAACGACGAGAACGGCAACGATGCTCAAGGCGCTGCCGATAAATAGGGAAAAGGCAACGACGACTCGAACGACTCCTGAGAAGACAGCGTGCCCTTCTTTGAGACACAACTCGAGATCATCGAGGCGGCGATCTGGCTCGTTACGATCGTTGCCGGTGTGCTCGCGGGATGGCTATGGGCGCGTCGCTCCCGCCGCGGGCTGACGCGTGCCCTGTCCGCTGCCTCGGCGATCGTGGCCGAAGGCCTGTCCTCCGGAGACCAGGAGCAGTCGTTCGCCGCGATGTCGGCCGGTCTCGCCCGGCTCTTCGATGCGGATGCGGTTGCACTCGCTTTGCCCACGGGTGACGGCCGGCTCGCGTGCGTAGGCTCGTACGGTTACCCGAATCCAGAGTCCAAGTTCCTGCAACCGGGCGAGGGCATCTCCGGACACGCGTTCGTGACGGGCGAGCCGGTGGTCGCCACCGACGTGTCGAAGTCCGAGCACTACAAACCGGACACTCCCGGGATGAAGAGCGCCCTGTCGGTGCCGATGCGTTACGAGGGGGCCGTCATCGGAGCCTTCAACGTCGAGTCGAGCCGCCGCCGCTATCGTGTATCCGATCTCGAGATGATCGTTCCGATCGTCGAGCAGGTCACCGCGGTCGTCCAGGGCTCTCGTCTGCGCAGGGCCGCTCAGGAGCGTGCGACCGCCGAGAAGAAGGCGCGCCAGGAACTCCAAGCGGTTTCGGCGGTGGTACTCGCCGGAGTGGCTTCGGTACACGACCTCGATGCTTCGCTCAACTCGATGATCACGGAGATCGCCGACAAGCTCGGCTGGGAGTCCATGGCCCTGATGCTCTTTGCGGACGACGGCCTTCTGCACACGCGCGCCTACTACGGCTATCCCGAGTACGCGACTCGCATCGCGTTCGAACCGGAAGAGGGAGTGGTGGGCGCGGTGGCCCGGTCGGGCGAGGGTCGTCTGATCCCGGACGTCTCGCTGGATCCCGACTATCTCGACATCGTCGGTCCGACGCGCAGCGAAATGTGCATGCCCCTTCGCTCCGAGGAGAAGGTCCTGGGGGTTCTGAATGCGGAGAGCCCACGCCCCGACGCGTTCAGCAACGAGGACTTCGAGCTGCTGGGCACGCTCGCAGATCAGATGGCCATCGTGATCGAACGGGCGCGTCTGGCGGCGTTGGAACGCTCGGCCCTCGAACGGCTGCGCGAGCTGGACAACCTCAAGGACGATTTCGTTGCGGCCGTGTCGCACGAGCTTCGGACACCGTTGACCTCGATCAACGGTTACGCGCAGACCATGCTCAACCGTTCCGGCGACCTGGGTGAGGCGGACCGCAAGAGTTTCTTGGAAGCGACGGTGCGGCAGTGCAAACGCCTTGCCACGATCGTGGAGAGCCTGCTGCTGGTTTCGCAGCTCGAGAAGGGTGACATCAGGAGCAAGCGCCGCTTCGTGGAGGTCTCGGCACTGGTCACCGATGCGGCCGAAGCCTCGGGGGCCGATGAAAGACTCGTGGTGGACGTCGAAGACGGACTTGGCATCGTGACGGATGCCTTCCGCGTGCACCACATCCTGCGCAATCTCCTCGAGAACGCGTCCAAGTACTCGCCCGCGGGCTCACCGGTTCTGGTTCGAGTGCTCGGCGGCGGGCCGCGCGTGGTCATCGAGGTGCGCGACGGGGGACCCGGCATACCCGCCGGGGTCGAGGAGACCATCTTCGAACGCTTCAGACGCCTGAGCGACCCCGGTATCTCGGAGGTCCCCGGTACGGGGCTCGGCCTCTACATCGCTCGGCGGTTCGCACGCGACCTCGGCGGCGACGTCACGGTCGGGCGCTCGACCGAGCCTGGCTTCCCGGGGGCTCTCTTCTCACTCGATCTGCTGGACCTCGAGGACGGAGCCACCCCAGGGGTCTAGGGGGCGGCCTCGAGGTTCCGCGCTAATCGAGGCGCACGAAGGCAAGACATAGAGCTGACCCGACACATCCCGCGGATGCAAGGTTCTAGGGCTAGAATCCCTGCGTGAGCGAGTATCGAATCGGGCAGGCCGCAGCCTTGCTAGGCGTGAGCGTCGACACGGTCCGGCGTTGGGCGGACTCGGGCAGGCTCCCGTCAGGTCGCACCGAGGGGGGGCACCGGGTCGTCGACGGCGCCGCGCTCGCCCGCCTCGCCACCGAGTTCAACGAATCCGCCGCGGCCGAGGATGCCATTGCACAGTCGGCCCGCAACCGCTTCGCGGGGATCGTGACGCGCGTGATCAGCAACGAGGTCACGGCGCAGATCGAGCTCCAGTCCGGACGCCACAGGCTGGTGTCGTTGATGACCGCCGAGGCGGCCGAGGAGCTGGGGCTCGAGCCCGGAGTCATGGCGGTCGCCGCCGTCAAGGCCACCACGGTCATCATCGAGCTTCCGCCTCATGAGTAGCGGGGGAGGAATCGCCGCTCTGCTCGTAGTCCTGCTCGTGCTGGCCGGGTGCGGGTCCGAGGGATCGGCCGGCGGCGGCGGCTCCGGCTCGCACGATCCGCAGGATGTAACCGTTTTCGCCGCCGCCTCCCTGACCGACGCCTTCGACGAGATCGCGGGCGAATTCGCCGACGCGCACGGCGACATCCACGTCGAGTTCAACTTCCTCGCCTCATCCGACCTCGCGGCGCAGATCATCGAGGGGGCTCCGGCCGACGTCTTCGCATCCGCCGACGAGGCGAGCATGACCAGGGTCACCGACGAGGGTCTGGCCGAGGATCCCGTGGTGTTCGTGGAGAACCGGCTCGCGATCGCGGTGCCATCCGGAAACCCCGAGGGAATCTCGTCGCTGAGCGATCTCGAGGATCCCGAGCTCGTCGTGGCTCTGTGCAACGAGGCGTGTCCCGCCGGCAGGTACGCACTCGAGCTATTCGAGACGGCGGAGATCACGGTCGAACCGGATTCGCTCGAGGGCGACGTGCGAGGAGTGCTCACGCGCGTAGCGCTCGGCGAGGCCGACGTTGGCCTGGTTTACGTCACGGACATCGCGGCCGACTCCAAGCTCGAGGGGATCGCCATCCCCGACGAGGAAAACGTGGTTGCGACCTACCCGATCGTCGCCCTCGAGGGCGCCCCCCCGGAGGCCGCCGAGTTCGTGGACTTCGTCCGCTCGGAGGCCGGCCGGCGGACTCTGAGTGGGCACGGCTTCCAGCTTCCTCCAGCAAGATGATGCATCGTGCGAGACGTCGCGGCGACAAGCCCCCGCTTCCGATCGCGGCGCTTGCGTTCGTGTGCGCCCTGTTCCTGCTGCTGCCACTCGTGGCTCTCGTCCTGCGCGCGCCGTGGGGGCGTCTGGTGGAGGAATTCGCGCGGCCCGAGATTCGCGCCGCACTGTTGCTCTCATTGCGTGTGTCCCTTGCGGCGACCTTCCTGTCGCTGCTACTGGGCGTCCCGCTCGCGTGGCTTCTCGCGCGCTGGGATTTTCCCGGTCGATCGTTCGTTCGTGGAGTCGCTCTGCTACCGCTCGTGCTTCCGCCGGTGGTCGGGGGAGTCGCACTGCTGCTCGTGCTCGGCCGCCGCGGACTCGTCGGAGGGCTGCTCGAGGATCTCTTCGGCATTCGCCTCTTCGGAACGACCGCCGGGGTCGTTGTTGCCGAGACCTTCGTCGCGCTTCCCTTTCTGATTCTGACCGTCGAGGCGGCGCTGCGCTCACTCGACATCCGCTACGAGGATGCGGCGGCGACACTCGGCGCAAGTGCATGGACCGTCTTCAGACGGATCACGCTCCCCGCAGTCCTGCCGGCGCTGGGAGCCGGCGCGGTGCTGGCTTGGGCGCGTGCCCTGGGAGAGTTCGGAGCGACAATCACCTTCGCCGGCAATCTGCCCGGCCGAACGCAGACGATTCCCCTTGCGGTGTACGTCGAGCTCCAGAGGGGCCTGGACGGCGCGATCGCCCTGAGCCTCGTTCTCGTCGTGATTTCGCTGACGGTCATCGTGGCCATGCGCGACCGGCTCGTCTCTTCACCATGAGCCTGCAGGCCGCGCTTCGATTGACGCTCGGACGCCTCGAGCTGGATGCGTTCATCGAAGCGCGTGCCGGGGAGACCGTGGCCCTCGTGGGTCGCAATGGTGCGGGGAAGACGACCCTGCTGCTCGCTCTCGCGGGGCTCGTTGCACTCGAACGAGGGCGTGTGTTGCTCGACGGTGAGGTGCTCGACGACACGTCCACGGGCCTCCATGTGCCCACGGAGCAGCGCCGCGTCGGCCTTCTCTTTCAGGACAATCTCCTGTTTCAGCACATGAGCATCGTCGAGAACGTCGCGTTCGGACTGCGGACGGGGAGCAGGAGCAAGCGGGAGGCGCGCACGCTTGCTCAGCGGTGGCTCGAGCGCATGGATCTCGCCGCTTATGCGGACGAACGACCATCGAGTTTGTCCGGGGGCCAGGCGCAGCGCGTGGGCCTGGCGCGCGCACTGGCGGCCGACCCGATGCTGCTGCTTCTGGACGAGCCGCTCGCGGCGATCGACGCGATGGCGCGCGCTCCACTCCGGCGGAGTCTGATCGCGCACCTCGGCCGATTCGAAGGAAGCAGGATCGTGGTCACGCACGACCCCGTCGAAGCCGTGCTGCTCGGAGACCGAATGATGGTTCTCGAGGATGGGCGCGTGATTCAGAGCGGCACCGCGGAGGAACTTCGACGGCGACCTGGGTCGCCCTATGTTGCCGAGCTCTTCGGGCTCAATCTCTGGCGCGGTACGTCACGAGGTGGGTTCGTGACGCTGGAGTCGGGGATGGAACTCGTGGTGCCGGAGGCCCCCGCCGGCGCGGTGCTCGTCAGCGTCTCGCCTCGAGCCGTGGCGCTCCATGGGGCGCAACCCGAGGGAAGCCCCCGGAATACCTGGCAGGGGGTCGTGGCGTCCGTGGAGCCCGATCACGACGTCGTGCGGGTGCGGCTCGAGGGCGTGGTCCCGGTGACCGCCCTGGTGACGGCGGCCGCCGCCTCCGAGCTGGGCCTGGTGGAGGGAGCGAGGGCGTGGGCCGCGATCAAGGCAACCGAGATCGTCGCCTATCCGGCGTAGGGGAATTCCTCGGCCCTCGCCGGCCGTGGAGGACTGCGGCGCCCCGCGCCGAACCTCCCCACATGAGAACTCGACGATTGGCAGTACTCGTGGCACGCATCCGGTTCGACGAGCAGGCCGGTATCGCTGCCGTGGGGTGGTACGAGCAGGGGACACGCTTCCTCGACACGACCAACCCGTCGAGGATCCGCCAGGTCGGCTACTACCTCCCGGCCAACGGTTCGACGTGGGCCGCATACTGGGCGCCGAAGGACAACTCGAGATCCATCGTCTACGCGCTCGATGCGTACCGCGGTCTGGACGTCCTGAAGATCAACAAGGGGGGGCGGGACAGCAAGACTCGAAGAGCTCCGATTCCCCGGCAGTGGTACGCAACCGGCACCGGGATCGACGGCTACTTGCCGTCGAAGAAGTTCGGCTACCTGTGCCCCCTCCCAGTGGGCCGGCTGCTCGCCCCTTAGAGCGTCCTGAGACGGAGCAGTCACCCGTCTGAGTCTCGGCATGTGCCGAGGGGTTTTCCCGTTACGCTCGACTCCAATCACAAAACGCCTGTGGAGCGGGTACAGGGCTCTCACAGTCGAACTCGAGCCGAGACCAGGAGGCAGTATGCGGGCATCCGGGCCCACCGGTGAGGCCCCCGATAGGAACCTCGCCATGGAACTCGTTCGTGTGACCGAGGCGGCTGCCCTTGCCGGCGCTCGCTGGATGGGTCGAGGCGACAAGGAAGCAGCCGACCAGGCGGCCGTCGACGCCATGCGAGTGATGATGGACACGGTTCCGATGGATGGCATCATCGTCATCGGTGAGGGCGAGAAGGACGAAGCCCCGATGCTCTACCGCGGCGAGGAATTGGGGAACGGCGAGGCGCCACAGGTGGACATCGCGGTCGATCCGATCGACGGAACCACCCTTACCGCCAAGGGGATGAGCGGAGCCCTCGCGGTGATTGCGCTGGCCGAGCGGGGCACGTTGTTCGATCCCGGCCCGTGCGTCTACATGGAGAAGATCGCTACGGGCGAGGAGTCCCGTGACGTCGTCGACATCGAGGCCTCGGTCACGGAGAACCTCAAGCGCATCGCCAAGGCCAAGTCGTCGGATGTGGACGCCCTGACCGTGGTCATCCTCGACAGACCGCGTCACGATGCGATCGTCAAAGAGGTCCGCGAGGCCGGAGCGCGCATCAAGTTCATCCTGGACGGCGACGTCGCGGGAGCGATTGCGGCCGCGCGCGACGGGACGGGCGTCGATCTGCTACTGGGAATCGGTGGAACCCCTGAGGGAGTCATCTCCGCAGCAGCGATCAAGTGTCTCGGGGGAGTGATCCAGGGGAAGCTGTGGCCACGCAACGACGAGGAGCGACAAGCCGCCGTCGAAGCCGGTCTCGACGTCAAAGACGTGCTATCGACCGACGATCTCTGCGCAGGCGAGGACGTCTTCTTCGCCGCGACCGGGATCACGGACGGCGAGCTGGTCAAGGGAGTCCGCTACCAGCGCTCGAGCGCGATCACACAGTCCATCGTCATGCGTTCGCGTTCCGGCACGGTGCGTATCGTCGACGCTCTTCACCGCCGCGAGAAACTCAAGTCGTACTCGTCGATACTCTATTGAGCCGGACCCGACTCTCGGTGAACGGTTAGGTGGGGCCAAAGTTCCGGGCTGTTCGTTCCGTCGCGATCGACATTTCCCCCCTACGCGACTCCGTTCCCTATCGCGCGTTGTGGATCGGGCAGGTCGTGTCGCTCATCGGCACCCAGATGCGCCTCGTGGCGGTTCCCTTTCAGGTGTACATGATCACCGGTTCGACCGTCGCTGTGGGTTTCGTCGGTCTCGTCGAGGTCGTGCCACTCATCGCCCTCTCCATAATCGGCGGGTCGATCGCCGACACCTTCGATCGTCGGAAGGTCATGTTCGTCGCGACGCTCGGGCTCATGCTCGACTCCATCGCACTGGCGGTGCTGAGCTTCAGAGGCGACCCTGCTCTTTGGTCGATCTACGCCCTCACCGCGCTGGGGAGCGCGTTCGAAGCGATCGACCGGCCCCCGCGCGCCGCGATCATTCCCGATCTCATCAACGAGAACCAGGTGCCGGCGGCCATTGCGCTGCGCCAGGTCTCTTTCCAGATAACGCACATCGCGGGTCCTGCGGCGGGCGGTCTGATCATCGCCGCTTTCGGGGGGCCCGGGTGGGTCCACGCGGCCGACGCGGCCACGTTCGTCGCCGTGCTGATCGCGCTCCACTGGATCCCGGGGCAGCCGCCGCACGCCGGCGGGCCGTTGGACGACGAGGGCCGGCTGAGCGCACGCTTGATCAAGGAGGGCGTGAGCTTCAGCTTGCGGACCCCCTTGATCTCTTCGATCTTCGTCATCGACCTCATCGCGATGATCTTCGGGATGCCGCGTGCGGTCTTTCCCCAGCTGGCCGACGAGACCTTCGGGTTGGGCGCGGCGGGACTGGGGTTGCTGTACGCGGCCCCCAGCGCGGGAGCGCTCATCGGCGCGCTGACGACCGGTTGGGTGAAGCACGTGCGGCGGCAGGGGATCGCGGTCGTGCTCGCCGTCGCGGTCTGGGGAGCCGCCATCGCGGCGGCCGGCCTGTCGCTGTTTTCGCTCCTCCTGACGCTGACGTTCCTCGCCATCGCCGGCGCGGCCGACGTGGTCAGCGCCGTGTTTCGCGGGACCATGCTTCTGGAGGCTACGCCGGTCAACCTGCGCGGCCGCGTGCAGGCCCTCAACCTGATGGTGGTGAGCGGCGGCCCTCGCATCGGCGATCTCGAGGCCGGTCTGGTGGCCGGGGCGATCGGCGCGGGTCCCTCGGTGGTGGTCGGTGGACTCGCGTGCCTGGTCGGTACCGGAGTCGTGGCGACGCGCGTGAAGCAGCTCCGTGCGTACGTCGCGCCGGCCTCCGAGCGGCTCCCGGACCGGCCGATCCTAGGTCGTAGCAACGTCCCTTCGACCGAAGGCCCAGAGCCCGAGCGCGACCAGCCCCGCCGCTAGCCCCGACAGCACGACCAGGGGGCCGATCGTCGGATCGGCGACGGGCACCTGCGGGGAGTGGGTGAAGGGCGAGAGCTCCGTGACCCAGTCGGGGAAACCGAAGAGCTGCCCGAAGAATCCGACCACCACGCTGCCGCCCAGGGCCGCCCACGCGAACATCGCAGCGCGGGGGCTCAGTCCGAAGAGCGCGATCGCAAGGCCGCTGAGCACCCATACGGCCGGCAAATGGACGAGCGAGGCCCCCAGCAAGCGAGGCACCTGGCCGAGCTCTCCGATCGAGATCCCGTAGGAGATACCGGTGCCGAGCCCTCCGGCCGCCACCACGATGGCGGCCCCCACCATCGCAACGGTCAGATGAGAGGTCGCCCAGCGGGCGCGCGAGATAGCGGTGGCCAGAAGGGGTTCGGCGCGCCCCGAGCTCTCCTCGGACCTCAGGCGCAGGGCCGACTGGATCGAGAAGCCGCTGGCGAGAAGGGCCAGCATCAAAGTGGTGGTGGCGAAGAAGGAGTCGACTAGGTTGCCGCCGGTCTGGGTGAGTATGTCGCCCATCTCGGGGCTGTCGGCGACGAGGTCCTCGATGTCCCGTCCCACCGAGCCGTACGCGAGCCCGCTCAGAAAGAGCGCCACGGTCCACCCGATCAATGCTGCGCGCTGGAGGCGGAGAGCGAGTCCGAACGGCCGCGCAAGCCCAAGCGAGGCGACCGGGGGGCCCGGGCGCTGCGCAACGAGCCCGGCCCCCACGTCGCGCCGGGCCCCCAGCGCGAAGGCGACGTAGACGAGCAGAGCCGAGACGACGACCGCCAGCAGAAGGGGCTCCCAGCGTTCCCCGGCGAACGGCCTGGCGGCCTGCGCCCACCCGATGGGCGAAAGCCACGACAAGGACCCGTTGCCGATGTCGCCGGCCGCTCGCACGACGTAGGCGACTCCGAGTAGCGCCCCGGTGATCCCGTAGACGCCGCGTGTGTGCTCGGTGACCTGTGCCGTGACCGCCGTCAGAGCGGCGAACACGAGCCCCACCGCGGCGAATGTCCCTCCCATGACGAGTGACCCTCCGGTGGGGAAGTCGAGTGCGATGAAGCCCGCGGCGACGAGCGCTCCCAGCAGCAGGTTCACACCGGCAACGACCGTCAGCGCCGCGGTTACGGGTGCGTGCCGGCCGACCACGGCGGCGCGCACCAGCTCCATTCGACCGCTCTCCTCCTCGGAGCGAGTTTGCCGGCCCATCAGGAACATGCTCATGAGGGCGACCGCGGACAGGCCGAAGGCCCCGATCTCCCATGCCGCTCGTCCACCGAAGGTGTCGAGCGCCTGGGCCGGGCCGTTCATGGCGATGAAGGCGGGGTTGTTCTCCACGACTCTGGCCGCGGTGACCAGCTCGGCGCGGCTGCGATAGAGCCCCTGGACGCCGGACGCGCTGCTGAGGGCGAAGAAGACCAGACCGATGAGCCACACCGGAATGCGAATGCGGTCGCGTCGCAGGATGAGGCGCACGAGCGTACCGGTACCGGTCAGGGTCTTCACGAAGCCGACTCCTTCGAAGCCGGTTCACCCCTTGACTGCCGCACCTCGGCGTCACCATCCTCGGTGTCCCCGTAGTGCCTCAGGAAGAGCTCCTCGAGCGTCGGGGGGTGGCTGCTCAGCGCCCGGATGCCGAAGCTAGTGAGGTGCCGCAGAGTTTCGTCGAGGTTCGCGGTGTCGACGTCGAAGTAGACGCGCCCGTCCTCGCTGAGAAGGTCGTGGACGCCCTGGAGATCGGCGAGACCCGTGGCCGGCTCGGCCGTTTCTGCGACGATCGTGGTCCGCGTCAGGTGCCGCAACTCGCTGAGCGTCCCGCTCTGAACCGTCTTGCCGAGCCGGATGATGCTCACCGTGTCGCACAGAGCCTCGACCTCGGCCAGGATGTGGCTCGAAAGCAGGACCGTTCGCCCTTCCGCTTTGACCGCGCGGATGCACTCCTGGAAGACCGCCTCCATCAGGGGATCGAGGCCGGAGGTCGGCTCGTCGAGGATCAACAGCTCGGCGTCCGAAGCGAGCGCCGCGACGAGCGCGACCTTCTGACGGTTGCCCTTCGAGTAGGTCCGGCCCTTCTTCGTGGGATCGAGGTCGAACCGCTCGAGCAGGTCGGCTCTGCGCCTCTGGTTGAGGCCGCCGCGCAGGCGGCCGAGGAGGTCGACGACCTCGCCGCCGGTCAAGTTGGGCCACAGGTTCACGTCGCCGGGAACGTAGGCGATGCGGCGATGAAGCGCGACCGCATCTCGCCAGGGATCGGCTCCGAGCAGCGTGGCTCTTCCGCTGTCGGCCCTGAGGAGGCCGAGTAGGACACGGATCGTGGTCGACTTTCCCGAGCCGTTCGGACCCAGGAATCCATGGACCTCTCCCGTCGCCACCGCGAGGTCGAGTTCGTCGAGGGCGCGCGTCGGGCCGAACGTCTTTACGAGCTCATTTACCTCGATTGACTTGGTCATCGTGTCAGTCTAGGACTGCTGTCGGTGAAGTAGGGGGAAGCGTGCGGCCGCGCGAAGGTGAGGGAGTCCCTCAAGCCTGGTCGTCGGCCCAGGCCCCCAGCAATCCGCGGTAGTGCGACACGAACTTCGCCTGCTCATGCGCGGGAAACGTGGTAACGACCGTTTCGACAAGCATGTCGTCGAACTCGGGGCTCCGCACGAAGTCGACCATGACCTCGTCGATGTGCGATAGGTGCGTATCGCAGAACTCCTCGTACTCCCCGACGGAAAAGTAGCGTTCGCTGAGCTTTCGGTACTCCGCGATCTTGTCTTCGTAGGCCAGGTCCTCGCGGTCGCCCACCGCGAAGAACTCACGCACATCCTGGTCGAGGCGCATAGCTCGGCCGGTCGATGCGCAGAACACGGCCCACTTTGCGAGCGCCTTGATGGCCCATGGAAAGTAGTAATGCAAGCTGATGAGGCTCATGTCGGGGCACGCGTTGGCGTAGTCGATCGGGTAGGCCTCGCCGTCCTTGCAGATGATCTCACAGGAGTTGAACTCCCAGCGGAAGAACGCGTTCACGAGACGGCTGATGGTGACGATCTCCTCACCCAGCTCGGGCGAGAGAAAGTCGTGCCGAACCTCATAACGGTTGTGGAGAGGCTCGGCCGGGTCGTAGCTCATGACCATGGTCTCGGCCCCAATGGAAAGACTGCGGGCGAAGACATCGAAGTCCTCGACCGATTCCTGAAGGTGCATCAGCCGCTCACCCGACTCGTCGTAGCGGCGGTGCAGCTCCTGGTCGTTGCGGATGCGCGTGACTCCGACCCAGGCTCCGCCGTCGAACGGCTTCATGTAGAGCGGATATCCGATCTGGTTGGCGACGTTCTCGAGCGTGAAAGGACGGTTGTATTTGCTTGCGGTGTAGGGAAAGCGAGGGTTCTCCGGCGGCTGCTTGGTGGGGATCATCCAGGTCTCGGGGATCTTCAGCCCGAGCCGGACCATCGCGCAGTACGCGGAGTGCTTCTCCATGGATTGGAAAGTGAACGGATTGTTCATCAGGTACACGTCGTTCATCAAGCTGACCTTCTTAAGCCACTCGCGCGGTACGTAGTACCAGTGTGCTAGGCGGTCGATCACCAATGAGTAGCGAGGCCTGGCGCGCAGGTCGAAGGGCTCGATCGTTATGCGTTCGGTGTCGAACCTGTGCGTGGCGCCCTGGAGGTCGATTCTCGGATTCAGCCTCTGCATGAGGCCCTGGAAAGCCCGGGGCCAGTCCTCCTCGGTCCCGAGCAACAGTCCGATCAGATGCTTGGTTTCACCCACTCTTCCCCCTCAGTCTCCGCTCAGCAAAATCGCGGCATGTGATGGGCGATCTGGTTTCGCCAGGACGGCCAGTCGTGGGGAACGTCCTGCCCCCACAGGTCGAGCTCGTATCTGAGACCCTTTTCGCCCAGGCGAGATGCAAACGCCTTCGTGCTATGGAGCGCGCCCGTGGTGTCCTCCCATTGGCCTTGCCCGCAGACGAGAAGGATGGTTACGCGCCCGGCCAACCACTCGAGGTGATCGCCCTGCAGGTTCGCGACGTAGTCCATCGGGTTGTTGAAATAGAAGGCATCGCCGCGGCGACCATGTCCCACGTTCGAGATCTCGTACACGCCGCTCTGGCAGATCGCCAGAGGAAAGAGGTCGGCCCGCTTCAAGGCGAAGTTGGCGGCGTGGTAGGCGCCGAAGCTGCACCCCGTGGTCATGATATCGAGGGCTCCCCGGCAGTCTTCGTGAATCCACGGAACGACCTGATCGATCACCCAGTTTTCGTAGAGACCGTGCAGCCGGGCGCGTTCCTCGAGCTCAACGTCTCCGCGACTCCAGCTCGCGGAGTCGAAGCTGTCGATGCAGTAGACCTTGAGCCGCCCGTCATCGATGAGGTGCGCGAGGGAATCGATCATCTGCCGGTCCTCGTAGTCCATTACGTTGCCTCGTTCCGAGGGAAACACGAGCAGAGGTCTGCCGTGATGCCCGTAGGCGATGATGTTCCCGTCTGCGCCGATCGAGTTCGACCACAATCGGGCGTGCTCTCGCCTCATCGGGTGGTCCCGGACACTAGGCCCACGTCTTCTGCAGGAACTCGACGAGGTGAGGGTCGAGTGTGTCGCGCCAACCCACCCAGTTGTGCCCGTCGCGGTTGACCACCAGACCGACGTCGTAGCTCTGCGCCGCGAGTGCGTCGTGAACCGCCTGGTTGTTGGCGAGATTCTCCTCGATGGTTCCGCAGGTCATCGTGACGGGAATCGGATGCATCCATTCGTCGGCCGTGAGCACGCGGCCCACGAACCGAGAGATGCGACGGAAGCGTGGGAAGCCCCGCTCGTGTTGGTCGAAGCGCTGGCGGAAGAAGCTCCCCGATTGCAGAAAGAGCGCCCCGAAGCTCGCGGGGTGCGTTCGGTGGGCGTGAAGCATCGCCAGCCCTCCGAGGCTCGCGCCCATTCCGACGCGGAACCGGCGCCCCCGGGGCGTGGGGGCGTGACGGCTCAGCCACGGAATTATTTCGTGCGCGAGCACACGGCCGTAGAGGGCGGAGGCCGAGTAGATCTCGTTGCGCTCGACCGGCCCGACCAGCGCCGCCCGCATCGGCGGCAGCATCCCCTCGACGATCTTTTGGTCGAGCAGCATGAGCAGCTTCGACAACTCAGCGTACTCGGGGCCATCGTGAGCAACGAGAAGCGGAAGCGGCCGACCCTGGTCCGCTCCGTGACTCGACCACAACAGGACCGGCAGCGAGGTTCTGAGCGGGCGGCACTCGATCGACCCGCGGGCGATCGGACCCGGGTTGGCGAACTCGCCTTCCAACCAAGATGGGCGCCGGTACTCGGGCCACTCGACGACCGACTTGTCTCCGAAGGGACCGGAGGCGCGCAGCCGGTTGCTCGGGTCTGGCGTCAACCGGGGTGACCCACCTTCCACGACGAGCTCGAGCAGGTACTCCATGCGGTCCACATCCGGCCTGGGCAAGGCGAGTTCCCACGACTTCAGGTCTGGCGTGCGGGTGAACGCGGGTCCGATTCGGGGACGCTGAATCTCCTGATAAAGGTTCACTCCTGCCAGGTTGCCGGCGGAGTCCTCGACGGTGAAGACCACGCCGGACTCGGAGACGACTGGTGACATCGTGTCGGTGCTCATTCTGGCGATGAAGGCTAACCGCTACAGCGGTCGCGCGGACTACTTGCTCGGCGCCCATCGGAAGAAGCGGACGGCAATGATCAAGCCGGCCATTCCCCAGAGTGCGATCACGATGATGGAACTCCATACGAAGCCCGAGGGGTTGTCCGGCGGGGGAAGGAACGACTCGAACATCGCATCGAGAAAGTGCTTGATGGGGAAGAGCCCGGCGAAAGTCTGGATCCACTGTGGTGCGTCGCCTATCGGGATGAAGGTTCCCGAGAGGAACAGTAGAGGCAGAACCATCACGTTCACCACCGCGGGGGCGGCCTCGGCGTTGGGAACGGCGCAGGTGGCCGCCAGCCCGAGCGCGCAGAAGGCCCCGGCTCCGAGGACGAGTGTCAATACGAAAGCGGCCACGGTATCCAGTGGAATGTCCACTCCGTAGAAGACCTGTCCGAAAATGAGGACGATCACGACGAGGATGAGGTTCACGAAGACCGCATGAAGCACACGCCCCGCGAGGTAGACCCATCCGGGGCACGGGGTTCCCCGCAGACGCTTGAGAATGCCCTCATCGCGCGAGAACGAGATGCCGATTGCGATGTTCGTGAAGCACGCCGTCACCACCGCGAACGACAGGATGGCGGGGATGAAGTACGTGGTGCTTTCGATCTCCTCCCCGGTCGGGGAGGGACTCGTTCCTCCGCCCAGGAGCGTCGAGAAGATGACGAGAAACAGCAGGGGAAAGGCAAAGGTGAAGAATGCCGCGGCGGGGTTGCGCCAGAATGCCTTGTTCTCGAAGCGAGCTTGACGCAATACCAGTTGGGCGTTGCTCACCGACTCCGCCCTGTCTCACTCTTGCCACCGGCGAGGTCGGCCACCGTCTGAGATTCAGACGCACCGTCCCGCTCGCCTCCGGTGAGGGCCAGGTAGACGTCCTCGAGCGTCGGCTGCGACACCTGAAGCGAGCGAAGCTCGACGTTGTTGTTCACGGCCCAGCCCGTGAGCTCGTGCAATATCGGTAGCGCCGCGTCCGTCTCGGATCTCCATGAGTTTCCAAGGATCTGGAAGTTGCCGGCGACCTGCGGGGGAGGCGACGGGCTTCCGGGGGGCAGCACGAAAGAGATCTTGGTGCCGGCGACGTCCCTGCCACCCAGCGCATCGGGCGGGCCCTCCGCAACGATTTCGCCCCTGGCGATGACCGCCACGCGACCGGCCAGCATCTGGGCCTCGTCCATGTAGTGAGTCGTCAGCAGGATCGTCTTGCCGAGTGACTGCAGGTCCTTGACCATCTGCCACGCGTTGCGGCGCGCGGATGGATCGAATCCCGTGGTGGGTTCGTCGAGGAAGAGTAGTTCAGGGTTGCCGGCGAGCCCGAGGGCGACGTCGAGTCTCCGCTGCTGCCCTCCAGAAAGGCGCCGGATCCGCTCGTCTGCCTTGTCGGTCAATCCGACGATCTCGATCGCCTCGTCGACGGGGAGCGGATTCGGGTAGAAGCCACCGTAGAGCTCGATGACCTCACGCACGGTGAAGAATGGGTCGACGCTCGTCTCCTGTAAGACGATCCCGATTCGCTCCTTGAACGAGCGTTCGTTCGTCTCGGGGTCGGTCCCGAGGACCTGCACCTCGCCGGCGTCGCGCTTGCGATAGCCCTCGAGGATCTCGACCGTAGTCGTCTTGCCCGCACCATTGGGGCCCAGGAGCGCAAAGACCTCGCCGACCTCGACGTGCAGGTCGATCCCGCGCACCGCCTCGACCTTTCTATAAGTCTTGCGCAGCCCCTTAACCTCGATGGCCCTAATTGCCATGAGCCTTGCCACAAGCCGTAGCCATTCGCGGGAGCATAAGCTACGCACCATGGCCGACTTTCAACAGACCGCTCCCAGGCTCCCCGATGCGTGGAGCAGCGACCGCATCCTGCGAGAGGGCCTCGCCTACCACCTCGGCGACGAGGTATTCGCCGCAGCGGAGCCGGAGCTCGGCGAACTAGGACGCGCCGTCACGGACGCCAGGGTTCTCGACCTTGCGGCGCGGGCGGAGCGGGAGCCGCCGCGTCACGTTCCTTACTCGCCGTGGGGCGAGCGCGTCGACGAGATCCAGGTGTCGGACGCGTACAGTGAGTTGGGCCGGTTTGGGGTCGAGGCGGGAGTAACCGCGCTGCCGTACGAGACCGACCCGTACGGTGTCAAAGCTCGTCTCGTGTGGGCCGGTGTTCTGTCTCTGTGGGGGCCGTCCTCCGCGCTGGCCTCGTGTCCGGTCGCCATGACGGACGGGGCAGCTCGAACGCTCCTGCTTCACGGAGGCGACGAGGAACGCGACATCGTCGAACGACTCACGACCCGCGACCCGGAGCGAGCGTGGGCGAGCGGCCAATGGATGACAGAGACCGCCGGTGGATCGGATGTCGGACGGACGGGCACGGTCGCGCGCAGAGACGACAACGGTCACTGGCGGCTCTGGGGGACCAAGTGGTTCACCTCCGCGACGACCTCGGAGATGGCGCTCACGCTGGCTCGTCCGGAAGGTGGACCCGAGGGCTCCCGCGGACTCGTTCTGTTTCGCGTGCACCGGTTCCTGGGGGACGGAACCAGAAACCGCATCATCGTCCGCCGTCTAAAGGACAAGCTCGGCACGCGCGCCCTTCCCACCGCGGAGCTCGAACTCGAGGGCGCGCTCGCGTGGCCCGTGGGTGAACCGGAGATGGGCAGCGGAGTGAGGCGAATCGCGACCATGCTGAACATCACTCGAATCCATAATGCGCTGGGCGCGTCCGGAGCCTTGGGACGCGGCCTCGCCTGGGCACGCGCGTATGCGCGCGAACGCGAAGTCTTCGGCCGTCCGCTGCACGAACTACCGGCGCATCGCGCGACCTTGACGGATCTGGCGGTTGACTACGCGGCCGGCCTCGCTCTCGTGTTGCGTTGTTGCGAGCTTGCCGGGCGCCAGGAGCATGGCACCGGGGCCGCCGGCGAGTCCGCGGTGTTGCGTTGTTTGACACCGGTTACGAAGCTGTCTACGGGACGGTGGTCGATCGCCGGCGTGACCGAGGCGATGGAGGCCATCGGAGGCGTCGGCTACTGCGAGGACTCGACCATTCCGGCGCTCGTCCGAAACACACACGTCATCCCGATCTGGGAGGGCACGACCAACGTCCTGTCACTCGACGTGTTGCGGGCGGCCCAGAAGTCCAACGCGCTCGAAGCTCTTCTGGATGATGGCCTGCGGCTGGTGGCGGATCTCGTCGACGACCCCCGGTCGGGAGAAACCGCGCGCGCGATTCTGACGGCCGTCGACGAACTAAACAAACGCTCGGTCGAGATGGCGGACGACCCCGAGGGAGCCGAGGCCGGAGCACGGCCGCTAGCGCTGGGCACCGGTTCCACCTACGCATGCGCGCTGCTCTGTCGACAAGGGCACTGGGCCGCTCGGCGGGGAAAGGGGAGCACCGCCGCGATCGCCGCTCGCCTTGCCACGCGTGGTCTCGTGCCCGCGCCACCGCCGCTCGACCTGACAATCGCGATGAACGACGAGTAACGGGCAATCCAACCACCGAGTGACGGGTGGGGCGGTTGTTGCGCTCCGGAGCCGTGAGCCTCAGGATGCCCAGGAGGAAAGGGTGGCGGTGCAAGTTGGGCGACGACGAGAACAACCAGGCACGCATACTCGTGGTAGATGACGAGGCGCCGGTTCGGCGCCTTCTGGCTCGTCTGCTCGAACGAAACGGCTATTCGTGTGGAACCGCCGCGGACGCGGTGGAGGCCAGCGCGGCCCTCGAAGCCGAGCCGTTCGATCTTCTGCTGACCGATATGAACATGCCCGGTGAGTCCGGGCTCGATCTCATTCGAGCGGCATCGGAGAAGTACCCGGGCCTGGCGACCGTAATGGTTACCGGCTTGGACGACAGAGCGCTCGCGAACGCGGCCCTCGAACTGGGCGCCTACGGTTACATCATCAAGCCGTTCGAATCCAATGAGATTCTGATCAGCGTCACCAACGCGCTGCGCCGCCGCGCTCTCGAGATCGAGAATCGCGGTCACCAGGCTCGTCTAGAGCAGCAGGTCAGAGAGCGGACGGCCGAACTCTGGAACGCCATCCGCCACCTCGAGACGACCCAGGAGAACCTCCGCAGATCGCGCGAGGAGACGGTCAAGCGCCTCTCCATCGCGGCCGAGTTCCGCGACGACGAAACGGGCCGCCACATTCAACGGATGAGCCGCTACTGCGGGCTCCTCGCTCGAGAGATGGGGGCCGACTCGGAGCGCGGAGAGTACATCCGGGTGGCCAGTCAGATGCACGATATCGGCAAGCTCGGCATACCCGACAACATCCTCAGGAAGCCCGCCCCCCTCACCCCAGACGAACGCAAGGTCATGGAGCGGCACTGCGAGATCGGCTGGCGCATCCTGGCGGAATCGCAGTCGGAGCTTCTGGACGTCGCCGCGATCATCGCGAGGACCCACCACGAGCGCGTCGATGGAGATGGCTATCCGCATGGTCTGTCCGGCAACGACATCCCGTTCGAGGGCCGCATAGCCGCGATCGCCGACGTCTTCGATGCACTGACGACCGACCGTATCTACCGGAGTGCCATGCCCCTCGGCCGGGCGCTGGAGATCATGCGCGAGGGACGAGGGTCTCATTTCGACGCGGAGGCGCTCGACGCCTTCTTCGACGCGCTGGACGAGGTCATCCGGATCCACGAGGAACTGTCGGACCACTGAATCGAGTCGCCGCTCTGTCAACGAGGTCGTGAAAGACTGATCCCGATGGAGGTGAACGCTCTCTGAGGTACGACGGCAAGACGGCCCTGCTCGTGGTCGACGTTCAGAACGACTTCGCCGACTCCCAAGGCAGCCTCTACGTTTCCGAGGGGGAGCTCGTCGTGCCGTTCGTCAACCAACAACTCGACGAGGCGCGCAGGGCCGGTGCGCTGATCGTCTATACGCAGGATTGGCATCCGGAGTCCACCCCCCATTTCGCCAAGGACGGCGGAATCTGGCCGGTTCACTGCGTGATGGGCACATGGGGGGCCGAGTTCCATCCCGATCTCTCCGTCGACGGCGAGATCGTGAGAAAGGGCGCCACGGGACTCGACGGCTACTCGGGTTTCAGCGAGCGTCACCCGACAACGGCCGAGGAGCACGCAACCGAGCTCGTCGACATTCTGCACAGGCGCGGCATCGAGCGCGTCGTCGTGGCGGGGCTCGCGACGGACTATTGCGTCAAGGAGACTGCAATCGACGCCCTCGGGTACGGCTTCTCGACGACCGTGCTGGGCGAGGGCATCAGGGGAGTAAAACTGAAGCCGGGTGACGACGAGCGCGCGCTCGAGGAAATCCGGGCGAGCGGGGGAATCATCGAGTGACCTGGGTCGACTCGGCCAACGCAGCTCTGCTGACGGACCTGTACGAGCTCACGATGGCGGCAAGCTACTTTCGGCACGACATGAAGGAGCGGTCGACCTTCGATCTGTTCGTCCGTCGGTTACCGGAGAACCGCAACTTTCTGATCGCGTGCGGACTCGAGCAGGCGTTCGAGTACCTCGAGAGCATGCGCTTCGACGCCGCCGCCCTTACCTATCTTCGCTCGCTCGAGATGTTCGACGAGGATTTTCTGGACTACCTGGGCGGGCTCCGCTTTACCGGCGACGTTCACGCGATTCCTGAGGGGGAGGCCGCCTTCGATGGCGAACCACTGCTGCGCGTCACGGCACCTCTGTCCCAAGCGCAGATAGTCGAGAGTTACCTGCTGAACTGCGTTTTGTTCCAGACGATGATCGCTTCGAAGGCAGCGCGGGTCGCACTTGCATCGGGGGAGCGAAGCTTCGTCGACTTCTCGCTGAGGCGCGACCATGGTGCGGATGCGGCGCTCAAGGGCGCGCGCGCCGCTTACGTCGCCGGGGCCTCGGCAACCTCGAACGTGCTCGCCGGCAAGGTCTTCGGGATCCCGGTGAACGGAACGATGGCGCACTCGTACGTCATGGCCTTCGACAGCGAGATCGAGGCGTTCGGAGCGTTCGCGCGCGACTTTCCGGACCGCGCCGTCCTTTTGATCGACACGTTCGATGTCGAGGAAGGCGCTCGCCGCGCGGCTCAGGTTGCGACCGAGCTGGCGGATGAGGGCGTGCGCCTCACCGGCGTCCGTATCGACTCGGGCGATCTCGTGCGCGAGTCGAGGTCCGTCCGCAAGATCCTGGATGACGCCGGTCTCGTCGACACACAGATCTTTCTCTCCGGCGACCTCGACGAGCACAGGATCGCCGAGCTGGTGGACGAGGGCGCGCCCGTCGATGCATTCGGTGTCGGCACTCAGATGGGTGTAAGCGGCGACGCTCCCTCTCTCGGGGGGGTCTACAAGCTGGTCGCCGACTCGGCGGGACCGAGGATGAAGCTGTCGGCCGGCAAGGTCACGCTGCCGGGGTGCAAGCAAGTCTGGCGGTACGAGCGCAACGGCGTCATCGACCACGACGTGATCGCTCTGGAGAACGAGACCATGCCGGGGGGGAGGCCGATTCTGCTGCCGGTCATGCTGAACGGACGGCGTGTGGCCGAGCCGGAATCGCTGGATGAGATTCGGAAACGCTGCGCCACCACGCTGGCGACATTGCCGAAGTCATTGAAATCGTTGACGCAAAGAGCGGAGTATCGGGTAGAGAGATCCGAGCGGTTGAAGGATCTGGTCGAGCGCACGAGCGCAGCCAGAGGTTGAGCGCCGGCCTTGCCCAGCAACGGGCCCCGAAGCCTGGGGTCGGAAGGGATCAACGATGATCTTCAGGCAGTTCTACCTCCCAAGCCTCGGTCACGCGTCCTATCTCATTGGTGACGAGAAGACCGGGCAGGCCCTCATCCTGGATGCGCAGAGAAACGTGTCCGACTATTACGCGACCGCTCGACAGCAGGGCCTGCGCATCGGCTACGCAATCGACACACACGGTCACAACGATTACCTGAGTGGCATCACCGAGGTCGCAGCGAGAGGCGACGTCGAGCTCCTCGGTTTCCACGAAGCCCGGCTCGGCTACGACCATCGCAGCGTGAAGGACGGTGAGCTCATCGAGATCGGGGACGTCGCGTTCGAGATTCTCCACACTCCCGGTCACACACCCGAGCACGTCAGCCTGCTGATCTACGACAGGACGGCGGGAGATGAACCGACGATGTTGCTTTCCGGCGGGGCCTTGTTGGTCGGCGACCTGGCTCGTCCCGACCTGCTCGGTGGGCCGGACGAGGCTCGCAACGCGGCCCGCGACTTCTGCCACACCATCCAGGAGAAGATCCTGTGGCGGTTGCCCGACCACGTCGAAGTCTTCCCGACACACGTCGCCGGCTCTCTCTGCGGCGGAAACATCGGCAGCAGACTCTCGACGACGGTGGGATACGAGCGCAAGACGAATGCGGTGCTCACACGCGTGTCGAACTCGGAGGAGTTCGTCGAGGAATGCATCAGGCTCGACAATCTTCCGGCGGTCCCCCCGTACTGGCGGCGCATGCGAGCCCAGAACCTCGCAGGTCCGTCGCCTCTCGCCGTCCTCAGGGAGCCTCCGGCCCTCAACCCTCAGGAGTTTGCGGCTCACATGCGAGACGGCGCGGTCGTTCTCGATGCTCGCTCGCCCGAAGGCTTCGCCGGAGGGCACATCCCCGGAGCCCTCAACGTTGGTCTGTCGACCAGTTTCTCGACTTGGGCCGGCACCGTTCTGGAGGAGAGCGACCGCGTGCTGCTCGTCCTGGAGGCTCCCGATCGGCTCTGGGACGCCAGCTGGCAACTCCTGCGAACCGGCTACGAGCTGCCCGTGGGTTGGCTATCGGGTGGCATGCAGGCGTGGAAGACGAGTGGCGAGCCGGTCGAGGCCGTCGATGAGATATCGGTCGGCGCTCTCAGAAAAGGGATGGACGACTCGGACATGACCGTTCTCGACGTGCGGCAGCCGGCGGAGTGGGCCGACGGGCACATTCCCGGAGCGCGGTTCATCACGGGGGCCGAGATTCCCGAACGCCTCAACGAGGTGAGCGCGACGGCGCCACTTGCGGTTGTCTGCGGCAGCGGTTACCGGTCGGCCGTGATCGCCAGCTTCCTGCGGGCGCGCGGGCACAAGGATGTGCGCAATGTCACCGGTGGTATGAGTGCGTGGCGCAAGGCCGGCCTGCCGACCGAGCCCGACTAATCGTCCAGTGGAGACCACCTGACCCGATTGGTGGGCCACGGACCGGCTGATCCCGGGTGGACGTGGAGGAAGACTGCCGTTGTCATCGACAGATGATAGGTGGTCGCGGTGCCTCGGTACCTAGTTGAGCGAGGTTGCCGCGACCGGCGAGGAGCCGGAGGCACCCAGCGTCCTGGCGACGAGGGTCAACAGCGTCTCGGCCGAGAACGGCTTCTGTATCCAGGAATCCAACCCTCGTACCGAGTCCTCCGCAAGAGACTGCTCGGCGTACCCAGACATATAGAGCGTCTTGATCCACGGGTAGAGCATCTGAACGTTCAGAGCAAGCTCCCTGCCCGACATCCCGGGCATTCGCACATCGGTCAGCAGAAGGTCGACGCGTCCTTCGATGTCCCCGAGCTGCGCCAGGGCGTCGGCGCCCGACCCCACTTCGACTACCTGATATCCACGCGCCGTAAGAATGCGTCCGACCAGCCTGCGCACCGCCTCCTCGTCCTCGACCACGAGGATGCGACGCCCCTGCGCCGCGGGCGCCGCTCGAGGCGCCTGCTGGGCGACGGGCTCGTCCTTCTCCTCTACGCAGGCCGGCAGGTACAGGGTGAAGGTCGATCCCCGGCCGGGCGTCGACTCGACGGCCACGTGGCCGCCTGCCGCGTCGACGATGCCGTAGAGCATCGCGAGGCCAAGTCCGGTGCCCTCGCCGGGACCCTTTGTCGTGAAAAAGGGTTCGAAGATGCGCGCTTTGACGTCGTCGGTCATTCCAAAACCCGTGTCCGTTACCGACAGGCTCACATAGCGGCCGCTCTCGAGGTTCGGGTGGAGACGATTGACGGTGCCGTCGACGGTCTCGTAGCCCGTTGAGATGATCAACGAACCTCCGTCGGGCATCGCGTCGCGGGCGTTTACGACGAGGTTGAGAAGCACCTGGTCGAGTTGTCCGGGGTCGATCTTGGTCGACGGGTGACCGGGAGCGAGCTCGACCGACAAGCTGACGTTCTCCCGAATGGTGCGACGAAAGAGCCTCTGCGCGTCGGTGACCACATCGTTCAGGTCGAGCACCTGCGGGTTCGCCATGTCCTGACGGGAAAAGGTGAGCAGTTGACGGACGAGGTCTCTCGCCCGGTCACTTGCCTGAACGATCTCCTCGACGTCCTCGCGCGCCTGGTTGTTCGGCGAGAACTCGTCCCGCACGAAAACCGCGTAGTTGCGAATGACCGAGAGGATGTTGTTGAAGTCGTGGGCGATGCCGCCGGCTAGTTGCCCCATGGCCTCCATTTTCTGCGACTGCCTGAGCTGATTCTCGAGCTCCGCGCCGTGCTCCTCAGCGACTCGTCGCTCGATCGCGATACCCGCGAGGTGAGTGAACAGACGAACGACCTCGAGGTGCCTCGACGGAGGCTCGGTTGGGTGGTCGTAGTAGAGAGCGAAGGTACCGAGGGTCTTGCCCTCGGTGTTCGTTATGGGCGACGAGAAGCACGCTTGCAACCCGTACACCAGGGCGAGATCCCTGTAGTTTTCCCACAGAGGGTCGGTCGCGATGTCCGAGACGCTGACCTCCGCACCGGTGAATGCCGCCCTGCCCCAAGACCCGACGTCGGGCCCGATAGAGATTCCATCCACCGCGTGGTTGTAGGCGGCGGGAAGGCTCGGAGCGGCGCCGTGTCTGAGTTTGGAACCGTCCTTGTCCAGCAGCAGAATCGAACAGCGTGCCCCGGGGGCTTGCTCCTCCACGACCACTGCAATGTTTTCGAGCACGTCCTTGAGGTGAATGCCCCCAAGGATCATCTCCATCGTCGTGGCTTGCTTCGCGAGCAGCGTTTCGGCCCAGTTCCGTTCGGTGACGTCCTGAGACAAGATCAACCCCGCGAAGACCTCACCTTGTTCGTCTTGCACGGGCGTTGCGTGGATCTCGTAGACCATGTCCCCCACATCGATCTGTGCGGTCGAGGTCTGTCCCGCCAGAGCGCTTCGATAGTGAGGCTCCAAGTAGGACGCCATCGTCGGCGTGAGAACTTCATGAAGAGTGCGGCCTTCCAGGTTCCGTGAGGCGTAACCCGCTTTCTGGAGACCCCCGCCATCCGCGACGAGGAACCGGAGGTCGTGGTCGAACAGGAACACCGCACCGTTCGGGAAGTTGTGGGCAAGCGCGCGGTATTTCTGAGCGCTTCGCTGAAGATCATGAACCTGAGACTGAACCGCGTAGACGAGGCCCGCCATACGCGTGAGCACCAGCAGGAACAGAAACAGGCTCGAGAAGATTCCGACCGCCTGAAAGGCGGTGAGTTCGCCGGCTTGGTGAACCACGACCGCCGCGGGACCGGTGAGAGCCGCAACGGCGAACCAAGAGATCCTGGCGCGCGTCAACGGAGCGCCCGATGTGCCCGTGGTGTCTTGCAACTTGCTCATGGAGGGGTGGAGGGCGGCAACCGCGATGAGCATGCTGCCGAGTAGCCACAGCGCATCCAATTCGCTTCCGATATCGTAGCCGCTGCGCAGCGCGCCGGCGTAGTACACGGTGTCGCCCGCGACGTGCAAAAGGAATCCGCCGCTGAGGAGGTAGAGGGCCGAGGATCGCGGTCCGTTTGACAACAGGAGCGCGACGACGCCGCCGAGGATCAGGAGGTTCATAACGGGATAGGACGTGAAAACCGCGCGCTCGACCAAAGTGGAAGAGGTCGAGATGAGCATCGGGTGCATCAGAAACATCCACGAGATCACGCTTGCGTTGACGAGCAGCATGGCCATGTCGAGCGCGACGGCTCTCAGGTTCTTCAGGTCGCGCAGCCTCACGAAGACGACGAAGGACGCGATGAAGAAGGAGTAAGCGAAGAAGTAGCAGACGTTCGCGGGCAGGACCAGGGCTTCGGGTCCGTTGATCAGGTTCTCGCCGTACCACACGACGTCGCCGAGGGCCTTGAGTCCAAAACCAACTGCGAGGAGAACCCACGGACGGGGCACCTCCGGTCGGTGGATACGCAATCCGATCAAGATCGAGATACACGTCCCTCCCACCAGGGAGGTGAACAGGACCGCCCTCGCGCCGGGTGAGGGCACCAGGAAGTAGAGCATCGTGGCGAACGTGCCGATGAGGCCTGCTGTGGCCCAGGCGTTCGATGTGGTGATTCTGTGTCTCACCGGATTGCTCCCTCCCTGTCCTTCTCTTGCCCATCGGTGCGAGCGGAGCCACGGTTAATACGCATAAGGAGCAACCGCGCATCGGGGTGGGCGGATTTGACACTCCTATTGGAGTGTTAGAGGGGTTCGGGGGCCCTTGGGGGTTGCCCCGATCCGGCGCGAACCCGACCGCGATCGTCAAACCGACGACCCCCGAGCTCTGGCACGTTATCCGGGACCCGCGACGGTCCCGGTAGTACATTCACGGCGGCGTGGGTTTGCCCGCACTCGTCGCGCGGCCTTCTTCCCTCAAACCCATGCAGTGGGCGGACTCGTGAATGGGAGAGGTGAGCATGGCCAGATCGGAGACAGTGCCTGCCGAAGGAAGAGTCCTGGGCTATCTTCCGCCCGACGTTCCGCCACCGGCGGCATTGATCAGCCTCGGCTTCCAACACGTTCTAACGATGTTCCCGGCCACGGCTCTGGTCGCGATCATCACGGGTTTCGACGTAGCGGTAACCGTCTTTGCTTCGGGTCTGGCGACGATTCTGGCCGCCGTCGGTTCGCGCAACCGCATTCCTCTTTACTACGGCGGGAGCTTCGCCTATTTGGCAGCCGTGGTCGGAATCGTCACTGCGGAGTTCGGAAGCACGGAGCTCGCCCAGGTCGGCGTCGTGGCGACCGGAATTCTCAACATCGTCATCGGCTACATCATCAAAGCCGCCGGAAAGGAGAGGCTCGACCTCGTGCTGCCGGCGTCGGTCACGGGCTCGATCGCGATCGTGATCGGTCTGGCGCTCGCCAGGGAAGCCCTGGACATGGCGATCGACAATTGGGGCATAGCTGTGACGACGCTTCTGCTGACGGTTCTCTTTTCCATCTATCTACGCGGGCTGGGACTGCTGGGAATGCTCCCGATCCTTCTCGGAGCCGTGTGCGGCTACCTGATTGCAGCGATAACCGGAAACGTTGAACTCTCGGCGGTGGGCGATGCCGCGTGGCTTGCAGTTCCGGATTTCCAACTCCCCGCGTTCACGGACGAGAACGCGTGGCGAGCGATCGTGGCAATCGCTCCCATCGTCATCGCGACCATTCCGGAGAGCACCGCCCACCTCTACCAGGTGAGCCTCTACGTCGACGAGCTCGCAACCGAGATGAGGAGACCGCCACTCGGTATCAAGCGGCTGGTCGGCTTGAATCTCGTACTCGACGGTGTCTCGGACATCACGAATGGAATGCTTGGAGCCTCGTCGGGCACGAACTACGGGGAGAACAACAGCCTCATGGCGATCACCCGGAACTTCTCCGTTCCCGTCTTGATCTCGGCCGGCGTCATCGCCATGGCACTTGGTTTCGTGTCGAAACTGTCGGCCGTCGTCACCTCCATTCCCGTTGCCGTAACCGGCGGCCTCGCGATCTACCTGTTCGGAGTCATCGGTGTCCAGGGAATCGCGCTGATGATGTCGGAGAGAGTCAACCTGTTCGATCCTCGCCAACTCGCGATCACCTCGGTGGTGTTGGTGATCGGAATCGGTGGCGATACGTTCGAGGGCGGTAACCTGCCGTTCTTCGATTGGGAGCTGCCCGCCATCGCGTCGGCGGCCGTCGCCGGGATAGCCCTGAACCTTCTGTTCCTGCTACTCGACGGATTCTTAGGGGAGCAGCCACCCGCAGCCCCCGAACCGGTGGCGACGGCTCCGACGGGGGAGGGCGATGCCGCGGGCTAAACGTTAAGAGTAGCCTTGCAGGCTACCGACTACTCGAAGCGGCAACACGGGAGGCTTGTCCATGTCCGGGACCCGGACGAGGAACAGATGGGACGAGGTGTTCGCCCGGAGGACCAAGGCGAACGCGGCCGACGGACTGACCTCGATCCTGGCGCTCGCAAACAAGACGGACCTCATCTCGTTCGCCGGTGGCTTCCCCGACCCGTCGACGTTTCCGGGGGCCGAGCTCGTGGGTCACTTCGAAAGGCTCGTGGCGGACCGCGACGTGTCCGCCTTTCAGTACGCTCCGGTCGCGGGACTTGTTGGCCCCCGTGCGTTCATCGCCGATCGATTGGAGCGCGACGGGACCCGGCCGGACGAGGACGAACTCGTCATCACGAGCGGAGCGATCGAGGCGCTCGAGCTCCTGGGAAAGAGCCTGATCGACTCGGGGGATCTCGTTCTCGTCGAGGGACCCACCTACCTCGGCGCCGTCATGGCGTTCCAGAGCTTCGAGGCGACCGTTCGTGCGGTTCCGCTCGACGACCAGGGGTTGGATGTCGATCGTCTCGAGACCGCAATCGCGGCGCACGGGCGTCCGAAGTTTCTCTACACGATCCCGGACCATCAGAACCCGGCGGGGATCACGCTCGCCAATGACCGCAGGCAGCGGCTGGTCGAGATCGCGCGCCACCACGGCTTTCTCATCGTCGAGGACGTCGCCTATCGAGACCTCGGGTTCACAGAGGACCGACTTCCGAGTCTCTGGTCGTTGGGTCCGGACGTCGTCGTCCAAGCGGGAACCTTCTCCAAGACCTTCATGCCGGGTGTTCGGCTCGGATGGGGGGCGGGACCTCCGGAGCTGGTAGCGAGCATGGTCTGGGCCAAGCAGAACACCGATCAATGCGCGACCGCACTCGGCCAGCGACTCCTCGAGGAGTACGGCCGAGCTGGGGGACTCGATGCGCAAGCCCGTAGGTCACGCGCTCTCTACGGCCGGCGGTGCGCGCTGCTGATGGAGGCGCTCGAGGCTCATATGCCGGATGACGTGTCCTGGACCAGGCCGCGGGGAGGGTTCTTCTCGTGGCTCGAGCTGCCGAACGGGATCGACGGTTCGGCCGTGGCACGCCGGGCGGTCGACGATGGGGTCGCCATTGTCCCGGGGGCTCCGTTCTTTCCCGGGGCGGGCGGGGAGGGCAACCGGGCGGGCGGGGAGAGCAACGTGCGGCTGTCGTTCAGCAGGGTCGAGGACGATCTCATCGACGAGGGCATCGAGCGTTTGGCTTCGGTAATCGAACACTCCAGAAAGGGCTAGTGGATGAGCGAGCAGAGCGACAGGTACTTCGCCCGGCAGGGAGAGGCCCGGCCCGAGGGGGAGGGCTCCTTCCTCAAATGGGACGAGCAGAAACCGATCGAGGTGGTTCCCGGCCTGACCTTCCAGCCGGTCCTCGGTGATCAGCTGATGGCGAACTTCGTGTACTTCGAGCCGAACACCGAGGCACCACTCCACTGGCACATCGAAGAGCAGATCTCGCTGGTGCTCGAGGGTGAGTTCGAGTTCGAGGTCGGGAGCCAGAAAAAGATCGTGCGACGCGGGGAGGCCATCCTGATCCCGCCGAACGTGCCCCACGCGGCCCGGACGTACGACACGACCTGTCTCGAGATGGACCTCTTCAACCCACCCCGGCAGGGCCTCCTCGAGTTGATGGGGCGCGTGGCCGCCGATGAAGAGGCCGGCCCTTCCGCGCAGTCGTAGTCGGGGTTCGAACGGGTTTTCCCGTGCCTCACACGGTCAGTTCTTCCGGCTCCCTCGTGGGTGTCTGAACCGCTTCGAGAGTCTCGGTTCCCTCCAGATCCATCTTCGGCAGGATCCGGTCAAGCCGGCGCGGCAGCCACCAGTTGGCGTTCCCGAGCAGGACCATCGTCGCCGGTACGAGCACGACCCGCACAATGGTGGCACTTGACGCGCGCCTTTGAGCTGGTCGAGCAGATGGCCGAGCCCATCTTTCGTAAGAACAAATAGCTGGTAGCGGGAGGGCTCGGCCGCGAAGCGCACCCGCCAACCTGGCTCCACGAACAATGTCGGCGCGTTAGTCGCAGATGGCGCCTTCTCGGAGGAGGTCGAACCAATTGTGATCGACGAGGAATGACATCAAGTCCGGGGTCGTTCCAGACGGATGATCCCCCGCTCGAGCGCCACGGTCACGGCCGCGGTCCTGTCGTCCACGGCGAGCTTGGCAAACACGTGTAGGAGGTGCGTTTTGACTGTGGCCTCGCTGACGTGCAGGTCGCGGGCGATCTCCCGATTGGAAAGCCCGCGCGCGACGGCGCCGAGCACTTCGATCTCTCGGGCGCTCAACGCCTCTTCGGCAGGGCCACGCATCCTCCCCAGCACGCGCGCTGCCACTCCCGGAGACAGCACCGACTCGCCTCGGGCAGCCAGCCGCACCGCGTTGAACAGGTCCTCGCGGCGGGCGTCCTTCAGCAGGTATCCCGTCGCACCGGCGTCGACGGCCCGGCTGATGTCCGCGTCCGTGTCGTAGGTGGTGAGGACCAGGACTTGGACGTCTTCGTTCTCCGCCCTGATCTGTCTGGTCGCGCTCGCTCCGTCGAGCTCCGGCATCTGGAGGTCCATGAGCACCAGGTCCGGCCGGAGGGAGCGGGCCAGGGACAGCGCCTCGGCTCCCGTACTCGCCTCACCAACCAAGTCGATGTCGGGCTGGGTGTCGAGCATCGCGCGAAGCCCGTCCCTGACGACCGGATGGTCGTCGGCGATGACCAATCGGATCGTCTCACTCACGAAGGGTGTCACCAACGCGCGTCGCCTCGGAAGGACGACCTCGGTTAGGGGGGAGGTAGGCGACCACAGTGGTGCCCTCGCCCGGGGCGCTCTCGACAGAGACCGTCCCGCCGCTCTCCTCGACGCGTTCTCGCATGGCCCGGAGCCCGACACCCCCCTCCGGTTCTGCCTCCGACTCCGTCGGCGGACGAAAGCCAACCCCGTCGTCCTGGATGTCGAGAACGGTGACATCGTCAATGTAGGAGAGCGTCACCGTGACTCTCGTGGCCCGTGCGTGTTTGCGCACGTTGGCCAATGACTCCTGAGCCGCGCGAAGGAGGGCTGTCTCCTGCTCGCCATCGAGCGAGCGGATGGTCCCGGTCACGACGGTGTCGGCGCGGATCCCCATCTCCTCGGACAGTTGTCGCGCGCATCTTTCCAGGGCAACCGGTAGTGGCGTATCCACAAGCGCCTCCGGTTGCATGGCCCATACGAGGCGTCGGCTCTCCGCGAGATTGTCTCTGGCCGACTGCAGTGCACCTGCCACGTGACGTCCGGCGGGGTGCCGGCGGCCAAGAGATTCTTCCGCCGCCTGTAGAAGCATCACGATGCTGGTAAAGCCTTGGGTCAGGGTGTCGTGGATGTCGCGTGCCAGGCGTTGCCGTTCCTCGAGACTGCCGGCCTGACGCTCCGCCTCCGCCAGCTCGGACTGTGCGGCGTGAAGCCGATCGATGAGGCGCTGGCGTTCTTGGCTTTGGCGGACGATCGTGGCGACGTAGGCCACTGCAAGCGCGCCGAAAGCCAGGAACAGTGAAGCGCCCAGAATTGCCGGCCACGGGACACTTCCTTGCTCGGCCCATCGTTGCCATATCCATCCACCCGCGATCACGGCGCCGACGCCCGCCCAGCGGACATCCTGCAGACACAGCGGGGCGAATATGCCGAGACCCAGGATGATGAAATCCGGGTCGACGGCGATGAGCGCCATCCACAATCCCGCTGCGCCGAGCGAATAGACGACATCGCTGGGGGGATTGATGCGGGCCAGAAGCCAGTACGCGTACCAGAACCCCAGTGCCGTCGTTAGGACGAGACCCAGAGCGACCCGGGTAGTCGAAGGCGACCCATAGAAAACCGCGCTGAAGATCGCATAGCCCAGCACAACGTAGAAGAAGGCACCCCAGAGGACCGTCCAGCGATCCCACGGGCTTTCTTTCGTCTCCTTCGTCCTGCGCCAGCCCTGAGACACCTCGTTCACCCTCCACCGTCCCTCTCATCGAGGTCGGTTCCACAGTAGCCGCCCAGCCAATTCCCGCATCAACCGGTCGGTTGACTGTCGACTCCCTCGTTCGGTTTCCAAAGACCCACCTAGTGCTCGATGGCAAAGAGCCGAGAGCTGCAGACACTGATGAAACAAACTCAAGAAGAAAGGTAGGGAGCCATGGGCCTAGACTTCAGGCGGGCCACTGCGAGCGTCAGGCCGGATGCCATCGTCAGCTTCGGTAACGTCACGCGCCGCTTCGGCGACGTCACGGCGATCGAGCGACTGTCTTTCGAGATCGCCCGGGGCGAGACGGTGGCACTGCTCGGACCGAACGGAGCCGGCAAGACGACCGCGACCGAGATCCTTCTCGGCCTTAGAGAAGCCGACGCCGGCGACGTTCGCCTCTACGGAGGGCTGCCGTCCGACGCGATCGCACACGGCCGCGTGGGCGCGATGCTCCAGGATGCCGGCGTCCCTCAGGGCGTGACGGTGACCGAGCTGGTCGATCTGATCCGCGCCCTGTACCCGGATCCGCTCTCCCGTGAGGACGCCTTGCGGCTCTCGGACCTCGAAGGCGTCGCGGGGCGAAGGGTCGAGCGCCTCTCGGGTGGGCAGCGGCAGCGAGTCCGACTGGCCCTGGCCCTCGCAGGCGATCCCGAACTGCTCGTCTTGGATGAGCCCACCGCCGCGCTAGATGTTGCGGCGAGACGCGCCTTCTGGGATCGCGTCCGGGCGTCCGCGGGACAGGGGCGCACGGTGCTGTTCGCCACCCACCGCCTGGAGGAGGCGGATCAGGTCGCCGATC
>WHSV01000078.1 GCA_009379915.1 Actinomycetota bacterium | reverse complement strand
CTCCGCTGCGCCTCGCCGAGCAAAAGGCTCGGAAGCGATCGTCTCGACGATCGCGGGCATTGCCCGGGAGGGGAACAAAGTCGGAATCCCGCCCTCCGGGCGGGCAAGTCTCTAGGCTCGTCTGATATGCGGAGTGCCTAGTGAGGCGTTCAAAGAGCCCGAGCGAAATCCCCCGAGATCGACCGTCACGTACTTGAAGCCGAGGCTCTTGAGCTCGCGCTCGATCGTGGCTCGCTGCGCGGTCACCCGCTCGATGGCCTGCGGTGGAACCTCGATGCGGGCGAGGTCTCCGTGATCGCGCACACGCAGCACCTCGAAGCCGAGGGCTCTGAGAACCTCCTCGGCCGCGTCTATCCGTTCCAGCCCGTCACGAGTCACTCGAACACCGTACGCGAAGCGCGAGGCGAGGCAGGGCGAGGCCGGCTTGTCGGCCGTCGGCAGTCCCCTCACAGCACTGAGCGTCCGCACGTCCAGCTTGCTCAGGCCCGCTTCGGCGAGCGGGGTGTGAACCGATCTCTCCTCTGCGGCTCGGAGGCCGGGGCGGTATTCGGACAGGTCGTCGAGATTCGTCCCCGTCGCGATGCTGGCCTTCATCTCGGCGGCCAGCGGACCGAGGACGTAGAAAAGCTCGGTCTTGCACCAGTAGCACCGGTCGCCAGAGTTTCGGGTGTACTCCGCGCGCTCGATCTCGTGCGTGGCGACCGTTCGGTGGTTCCAGCCGAGATCGCGGGCCAGCTCGGTGGCGGCGGCTAGCTCGCGACCGGCCAGGGACGGTGAGACGGCAGTAATTGCCAGGGCGTTCGGGCCCAGGGTCTCGTGCGCCACGGCGGCGAGAAGCGTCGAATCGACTCCGCCCGAGTAAGCCACCACCACGCGCTCGAGGTCGGACAGCAGGGAGACGAGACGGACGCTTTTTTCTTCCAGCCTCGGATTCATTGCAGCCATCTTCTCAGCAGTCGGCATAGTTTGAGATCCACTGGATAACTGATGTCCGAGATGGAGACTCCAATTCTGTTTGCTCAGACCAACTCGTTCGGAGAATTCACACGCGAGCCGATCCTCACCGTCGCGTGCGTTCTGCTCATTGTGGTATCGATCGCGTGGATCATCGTCTCGCGCATGATCGTTCGCCAGCTGAAGCGCTACGACAAGGCCGTGGCGCAGCCCAAGCGGAGGCGCCCGACCCCGCGCACGAAAAAGGCCTGGGACGAACCCCCGGGCTGAGCTCTGCATCTACGCAAACTGACATGAGGCCCGATTCCAGGCCGATGGCATAGGCTTGAAGCACCGGACGCGATCAGAATCTTCGGGGGGTCAGATGTCCAAGCATAGGCACTACAAGCCGTCGTCCTACGAAGACATGGTGGCCGGCTTCGAGTGGGGTGTGCCCGGCCGCTACAACATCGCCACCGACACCGTGGACAAGCACGAAGACGACCGCCTGGCGATGGTGTGGGAGGACTGGCGAGGAAACGAGCGTCGTCTCACGTTCGGAGATTTCAAGACGCTGTCGAACAAGATCGCCAACGTGCTCGTCTCGCACGGAGTAGCCAGGGGCGACCGGGTCGCGGTCATGCTCCCCTCCGTACCGGAGACCGCCGCAACCTTCATCGCGGTTTACAAGCTCGGCGGAATCCTCCTATCGCTCTCCCAGCTCTACGGCGACGACAGCATCGCTCACCGTCTGAACGATTCGCAAGCGGGGGTCCTAGTGACCGACGGGAAGAACCGCCCTCGCCTCGAGGGGATGCAGGACCGCGTCTCGTCACTGGAGAGCGTGTTCGTTCTCAACGCGGGCTCGGAGTTGCGACAAGGTGACGTCGATTTCGACAACGCCGTCGCGGAGGCGTCGGAAGACTTCACCGTGGTCGACACGGCCTCCGATGACCCCGCCCAGCTCTACTACTCGTCCGGCACGACGGGCGCGGCCAAGGGAATCCTCCACGCGCACCGGTACCTCTTGGCGCACAACGAGTACGAGTTCTGCCACGACGTAAAGGACGACGAGCTCTTCCACTCCACGGGTGAGTGGGCTTGGATCGCCGGCATCGTCCCGGGGATACTCGGCCCGTGGCGTTACGGCGCGCCGGTAGCAGTCTTCCAGAGAGCCGGTGGTGCCTACGACCCGGCGCAGACCTTCTACCTCCTCGAGAAATACGAGGTCGGCAACATGTTCACGACACCGACCGCACTCCGGGCGATGACTCAGTTGAAGGATCCCGGTTCGCAGTACGACATCAAGCTGAGGATCTGTTGCTCGGCGGGCGAACCACTGAACCCGGAGGTCATTCGCTGGTTCAAGAAACAGTTCGGCATCCCGGTGCTCGACTACTACGGACTCACCGAAAGCTACCCGCTGTGCGGCAACTTCCCGACGGTCGATATTCGGCCCGGCTCGATGGGACTGCCCCTGCCCGGTTGGGACGTGCAGCTCTTGAAGGTAGGCACCGAAGAGCAAGTGCCGAGAGGTGAGGCGGGCGAGATCTGCCTGAGGGCTCGCTCGAACCCCCATTATCCGCTCGGATACTGGAACAGGCCGGAGGACACCGACACGGTGTTCGGCGGGGCCTACTTCCACACCAACGACATGGGACGCATGGATGAGGATGGATACGTGTGGTACGAGGGCCGGGCCGACGACGTGATCATCTCGGCCGGGTACCGGATCGGTCCCTTCGAAGTCGAGTCGGCGATTCTCGAGCTCGAGGAGACCATCGAGGCCGCGGCGGTGGCATCACCCGACGACAAGCGCGGATTCGTCGTCAAGGCGTTCGTGCGATTGGCCGAGGGAGTCGAGCCGACCGAGGATCTGGCCGAGAGGATCAAGGCTCACGTACGCTCGAGCTACGCCGCGTATGCCTACCCGCGTAAGATCGAGTTCGTAGACGACCTACCGAAGACCCTCACGGGCAAGATCCGTCGCATCGAGCTGCGCGAGGCCGAGGCCCAGGGAACCCAGCCCTAGAGTTCCTGGTCGCCGACCTGCTCCAACATCAGCGTTTCCCTGAGCGCAGCGCCACGAGCGGTCAACTCCCAACCTCGGCCGGCTCTGTGAACCAGTCCTCTCAGGGCCATGTCCTCGATCGAGCGGATCAACTCGGCGAACTCGTATCGCTCGTGCAGGCGCATCGGGACGAGCCTCCATTGCCTGACTCCATCACTCAACAACGCTCGTTGGGCCTCGCTGAGCTTCGCGCATTCCTGAGATGCCCCACCCACCGGCCATCCATAGATGTCGTGTGTGCTGCCCGTGAGGGCTGCAGGGTCGCCAGAGGGCGCCCGTGACAGCAGACGATGAGTCGCTCCCCTCTCGCTATCCGATCCAGCACCCGGCGAGGCGTGCGGCTGAGGTCGCTGGTGGTAACGACGGGCAGCGAAGGCATGACGCTCATAGACACACGTTAGCGGTCAGGTGCGACAGTTATGTCTCGAAGGGTGCTGCACTAATCGGACCCTGTGGAAGCGATGGACGGGCCACCCGGTGCCCCCAAACGGCCCCCAACACGCTACGACTTCGGAGAGGCTGAAGGAATCGCTTCCGGGGACTCGGTGCTGTCGGGAGTTGGGGTCTCTGCGGGAGACTCGGTTGGCGCAGGATCCTCGGGGACCGAAGCCGACGTGTGCGGCGACGGCTTGCCGTTGCTCTCCGTCACCGCGTTCTTGTTCGGGGCGCGGTCGATGCACACCTTGCGGCAGTTCGTGCTGGTGAACAATGTCTTGACGAACCAGCGGTAGGTGAGTCTTTTCTTGCCCCCGGTGTTGACCTGGCTGAGGGGCAGCCTCAGCGTCACGCTCCTCTTGTTCGCGCGCCACACCGGGAAGGTGCCCACCTTGCGGTCCCGCTTGTTCGCCGGGTCGCGCCACAGCGTGCCCTTCATCTTCGAGCCCTTGGAGGCGACGAGAGCGTAGTAGTCGAAACGGCCGTCGTCGAAGGTGTCCAGGTAAACGAGAAAGAAGCCGTGGTCCCACAGCTCTTTGGCCGTGCTGCCGCCGATGGTCATGATCTTCCAGCGAGGGTTCGCAGGCTTGCCGAAATTCTCGACTCGACGGACGTCGAGCATCCCCTTGACGTCGTCACCGTCCTTGACGTTCTGGTGGCTGGCCTTCGCAAACATCGTGGAGAGGGACCCGGCGACCATCAAAACCACGAGGACGAGCGCGGCTCTCGCCTTCATGAACGATTCCCCCTGCTGGGCTTCGGCCTGGTCGTGAGCAGTTCCATCAAGCCCATTGTCATCCACATGATTAGCGCCGCGGCAAGCAGCACGAGCACGAGAGGCAGGACATCGGACGCCGCTACGGATCCGAGCCGAGCGATCATTCCATTCCCTCCGGCCAACGTCAGCAGGCCCGCGGGAACGGCCAGCGCCGCGTTCCTGATGAGCATGAGGCGGTAGTCGCGCTCGCTCGTTCCGCCGAAACACCCACACGGGAGCCTGTCGCCCTGAGCGGCGCGCGCCCTGAGCACGACGATGCAGAAACCCGAGATCAGTGCCAGGACCAGAGCACCGGCGACCTCGAGCGGACCCGTCAGAACCAGAACAACGGCGGCGATCTCCAGGCCGGGTGTTCCGAACCCGGCGATACTCTCGAAGCCGCCGGGCAGGGAGTATCCGCTCAGTGCGCGACGCCACCGCTCGAAGCCCGCGAGCTTCGAGACCGCAGCCCACCCGAACGCGACCGCCAAGGCTACGCCCGAGACAAACGTCAAGGAATCCGTCATAGGACATTGCATCCTACGCGGTAACCTTCCGCGAGAGGACTGGCCGGCGCCCCACGGTGTGCCGAGGTCGAAAACTGCGGAGGTAAATGAAATTGTCCGGCTGGTGGGCGGCTTCCTACGTGGCCTTGTGGATTCTCGTCGGAATGCTCTGCATCGTCGTCGTCGCCCTCGCTCGGCAGATCGGCACGCTCCACCTCAGACTGGGCCCCCGGGGAGCGCTCGAGATGGACGACGAGGGTCCCGCGCTCGGCGAAGGCCGTCCTCCGATCGAAAGCCCGGACCTGGAAGGAAATGTCGTGACCGTAGGAGGCCGGGGGGCGGAGCAGTTCCTGCTCTTCGTGTCACCCGGTTGCATGGTGTGCGAGCAGGTGATGCCCTCGATCGGGGCCGTGGGGGAGGCAACGGGCAAACGACCCCTCGTGCTGACCGACCTCGACGAAACCGAAACGCGTTTAGCGTTTCAGCACAAGCGGGTGGCCGCACCCATCATTGCGTCGAGTGAGAGCTTCAGGACGTACGAGGTTCCCGGCACTCCCTATGTAGTCGTGCTCGACGCTCATGGAGTGGTTCAGGCCAAGGGCACGGTCAACAACCTGGAGCAGATGGAGGGACTCATCGACACGGCTCGGCGGCGGGAGCAGGAGATGGCCGAGGGAAGGCGGGCGAGTTGAGAATAGAGACGGCAGCAGAGCACGCTTCGACGCTGCTTGCCGAGCGCAGCAGCCGGCGCTCGTTCATCGGACGGCTCGGCCTCGGGGTCGTCGCCCTTAGCGGCGGCTCCGTGGTTGCCGCCGCACTGAAACCAGAGCGGGCCGAGGCGTACCACATCTGCGGTCACACCTACACGACCGCGTCGTGTCCGCATCCCTTCAATCCGAGGAGCCGCGTCGACAAGTACGGTTACCCGTTGCACCCCAAGCACGGGTACCCGGTCGACGACAGAGGCCAGATCTACACCAAGCGAAGCCAAAAGCGCAGCCGCATGTGCGAAGACGTCGTGCGAAGGCGATACAGCTCGGTGAACAAGCCCAAGCAGGGCGGCGGCTGGTCGCGTTGTTGCGGCGGTCGAATACGCACCATCTACGACTGCTGCGCGTACACCAAACGGCGCATCAACGGCGACGCTGCGGTGACCGGCTACTGCTATCGGGGCAAGAAGGTGTTCTGCATCGGCTACCGCGACCTGAACACGAGGTGCTAACAACACCCTTCCTCGTGGTGGTAATAGGCGCATCCGTGGTGGCGGGCGCATCCACGCTCTTTGGTCCCTGAGGCCTCTCGATGGTTGAAACCATCACTCCCGTGGTTCACGGGGGGCGTAAGAAGAAGTACTGGACATCGGTCGCGCTGCACGCCCTCGGCACCACGCTTGCCGCAGCCACCTTCGGTCTGGTCCTGGGAGGAATCGGCGCCCTACTGCGCGCACCCTGGGGCCGCATCGGCGCAGTGGTCGTCGCGGTGGTCGCAACCATGTACGCGGTTCGAGAGGCCCTCGGGCTTCGAATCCCCCTCCCGGAGCGTCACAAGCAGGTGCCGCAGTGGTGGCGCGATTTCTTCTCCGCTCCCGTGTCCTCGTTCCTCTACGGAGCTGGCCTCGGGGTCGGATTCTTCACGTTCCTGAAGTTCGGCACCTACGTCGCAGTGGCGGGGGTCGCATTCCTGAGCGGCGATCCGATGATCGGCGTGCTCATCTGCCTGCCTTTTGGACTCACCCGCGGGCTCACCGTGGTCCTCACGGCCAGGGCGACCGAGCCGGAGGACGCCGGGAGCCTGGTCGACATCCTGGATGGATGGGGCTCGACCCGCTGGCCACGCCTGGTGAACGCCCTCGCGCTCGGCTGCGTGGCCGCCGCGGCACTCTGGACCCTTTAAGAGTGAGACCCCCGATTTGCCAATCTGCCCACCCCGACGCTATCTTTAGCACTCAGCAGGTTTGAGTGCTAATCGAGATCCGATCCCCTTGCAGGAGGTTGCCCAATGGCCAAGATCCTTGCGTACGACGCAGAGGCGCGGCGCGCGCTCGAAAACGGAATGAACCAGCTCGCCGACGCAGTCAAGGTGACCCTCGGCCCCAAGGGTCGCAACGTGGTGCTCGAGAAGAAGTGGGGTGCCCCCACGATCACGAACGACGGCGTATCGATCGCGAAGGATATCGAGCTCGAGGACCCGATCGAGAGGATCGGGGCCGAACTCGTCAAAGAGGTTGCGAAGAAGACCGACGACGTCGCAGGTGACGGCACCACGACCGCGACTGTTCTGGCCCAGGCAATGGTGCGCGAGGGGCTTCGCAACGTTGCGGCCGGGGCGAACCCGATCGCTCTCAAGCGCGGGATCGAGCAGGGCGTCGACGCCGTCGTAGAGTCCATCAAGTCATCCGCCCGCGAGGTGGGCGGCCGCGATCAAATCGCGCAGGTCGCGACCATCTCGGGAAACAACGACCCGGAGATCGGCGAGACCATTGCCGAGGCGATGGACAAGGTCGGCAAGGACGGAGTAATCACCGTCGAGGAGTCGAACACCTTCGGACTCGAACTCGAGCTCGTCGAGGGAATGCGTCTCGACAAGGGTTACATCAGCCCCTACTTCGTGACCGATGCCGAGCGCATGGAGGCCGTGCTCGAGGACGCTTACATCCTCATCGCCAACCAGAAGATCTCGGCGGTCAAGGACCTTCTTCCGGTCCTCGAGAAAGTGAGCCAATCGGGCAAGCCGCTGCTAATCATCGCCGAAGATGTCGAGGGTGAAGCGCTCGCGACGCTCGTAGTGAACAAGCTGCGCGGCACTTTCAAGGCCTCTGCGGTCAAGGCTCCCGGATTCGGCGACCGCCGCAAGGCGATGCTCCAGGACATCGCGATCCTGGCCGGCGGCCAAGTGGTCAGCGAAGAGATCGGACTCAAGCTCGAGAGCATCTCTCTCGACATGTTGGGGCGTGCCAGGAAGGTCGTCGTCACCAAGGACGAAACGACCATCGTCGAGGGCGAGGGTACTGCCGACGACATCACCGGGCGAATCAACCAGATCAAGGCCGAGATCGAGCGCAGTGACTCCGACTACGACAGCGAAAAGCTCCAGGAGCGTCTCGCTAAGCTGGCCGGTGGCGTCGCCGTCATCAAGGTGGGTGCCGCGACCGAGGTCGAGCTCAAGGAGAAGAAGCACCGCATCGAGGACGCCGTCCAGACCGCCAAGGCCGCGGTCGAGGAGGGCATCGTTCCCGGTGGTGGTATCACGCTGCTCCACGCAGCAGAGTCGATCGAAAAGCTCAACCTCGAGGGCGACGAGAAAACTGGGGCCCGCATCGTTCAGCGCTCCCTCGAGGAGCCGGTCAAGATCATCGCCAGCAACGCCGGCCTCGAGGGTGGAGTGGTCATCGAGAGGATCCGCGGTCTCGGCCCCGGAGAGGGCCTGAACGCGGCGACGGGTGAGTACACGGACCTCATCTCGGCCGGCGTACTCGACCCTGCCAAAGTGACGCGTTCCGCCCTTCAGAACGCCGCTTCCATCGCAGCCCTGTTCCTCACGACCGAGGCGATCGTGGCCGACAAGCCCGAGAAGGAGGCCGCGCCGGCCATGCCCGGCGGCGGCGAAATGGACTTCTAGTCCGTTCTCGCTCACGCCATTCCTCGTCGTGGGTTCTCGATGGACAAGGGCGAAGCCCACGGCCACCGCCAGCCCAGATTGCGGTTTCCTCGTCGGATTCCCGGGTTCCTTCGGAAGGTAAGACCGCACCGTCCCGGGAAACCTCATCGTTTCGGACCGGATGCCGGCCTCGTGTGTCACAACGAAGTGAGCTAGAACGTCTTAGGTGAGCAGATGACGGACCACGCGGTATCGACGCCGGGCGACGGTGAAGCGTGCGAGGACCTGCGCCCGCTGATGTTCTCGATCGCCTACCGGATGCTCGGGAGCGTCAGCGATGCAGAGGACGTAGTGCAGGAGGGCTTCCTGCGGCTCCGGCGCGCATCGATGGAGGGCACGGTGGTGGAGTCGCCACGTGCGTTCTTGACGACCGTCACGACTCGGTTGGCCATCGACCACCTCCGATCCGCCCGCGTCCGACGTGAGACCTACGTCGGACCCTGGCTTCCGGAGCCGTTGCTCACCTCCACAGAACCCGATCCCGGGGAGCTCGCAGAGATGTCCGATTCCCTTTCCCTCTCTTTCCTCGTGCTGCTGGAAAACCTCTCGCCGGCCGAGCGTGCCGTGTTCCTCCTGAGGGAGGTGTTCGACTATGGCTACGACGAGATCGCCGAGATCGTCGACAAGAGTGAGGCGAACTGCCGGCAGATTTTCGTCCGAGCTCGCAAGCGCATCGACGAAGGCAGGCCTCGCTTCCAGGCGACCCTTCAACAGCGGCAGGAGCTGGCGAACCGGTTCTTCGACGCAGTCGACAAGGGAGAGCTCGGTGGGCTGGTGGAACTCCTCGCCGAGGATGTTGTCTTCTACGGCGACGGAGGAGGAATAGGTCGAGGGTTGCCGCAGCCTGTCTACGGGCGGGACAAGGTCAACCGACTGCTTCTAAGCTTCATGTCCCAGTACCACGAGTACAACGCCAGCATGCAGCGCGAGAACGTGAACGGAGAGCCCGGGGTCCTGTTCTTCGACTCACGAGGCCATCTGGTCAACGTCTTCGTTTTGGACATATCCGGCGGCGTCATCCAGGCGGTGCGCTCCATCATCAATCCCGACAAGCTCGTGCATCTCGGCTACCCCATCTCGGACTTCGGAAGGATCGACCGAGGCTCCGGGTAGAACACTCCTCTCCATCGCGATGCGCCCCGCTGTCACACGCGATGCGGCGGCTTCGTCTTAGGGCACAAGCGAGGAAAGGAGCCAAACATGAAGGTACTCGTGGCCGGTGCCACCGGGGCCATCGGGAAGCGCCTCGTTCCGCTGCTGGTCGCCAAAAGGTACGAGGTCGTCGGAATGACTCATTCGCCGGGCAAGGTGGATTCTCTTCACGAAGCCGGCGCGGAGGCGGTGGTCGCCGATGGCCTCGACCGGGCCGCGATCATGCAGACCCTCACGCAAACCAAGCCGGACGCCGTCATCCATCAGATGAGCGGGCTGACCGGGGCCGGCAGTTTCAAGAAGTTCGACGACGAATTCGCGGTCACAAACGCGCTCCGTACGACGGGGACCGATTACCTGCTCGATGCGGCGAAACAGAGCGGGGTCCGTCGCTTCATCGCACAGAGTTTCGGAGGCTGGAACTACGAACGCAGGGGCTCGGGTCTGAAGACGGAACAGCATCCCCTGGACCCCACCCCGCCGGCCAACCAGACGAAGTCCATGGACGCGATCCGTTACGTGGAGGAGGCGGCCCTCGGCGCCGAGGGCCTGGAGGGGATGGCGCTGCGCTACGGCTTCTTCTACGGACCGGGTACCGGCTTGTCCGCCGACGGCGACATCGCGAACTTGGTGCTCAAGCGCAAGCTTCCCATCGTCGGCGACGGCGCGGGCGTGTGGTCGTTCGTCCACATCGAGGATGCCGCGCGGGCGACCATCGCCGCCCTCGAGGACGGCGAGCGCGGCGTCTACAACGTCGTCGACGACGAGCCTGCGCCCATCGCCGAGTGGCTGCCGGAACTGGCGCGCATACTGGGCGCGAAGCGGCCCCGCCGCATTCCGACATGGCTCGGACGCATCGCGATCGGCGACGTCGGGATCTCGATGATGACCCAGATTCGCGGCATGTCCAATGCCAAGGCAAACCGGGAACTCGGATGGCAGCCGCGTTACAAGAGCTGGCGCGACGGTTTCCGGACCGGCCTCGGCAACGCTCGAATGGGTCCCGCCTAGAGGCCTCCCGCGTCGACGATGCGCTGCAGGAAACGCTGGGTCCGCGGGTTCTCGGGCTCGGTGAAGATCTTCGCCGGAACACCCTCCTCCACGATGTGCCCCTCGTCGAGGAAGCACACCCGGTGTGCGATGTCTTTGGCGAAGCCCATCTCGTGCGTCGCGATCAGCATGGTCATGCCCTCGGACGCGAGCTCGCGGATGACGTTCAGCACCTCGGCCACCAGCTCGGGATCGAGCGCGCTGGTCACCTCGTCGAGCAACATGTCCTCTGGTCGCATGGCAAGTGCTTCGCACGATGGCCGCGCGCTGTTGCTGCCCCGCCCGAGAGCCGGTCCGGGAACTCGTCGCGCTTATCGGTCAGGCCGAAGCGATCGAGTAACTCGCCGGCACGCTGCTCGGCATCGGAGTGACTCAACCTCAACGCCTGACGGGGGCCGAGAGTGATGTTGCGAAGAACCGTCATGTGCGGGAAGAGATTGAAGGCCTGAAAGACGATGCCGATGCGCTGGCGAACGCGATTCACGTCGACGTTCGGTGCGGTGATCTCCTCGCCCTCGACCACGATTCGTCCGGAGTCGACGGGCTCGACGAGGTTTACGCACTTGAGGAGCGTCGACTTCCCGGAACCCGACGCCCCGATCAAGCAGACCACCTCGTGATGCGCCACCCGTAGGTCGATGTCGATAAGCACGCGGTTAGTCGCGAAGGACTCGTGATCCGTTCCAGGATCAGCACAGATTCCGTCATCGCACTCCCCCGGTGGCGGTTCGCCGGGCCCGGTCGCGTGCGATCAACCGATCCGTGAAGCGTGCGAGCGGAATCGTCACCAGCACGAACAACAGAGAAGCGACGATGTAGGGCGCGTAATTGAAGTTCTCGGCGCTGTAGATGAACGCTGCGCGGGCTGCCTCGATCGGACCGAGCACCGAGATCAGCGCGGTGTCCTTCTGCAGCCGATGAAGTCGTTGAGCAGCGGTGGAATCACGCGCCTTATGGGCTGGGGTAGTACGACGAACCGAAGCGACTGCCAGCGCGTCAGCCCTAGAGAGCGCGCCGCTGCGACCTGGCTCTCGTGCACCGAGTCGATCCCGGCTCTGTAAACCTCGGCCACGTAGGCCGAGTAGACGAGGATCAGTGCCACCGTGCCGAACACGACCGGGGTCTGGTTCGAGAAGAACTGCAGCCCGAGCGCGGGCACGCCGAAACCGATCATGTAGATGAGCAAGATGAGCGGGACCCCTCTGAAGAAGTCCACATAACCGATCGCCACCAGGCGGAAGGGGAAGAACACCGGGCCGGGGATGCTTCGCACGATCGCAATGAGCAGAGCGAACAACAGGATGACGGCCTCGGCGGCCAGAAAGATCCGCACGTTCAGCCAGAAAGCCCCAAGCACTGAGGGTGAGGTGTCGGTTCACTGTAGCGACTGAACCAGGTCCTCGATGGAGAGAAACCGCTCGCCGACGATCTGTACTCCGGGACTCAGGGCGACGATGAGTGCGAGCGCACCGAAGAAGAAGATCGTGCTCGCGGTCGATACGAGTACGGCCGGCCCCCGAGCATGCGGGAGCCGCGCGAGGACACGACGGGAGCGGTATCCGGATCGACCTCGCGGTGAGGGCCGCCTCCGATGCTCACCTAGCGGCTTGACTCAGCCGAACTCGGGCACGCCCAGGTAGTCCTGGAGCCATTCGTTCCTGCAAGTCCTGGAGAGTGCCGTCCGACTCCATCTCCCCGAGCACCTGGTTGACACAGTCGACGAGCGGGCTGCCCTTCTCGAACAGCATCCCGAACTGTTCCTCGCTCGCGTACTGGCCCACGACCTCCGGGCCCTTTATCTCGAAGTCGCGCAGATAGACGGTCGTCACGACGTCGGTGAAGAAACCATCGATCTGGCCACTTCCCAGTGCGGACTTGAGGTCGTTCGTCGTGTCGAAGTCCTGAACCTGGTTCGTCGGTTGGATCTCGGTCGTAGGCCTTCAACTCCTCGAGGGTCGTCGCCTCGGTAATGGGCCCCCCCCCTCGGGCGCGAGCAATCCCTGGTTGTTCTGGAAGTACCCGTCCGAGAAGTCGACGGCCTCCTGTCGCTCGGGTGTGATCGAGATCTGGTTGATGTCGAAGTCGTAGCTCTTGGCTCCCGGCGCGTACGACTTGTTGAACGGCTCCACCACCCAGGTGATGTCGAGCCCCATACGCTCGGCGATCTCGTTCGCAACTTCTCCTTCGTAGCCGGAGTAGTTCTTCGGAGAGCCCTCGAACCAGGGTGGGTACGCGGGCCTGTCGGTCGCAACCGTCAGTACGCCCTCGGCGAAGAGAGGTGGGTTCTCGGGGTCACAGGTGGCCTCGGCTGGGGCCGATCCACCGTTCCCCTGAGCACCGCTCGCCGTGGGTCGGGCGACTCCTCGGCGCAAGCACCGAGAAAAAGACCGAGGATGAAAAACGCCAGAACGATTCTGCGCATGTGCTCTCCCGCTTGCTACGTGAACGGAGCGCAAAGGGAGCGCCCACAGGCCGTTGTGCTCCGACTCTAGCGGTTGAAGACCCCAGCATCGCCGTTGCGGAGCAAAGCGGAGATTTCGGTTAGCGAGTCTCCCTGTGCGCCGTGTGGGAACGGCACCAGCGACAGTATTTCTTGAGCTCGACCCGGTCACGGTTGTTGTGACGGTTCTTCTCTGTGATGTAGTTGCGCCGCTTGCACGATGTGCACTCGAGCGTCACATGGACGCGGCGGTCAGAAGCCACGGATGGTTCACCTCGTGAATGGGGGGTGGGACCGGGAAATTATAGCGGTCCCGCGGGTGGGCTCGGCCGGACCGCAGACTGACGGACTGGGCTCGGCCGGACTACAGACTCAGGAGGCTGCTTGGGTCTCCAAGGCCTGGGTTTCCAGCCTCTCGACACGGCGGTTCTTCGTGCGGTCGATCAGGGATCGCACGGAGCGGACGATCGGCGCCTCGTTCTCGGGTCCCCAGCTCATGCGGGGAGGCGGGGCGAAGGCAGCGATGGGATCGTTGCTCTGGAACCCACTTTGTTCGAGCACCTTCCATACCGTGCTCGGCTCGGCGCGTACAGGTGGAGGAGGGGGCGGTGGGGGCGTCTGGACCTGTCTGGGGGGAGGCGGCGGCGGGGTGGTCTTGGGGCTGGGCGCGAACGCGTGCCCCTGCTTGCAGGTCCCCCCGAAGTCGACGACCTCGGCATTACAGATATGACAGTAGGAAAACGTCATTGGCTCTTGCACCTCCACCCAGTTCATCGGCCGTCCCCGAGCGGAAGTTGAGCCGGATTTCCACTCCTCGTTGGGCGGACCAGGTCCCGGCGATTCGGGCCAGGCAGCCGCGGTGGCAAGAAATGCGGTGTGAACCGCGAGGAGGGGTTCCCGGAGGAACCCCTGAAAGTAGCGGCGGGTGGACTCGAACCACCGACTTAGCGATTATGAGCCGCTTGCTCTGCCCCTGAGCTACGCCGCCCCGGGTCGTTCTGCAGCACGGACGGGCACGAAAATGCTGCCCGCCGGGCCGTCTCCGAAGCCTAACGTCGGGCGCCCTGTAGGTCTTCCGGAGCCCCGTCACAGAATCGAACTGTGGACCTTCTCCTTACCATGGAGACGCTCT
>WHSV01000077.1 GCA_009379915.1 Actinomycetota bacterium | reverse complement strand
GTGTCGTCCTTTCCGAGTCCGGGCGGATCTCTCTCAGAGCGCTCACCTCTCCCTTCGGCGGCCCGGCGGTCGGACATGAGCTGGCCTTGTCATGTGGTCAAAACCGGGCGCCGAGGGGCTGAAGGGGAAGCCGGATCGGGTCCGGGGTGCCCTCTGGCTTGGTTCGGGGGCCAAAACCGGCGCTTACGGTGAAACGTTCGAGGTCTGACCCGAAAACGACGTGAATCACGTGCTTTTTGGGTCGGACCTCGGCGAATGCCGGTTTTCCACCGCAATTAACCGGAGCGGCCGGACGGAACCGGCCTCGAGAACCCACTTCGCCCCCCTAGGTGCCCGGTTTGAGTCCCGCAACCAACCCGAGCGGCCGGCCCGAACCTGTCCCGAGAACCCACTTGGCCCCCTAGATGCCCGGGGTTTCAACCCCCCTAACCAACCCGAGCGGCCGGACGGAACCGCCCCCGAGAACCCACTTCGGCCCCGAAAATCGACGCTCAACCAGCGCCTGAGGCGATGGGAACACACCGGGCCCCGGGAATGTTCGTAGTTGACAGAGACGGGCAAAGAATGCGAATAATCGCCCTCCCGTCTAGCGTACTAATGAACGACCGGGTTCCCGGTCCAATCCCTGGGAACGAATACCCATTGAATGACGCCCGGGATCGGGCATGAAGCAGAGTTAGGAGTTTGGTGGCCAACAACCTCGTCATCGTCGAGTCGCCTGCCAAGGCGAAAACGATCGAGAAGTACCTCGGCAAGGACTACAAGGTCGTTGCCTCGCTCGGCCACGTCCGGGATCTGCCCAAGAGCGATTTCGGCATCGAGGTCAACGGTGGGGTCAACATCAAATACGTCGCCAGCCGGACGGCCAACGCTCGCAAGGCGATGGCCGCGATAAAGAAGGAAGTGGGCGGCGCCCAGACGGTGTGGCTTGCGACGGACCCCGATCGCGAGGGCGAGGCCATCGCCTGGCATGTGGCCGAAGCGGCCAAATTGAAGCCCGAGAGCACCCGGCGCGTGACCTTCAACGAGATAACCAAGCGGGCCGTCTCGGCAGCCTTCGAGCAACCGCGGGAAGTCGACATGGCCCTGGTCGACGCCCAACAGGCGCGGCGCGCCATCGACCGCATTCTCGGCTACAAGTTGTCTCCGTTGCTCTGGCGCAACGTGGGTCCGAATCTCTCGGCGGGACGGGTGCAGAGCCCGACACTATGGCTCGTCGTCCAGCGGGAGAGGGAGATTCGCGACTTCAAGCCGGAGGAGTTCTGGGACGCCGTCGCCTCGCTCGCCACCGAGGGCGGAGAGGAGTTCCAGGCAAAGTATCCCGTGGGTTCCAAGAACCAGTTCGAACTGGCTAACGAGGACGCCGCCACGTCTCTTGTCGATCGTGTGCGCCCCGGCCCGTGGACCGTTGCCGACGTTCGCAAGACCGAGCGCTCGAAGAAGCCGCCTGCACCGTTCAAGACCTCGACCCTGCAGCAGGTGGGCTCGACGAAGCTCGGCTTCCCGACCTGGAAGACGATGCAGGTGGCGCAGGGGCTGTACGAGGCGGGCCACATCTCGTACATGCGTACGGACTCGTCGAACCTCTCCAACGACGCGCTCGGCGCCATCGGAAACTTCGTCGAGGCGAGCTACGGCGAGCAGTACCACCAGGTGCGCAAGTTCTCGGCGAAGACCAAGGGGGCCCAGGAGGCTCACGAGGCGATTCGCCCGAGCGACGTGTCCCTCACGCCGGCAGACGTGAAGGGGAGCCTCGATCGCGATGCCTTCCGCCTGTACGAGCTCATCTGGCAACGCACGGTCGCCTGTCAGATGGCCGAGGCCGTCTACGACGCCACCTCGGTAGACGTGGAATCGAACGGGGTGACTTTCAGGGCTACCGGCCAGACGCTCAAGTTCGACGGTTTCCTGAAGGTCTACATGGACGTGTCCGACGACCAGGCGGAGGAGGTCGAGGGCCTCCTCCCCGAGCTGGAGGCTGGCCAGGTGCTGGATCTCAGGGACCTCGAGGCGCTCCAGCACTTCACCCAGCCGCCCCCTCGCTACACCGAGGCCACGCTCGTCAAGAAGATGGAGGAGGTCGGTATCGGCCGGCCGTCCACCTACGCGCCGACGGTTCGCACTCTCAACGACCGCGAATACCTCAGAAGCGAGAGTCGCAGGCTCTTCCTGGTGACCCGTGGTGAGGTCGTCACGGATCTAATGGAGGCGCACTTCCCCGAGGTCGTCGATGTCGATTTCACGGCGCGAATGGAGGAGGAGCTCGACGACATCGCAGTCGGCGACAAGGCGATGGTGCCCATCGTCAAAGAGTTCTACGACTCGTTCACCAAGCACGTCGAGGAGCAGCAGGACAAGATGTCCCGCCCCGAGCAGCCGACCGACAAGATCTGCCCCGAGTGCGGGCGGCCCGTCGTCAAGAAGTTCGGCAAGCACGGGCTCTGGTTCCTTTCGTGCTCGGGCTGGCCCGATTGCAAGTGGTCCCAGCAGCTCGACGAGGAGGGCAACCCCTTGCCCGACCCCGTCGGCACTGGCGAGAAGTGCCCGAAGTGTGGCAACGAGCTGGTGGCGAAGAGCGGCAGGTTCGGTCCCTTCGTCGGGTGCTCGAACTACCCCGAGTGCAAATACATCAAGAGAGAGCCCCCCAAGGAGACGGGCGAGACCTGCCCCGAGTGCGGGAATGCGTTGGTTGAAAAGCGAGGCCGGTTCGGTCCCTTCGTCGGGTGCTCGAACTACCCCGAGTGCAAGTACATCAAGAAGAACAAGAAGTCGGGGTCGAAGCCGCGCAAGAAGACCACGAAGAAGAGGGTCACGGCCAAGGGCAAGTCCACGGCCAAGGGCAAGGCCTCGGCCAAGAGCAAGGCCGCCTCGACCTAGCCCCCTTCCGGGCCATGCCCCTTCGGTTTCCCTCACACTCCGACGCCCCTTCGGGACGTCTCCGCTCACGCCGGCGCGGAGCGCCGCCGTCGGGTAATGCCCGCGATCGTCGAGACGATCGCTCCTTTCCTGGCCTAGCATGAACAAGCAACGCAAGTCACAAGGAGAGGACTCACAATCCAGCAAGCGCAGCAGCCGCGCCTGCAGGTCCTGAGCGGATCAGAGGAGCCGGAAAAGCAGGTCTCTTACTGGAGCCTGTTCAAGAACCGCAACTTCCTGCGGTTCTTCGCCGCGCAGGCCGTGTCGAGCCTTGGGGATTGGATCGGAGTAATTGCGATCGCCGTGTTCGCCCTCGAGCTAGCCGGGAACGCGGGTGTGGGGCTCGTCATGACGGCGCGCGTCCTGCCGGGCTTCATTGTTGGACCCATCGCCGGAGTGTTCGCCGATCGCTACGACCGAAAGAAGTTGATGGTGGGGGCGGACATCTCTCGGGCCTTGCTGATCCTCTCGGTGCCTTTCGCCCAAAACCTTATCTACCTGTTGGTTGTGTCCGTGATCCTCGAGAGCCTGACTCTTATCTGGGGTCCGGCAAAGGACGCGTCACTGCCCCACTTCGTGAAGCGCAGCGAACTACAGCATGCCAACTCTCTTTCGTTGATAGCGGTCTACGGACCCTGGCCTCTTGCCTCTTTGGTCTTCGCCTCCCTCATTCCCGTTGCATCGTTCATCGGCGACAACGTTCCCGCTCTATCAGGGCTCGCCGAGAATAATCAGGAGGCTCTGGCCCTGTGGCTGGACGGACTAACGTTCGCCTTCTCCGCGCTGATGATTTGGACGCTGTCCATCCCCGCGTCCGTCCACCGCGATACAAAGTTCGACCTCCAACAAGCAAAGCGCGATCTGGTCGAGGGTTTGACCTTCGTAACCAAGCACCGGCAGGTGAGGCCTTGGTTGCTCGGCATTGGCTGCACCTTTACCGCAGCGGGGGGCGTGTTCTCGCTCGGTCCCGGATTCGTCACCGAGGTGCTCGGAGGGGGCAAGTCCGGGTTCGGTTTCCTAATCGGTTTTCTAGGCACGGGAATGATCGTCGGGCTGCTGGCCTCGGGAGCCTTGACGAAACGAGTTCACAAGGATGTTCTTTTTTCGTCTTGCTTGTTCCTCTTAGGGGTCAGCCTCATTGCCCTTGCGTCGGTGGGAAGCCTCGACACCGCCATCCCGGTAGCGAGTGCACTCGGCTTCTTCGGCGGAGCCGCCTACTCGACCGCGTACTCACTCATGCAGGAGAACACGACGGACGAACTCCGGGGGCGGACCTTCTCTGCTGCCTACACGATCATCCGCACCGGCACGCTCATCGGGTTGGGTCTCTTCCCCTTGCTGGCCGGGGCGATCGGCGGGTTCTTCGACGGCCGTGACATCGCCGGCTACCCGATACCGGGTGCTCGCATAACTCTCTGGGTTGCGGGCCTCTTCGTGATAGGGGGTGGCGTTCTGTCCATGCGCGCCATCAGGGCGGGTCGCTTGGCATCTCCTGCGACACCACGACCCGGGTTCTTTATCGCTTTCGAGGGTGGCGAGGGGGCGGGGAAATCGACTCAGCTGGCGGCCTTCGTCGACTGGCTCGAAGCGCGAGGCGACGACGTCATAACGACGCGGGAGCCGGGCGGCACCGCCATCGGCGAGCACATCAGAAAAGTATTGCTGGATCCCGCCTGCAAGGACATGGATCCACACGCCGAAGCCCTTCTCTACGCGGCGGACAGGGCCCAACATGTCGCCGAGATCATCAAACCGGCTCTCGAGGAGGGTAAGACCGTTGTCTCGGATCGCTTCATCGACTCTTCGCTCGCGTACCAGGGACTCGCACGGGGGCTTGGCCTTCAGGACATCTACGAGATCTCGAAGTGGGCGGTCGACAACACGCTGCCCGAGCTGGTGGTCTACCTGAAGCTCGATGCGGAGACGGGGTTACGCAGGAAGACGTCGGAGCCCGATCGAATCGAGCTCGAGAAGGATGGTTTCCATGAGAAGGTCGCCGATGCATACGCCGAGTTGGCCCGTATTTTCCCCGATCGGTTCGTGGTGGTGGATGCCGCTCGTCCACCTGCCGAGGTCCACAGGGAGATCGTGGAACTCTTCGAGGAACGCGTGGAGCAACGGGAGGCCGCGGGCGAGGACGACCGGAGCCCAACTACTCGATGAGCGTCTGGGACGGAGTCTATGAGTCTCGGTCGACGACGGCGATCAGCAAGCAGATTGCTTCGGGTGAGGTGCCTCACGCGTGGCTACTCCTCGGGCCGAGTGGTTCCGGAAAGCGAATGACGGCGGTCGCGATGGCCGCGGCTCTTAACTGTCGGAACCAGCCCGGAGTGGGCTGCGGCGAGTGCGGAATATGTGTTCGGATCGGCCGACACCGCCATCCGGATGTGCATCACATCGCGCCAGAGGGTCCGATCATCCCGGTTGATCTAATTCGAGAGAGCGTGATTCCCGAGGCCTCCCGCTCCCCCTTTGAGGCGGAGCGCAAGGTCTTCATCATCGAGGAGGCGGAGCGCATGCATCCGTATGCGCAGAACGCGCTGCTCAAGACACTCGAGGAGCCTCAGGATGACACCACCCTCATCCTCATCTCGGATCGTGAGGAGGAGTTGTTGGACACCATCAGGTCGCGCTGCCGCGTCGTGCGACTGGATTCCGTACCCGAGAACGAGATCGTTAACTTGCTCATCAAGGAGGGCGCCTCGGACGAAACCGCCCATCTTGCTGCCCGTCTCTCGGACGGCGATGTCGAGCGGGCCCGTGCCCTTGCCCTCGATGAGGCGGCCATCGCTCGCCGCTGGCTCTTCCGCGGGATTCCGGGCAGGCTGCGGCAGGTCAAGGACGCGTTCGATGCAGCAACCGAGGTCATCGCCGAGGCCAAGGACGCAGTCAAGGAGCGCGAGAAGTCCCAGAAGGCCGAGGTCGCTGATCTCGCCGGGGCCCTTGGCGAGGGGCGTGGCACCGCGTCGGCCCGCAACGCCCTGGCCAAGCGACACAAGCGGGAGCTTCGCCGCCTCGAGGACGAGGTCCTCGGAGATGCGTTGAGGTCTCTCGCGTCGTTTTACCGTGATGTTCTCGCCAGTCGCCATGGAGGGGCGGCCGCGATCGCCAACCTCGACATGTCCGCGGACATCCAAGCATGGGCCGGAGGCGAGCTGACCGACGCCAGTCTCGTATCCGCGGTCGAGCGGTGCGTCGAGGCTCGGGCAGACCTCCTGAAGAACGCCAATCCGCAACTCGCGATGGAAGCGGCGATGGTCGAGCTCGTCCGGTTGGTGCCCGCCCCCGCCCTCGAGGCGACCTGGTAACGCCCACTGCTAACAGGATCGACTGCAGGGACTTGTTACCGAGTCGTTACACTCCCGTAACGGCACTGTCGTAACCGTCGACCATCCTCAAACGGTGAAGGTTCGCAATCTCCTATCCGTCGACTGCCGTGACGTGCCGTCCGCTCTTGCGAGAACCGTTGCGACGACACTCCTTCGCGAAGGAATTGATGTTTGCAGCGTCGCCGATCGGGAGTGCGGCACACCGGTCTACGTTCAGGGGGACACGGAGTTCGAGGATGTCGAGCACGCGATAGGAAAGGTTTCGGTGGCGATGCTGCCGATCATCGATGATGGTCAGCTGATCGGTCTGGTCGAGCGGCATGTCTTCACGGGCGATCCCCCCCTGGACCTTCGGCGCCGCAAGCGACGACCTTCGGAGGTTGGTGTCGGGCCTGAGTAGGCTTCTAATGTGGACAGAAGGATTCTCTTTGTAGAGGACGACAGCGACATCCGCGAGATCGTCGCTCATGGACTTGAGAATGCAGGGTTCGATGTTGTTGCCGAGGGGGACGGACGTCAGGCGCTGGTGTGGTTCCGGCGCGGAACGTTCGATGTCGTCATCCTGGACATCATGCTGCCGTCGCTCAATGGTCTGGAGATCTGCCGTCGAATCAGAACCGAAGGTCCGGTGCCGATAGTCATGCTCACCGCGAGAACCGACACCACGGACGTGATCGCCGGACTGGAAGCGGGAGCGGACGACTACGTGACGAAGCCCTTCGAGTTAGACGAACTGATCGCGAGACTCCGAGCCGTGCTTCGCCGGAGTGAACGCGTAGCGGATGTCGATCAAGTCGATGTCGGCGATCTACGGATCGACCAAGGAGCGTTCAAGGCCTTCCGCAATGACGCGGAAGTCAACCTGACGACCACCGAGTTCAAGCTGCTTAACGAGTTGGCGCGGAGCTCGGGCCGTGTGATGTCTCGAGAGGTGCTGCTCGAAACGGTCTGGGGCTATGAGTACATGGGGGACTCGCGCATCGTCGACATGGCCGTCAAGCGGCTCCGGTCCAAGATCGAAGATGACCCCTCAAATCCGCGCCTCATTCAAACCGTTCGAGGCGTGGGCTACCGGCTCGAACCTTGACTATTACCAGTCCTATACCGCCCGTTAGGTTTAGACGCAGGCTTACGGTTACGTTCGTACTCATTGCCGCACTGTCGGCCGGCGTCATCGCGGCCGTGTCATTCGCGCTCGTACGCGCCGACAGGTACCGGTCCTTTCACGAACGAGCGGTCAGCGCGAGCGCGCTCGCACTATCTCTTGCAGGCGGAGCGGACAGGAACGATGATGTCGAGATTACGGCGGAAGAGATCGCGATACATCTGGGTTCTCGGCAGAGCTTCGAGGTTGTTGCCGTGTCCGATGAAGAAGCTGCGTCGTCCGTCGCATCTATCGATGAAGAGGAACTTCCTACTGAGTTCGACACCAGTGACGAGAATCCAGAATTCCTCCATCAGGAGATCGAGATCGATGGACGTTCCTACCTTGTCGTTCGCCCACAGGAAACGGTCGACGGCGTTGCCCTGAACGTCCTCTTTTCGACCAGCGCTCTCGAAACGCAGATGGATCGCCTGGCGAGCATCATGCTTCGCACCTGGCTAGGCGTTGTTGTGCTGGCTGGTCTGGTGGGTTTAGTCGTTGCGCGGCGCACTCTTCGACCGGTTGCGAGAGCGAGTGAAGCGGCCAGGTCGCTGGCAGAGGGGTTGCTCGAAACGCGACTCCCCGTAGAGCGACAGGACGAATTCGGCGCCTGGGCGATCTCCTTCAACCAGATGGCGGACTCCCTGCAGGAGAAGATCGAAGCGCTCACTGAAGCTCATGCACGCGAGCGTCGCTTCGCATCTGACGTCGCGCATGAGCTTCGCACTCCCATCACGGGATTGGTTGCATCGGCGTCACTCCTGCGAAGCAAGCTGGGAAAGCTCGACCCGGATACACGTTGGTCGGCAGAGCGATTGCTTGGGCAGGTCTCAAGAATGAAGGCACTGGTCGAGGAGCTACTGGAGATGTCCAGATTCGACGAGGGACGCGAGAGCGTCTCACTGGGAAAGGTCGTGCCCCAGGACTTCGTCCACTCTCTGCTGGCTCAAAGGGGATGGACCGGGCTCGTACTTTGCGAGATCGAGATCACCCCGCTGATGGCCGACGCCCGCAGGCTCGAGCGCATCCTGGGAAATCTCATCGATAATGCCGTTGAGCACGGAGACGGCGAGATCAAGCTGCGCTGGTCGACCGACGACGCTTGGATGACGATCGAGATGAGTGACGAGGGGCCTGGTATCGCAAGTAAGGATCTGTCGAGGATTTTCGATCGTTTCTACAAGGCCGACCCCTCTCGGAGCGGGGGGACGGGGTTGGGCCTGTCTATCGCGCTCGAGAACGCTCGAATCCTCGGAGGGGACATCTCGGTCGAGAATCTGGAAAGCGGGACGAGATTCACAGTGAGGCTGCCTCTCCCTTAGGTGTTACAGATCCGTTACTTCCCGGTGACATCCGACGTCCGCCCGGTCCGGGCTGATGACAGCGGAGCTTCAACAGTAGGGCCCCGGAGACGCGCGACTCCGGCGCGGCGGCGGCTGTGAAAACGATAGAGGCGGCGGGTGTGAAACGGTATCTGATAGCGACAGTCGGGCTTGCAAGCATGATCATCCTGGTCGGCACTGCCTGTGGCATCCCAGAGACCGGCGAGCAGCGTGCCAACGACCCTCGGGCGTCCGATCTACCTCAATCCTGTGCGGAACTCTGGAATGAGGTAAGAGAGGACGTCGGTGCCTCAGGGCTTCCGGATGGTGAAGCAAGGAGACAGGCGGACCTTGCCCGCGCGGAGTGTGAGGGACTTGAGGGAAGTGAGTATCCACCGGGTGCGAGATCTGCGAGGACTGCTCAAGAAGCTCAAGGACCAGAGTGTGCAACCGACGACGAGAGGCGCAATGCACCACCTCCCGACGACCGATCAAAGGTGGCGGTTTACTACTCATGCAAAGCGGATGTCGGAACGGACAATCGGCCTGTCTACATGTTCGCACGCGACGTTCCGTCGGGCGAAGGCGGTAGCGAGGAAAGGCTGCGCACCGCAGTCGTTTCCTATCTTGAAGGCCCGAGAGATGCTGAGGCGGCTCGGGGATATACCACTGCGTTCGGCGACGATGTGACTCCCGACGCCGTCGATTCCGTGACGATCCAAGGTCACACCGCAATCATCAACTTCGAGCCGCGCATCGGGGCTCACATGCCGGGCACTACCACGGCCGGACAGGTGATGGAATTGGAACTGAGGTGGCTTGTCCTTCAGTTCCAAGAGATCGAGACAACGACGCTCCAGTTGGCCGGTGACTGCAACCGGTTCTGGAGACTTCTTGAGCAGGAATGCCGGGACATCAGTCGCTGACAACCTGATCAGCTTTAGGCGAAAGGATGGCTTGTGGGCGTCAGAAGGACTTCATCGGTAGTTGCCGTCAGTGGGTTGCCTATTCCTCGCCACTGTTGTCGTCATGACTTCGGCCCAGTTCGCTGAAGCTCACCGCTCGAATGATCATCCCCCGGACACCATTTATCGGCCCGGAACTGAGAATTTCAATGGAAGAAAGATCTATCTCTCTCCCGCGCACCATTGGGCGGGGCCAAATCGCGGTTGTGGAAACTATGTCGAGGACAACAACATGCCGAAGGTGGCAAAGGACGCTGCGACCGGAGATCCAGGGGGTGATCTGACGGACCGCGGATATAGGGTCCGAGTTGGCGCAGGGGATCCCGATGACAACGTTAGAAGATCCAACGCTTGGGGATCAACCCGACACATCGCACTTCATTCAAATGCGCACGGCAGTCAGGAATGCGGTGCCAGCTGGGGGGGCACCAAGGCTTTCTATTATCCTGGAAGCACGAAAGGAAGAAATCTCGGGAAGCGCCTCAAGAACAAAGTTGGTGCCTCAAGTCCCCGGAACAGACGACACCAACTCGTCCTCAGGATTCTTTGAACTCAGTGAAACATCGATGCCGGCGACTTATCTGGAAGCCGAGTTCCACGACTGGAGGCCCGGCAAGAATTGGCTCATCGACTACAACACGTGGGAGTGGCGGATTGGATGGGCAGTCGATGTCCATCTTGGCTACCCACGATAACGTGCGAAACCCAGAAGACATGCGTTGACACGTCTCACAAACCGGGGCTGGCTCTTGGCCTACTGGGTGAAACCGTTCTGTTGCGTAATCAACCCCCCCGAGTGACGGGAAGCCGGAGTACATGGTCATTATCGGTACTCGCCTGCACCGATGATCCTGCAAGTTTGTTCTAGGGACCGGAAGAACCCGTCGCAGCTCCCCTCAACCTCAAACCGAATCGAGCGAATGTCCGGAAACTCAAATACGGTCAGGGAGAGCTGGTCCAAGAAATTCGCGCTCGCAGTGGCCGTTCCGACTCCGGGCAATGTTGACCCGAAGTCGTAGAGGTCAACGATCGCCTGGTCTTCGACCACGGTGACGCCCCGCAAGAGATCGCGACTTCTCTGAGAGAAGATCGACAGACAGCCCTGGCGGCGTTCCTCGGGGGTCGGACCCTTCAGCAACTCCATTAGGGCGGTATGCAGGGGTCTTGTTCGCTGCTCCTCGGTGAGGCTTCTCTCGGCGGCGGCGAAATCGCTGGGTCCTGGAACGTCCCTGAGCAGGTAGACGACGACGGTTTGCGCGTCGCGCTGTGGCGGAGGGAGATCACAGTTGGCGCGCTCCGGTTCCGACTGGTCGTCACCGGATGACTTCGCGAAGCTCCCCACCATCAGATTCGAGCTCGCTCGGGACGGGGCAGAGCAGGACGCCGAGCCCGGGGCCTCCGCCTCAAGGGATCCGCCCTGGGGTAGCAGGATGCGGATGTGGAAGGGACCCTGTCCCCGTCGGCACCAGTTGCTCCACAGCACAGTCGCCTCGGCCGATTCTCCAGCGTTGACCACAATCGATCCGGAGGATGGAGTGTTTCGATCGGATCGCAACAGCACTCGCCCGCTCTCGTCCACCAACTCCCCCCGCGGAGAGCCGTCTAGGACGCAGGCTTCCTCACCGACGTTCACGAATCGCCACGCGCCTCCATATTGGCTTGCAGCCTCGCTCCAGCGGGGCAGGAGGTCGAGGTCTTGGGGACGGCATGGTGGGTCTTCGTATCTCGGCGAGGGACCGACGGGAGTCACCTCCGTTCGGTCATTGAAAAGGTCGCCCAGCAACGCGCCCTCCGATGTAGCCCACCCCCCGATCGCGATTGCTACAACGACAGAGGAGGCGACGATGCGACGCTGCCACATTAATCTTCGCCCCCTGCGCCTGATCGCCGCAAGGTCGGGAGGCGAAGATGGCCTAGCTGCCGCGTCCTTCAGCACGTCTCTGATCTCAGACGACATCAGACGCCCCCTTTAGCTCCATCAGTCCCGACTCGGTTCGCAGGCGCTGAAGCGACCGGCGAGCCAGCGATTTCGCCGTCGCCTCCGGGCAGTCCATGAGTTCGGCGACCTCGGCAAACGTGAGGTCGGCGAAGTAGCGAAGGACGAGCGCGGTGCGCTGACGCCTCGGCAGGGCGGCGACGGCCTGTCGCACGGCGATTGCGTCCGCCGCCTCCGCGGTGGTGCCCGTATCAATCTCTGCTCTCGAGGCCAGCCGGGACTTCGCTCGTCTCTCGGCTGCTCTCCTTCGGAAGAAAGAGTTAGCCAGATTGATCGCCACCCGTTGTGCCCATGCCTCCGGACTGTCAAGCGATCGCACCTTGCGCCAATCCCGGCAAACTCGGGCGAGTGTCTCTTGGGCGAGCTCCTCCGCCACTAGTCTTTCTCCACAGTACAAGCTCAATGCACCTACTAGTCGGGCGAGCTCCTGGCGGCAGAAGTCATCGAGGTCAGATGTGATTGCTCAGGCCTCCTTGGGCGAAACGGATCCAAAATGCCCTCTACTCTTATCGACGTTTCACGAGCCATGCAGGATGCATGAGATTCTTACGCCTCCTGGGTCTTGTCCCTGTTGACAGCGGACGTCTCGACAGCGCACGAGTCACTCGGCTTGTCGCTTAGGCGAGACTGGGTCTCTAGCCGGTCAACGTTGAGAGTCACACACGAACGCATCGATTCGACGGCTAGTCGACATGGGTCAGGCTGTCTCTGCCCTAGGCGTTACGAATCCGTTACCTTCCGGTGACACTCGTGACGTCCGCCCCGTTCATGCTGATAGCAGCAGAGCTTCAACAGTAGGGCCCCGGAGACCCGCGACTCCGGCGCGGCCCGTTGCTGGGCGGTGGCCCAGGAAGGCACAAGCGCCCTCCCGGGCCGCCCCGCCCAGCCTGATCACACCCGACGACTCACGATAAGTGACCCCTCGGTCGCGCGGGTGTCATCGTGGCGTGACATTGCAAGGGGATGGTGATGCAAGGAAACCTGACCACGTGACTAGACATGCAAGGGTGGGGCTGTCTCCCGTGGAGCCACTGTTCGTCATCGATCAAAGCCACCTGACGACGACGGCAATTCCGCAAAGAGGTCCGGGAAGACGACCGTGAGGCGCTAGCGCCTCCGAGGCTCAGGTGACGGGTCGGTGACGCAGCGGTGACGCGTGCGCCCCAAACTCCATCTCTGGGCGGAGGCTTCTGAAGAAAGAGGTGACGGCAGATGGCGGTCGAGGGGATCGACGTTTCGCATTGGCAAGGAGATGTCGACTGGCAGGCGGTAAAGAAATCTGGGCGAAGGTTCGCCTTCGCAAAAGCGACCGAAGGTCGCTCGATGGTCGACCAGAAGTTCGAGCGGAACTGGAAGAACATGAAGGAAGCGGGCATCATTCGGGGTGCCTACCATTTCGCCAAGCCCACGTCCGCGGCCAAGCCACAGGCCCGCCACTTTCACAAGACGGTCAAGCCCGAGCCGGGAGATCTTCCGCTCGTCTTGGACCTCGAGGACGGCGAGGAGGTCGGTCCTCAGAAGCTCGAACAGTGGGTTCGGACCTTCGTAGACGAGATCAAGAGCCTGTCCGGGGAAGCGCCCATCATCTACTCGGGCGGGTTCTGGAAGACGCACCTGAACCACATGACCGACAACCTCGGATGTCTCCTGTGGCTGCCGCAGTACGGTCCCAAGGCCGAGAATCCACGCGCCTGGAAGAAGTGGACCTTCTGGCAGTACTCGGATGGCACCATCAACGCGGCGAGGTTGCGTCCCGTGCCCGGAGTCGGGCAAAGCTGCGACCGCAACCGGTTCCAGGGGACCGTCGTCCAGTTGCGTAAGTTCACGTTGATCAATGGTGGGGGGACCCCCGAGCGCGACTCCAAGAAGAAGAGCGTCAAACGCCGGAGCTCGGCTCGCAAGAAGGTGAGTGGCGACGTCGACCTTTCTTTGCGGGACATTCAGGAGATTCTCAAGAGGATCGGTTGGCCGCTGAAAGTGGACGGCGAGATGGGCAGGGAGACGTTCAGCGCAATCAAGGACTTCCAACGAGGGTTCGCGTGGTGGGACCTTTTGATTGACGGCAACGCCGGAATCAAGACCAAGGAAGCTCTACGCTACGCGGCCGAGAACGATGGTGGCTGCTCTCTGCACTTCAAGTTCATCGAGTTCAAATCCAAGGGCGACGGCTGGATCAAGGTTCACCGTTCGCTGGTGCGAGGTCTCGAGGAAGTACGCGACAAGGTGGGTCCGCTGACGATCCTTTCCGGCTACCGCGATCCGGCCTACAACACGAGGGTCGGAGGCGCCACCAGCTCACAGCATCTCCACGGAAACGCCTGTGACCCGGTCAAGGACTTGCCACTGGACGTCGTGAAGGGTGCACGCCGGTTCTCCGGCATAGGAATTCGCCGCGCCGACAACAAGGTGAGACACGTAGATGTACGGCACGAAGGCCCCAACACGACGGGAGGCACACCTCAGAATCCGACGATCTGGTTCTACGCGTGACGCCGGC
>WHSV01000076.1 GCA_009379915.1 Actinomycetota bacterium | reverse complement strand
GTCGAGACTGTGAGAAGATCGCATCGACAAAGTGCCCTTTCTGACGTGGGGTTGGTCGTTTTGGTAGACACCCATTCTCCCAGGTCAGGGGGCATTTGTCGCGTCTATAGAGGCGCGCGTTTCAGCTATTCATCGGTGGATTCGGGCTAAGAAAGCCTGAGCAAAGGGCGAGGCTCCGTGCCCGACTCTATGACGGTGCGCCTGCACTTGTACCGGATTCGCGTGCTCCAGGTGGCAATCGACCTTCGCGAGCGACTGGAGGTCGGCTCGACGCAGAGCGCAGAGCGCAGAGCGCAGAGCGCATAGCGCATAGCGCATAACCCTCCAGTATCTGCTCGTCCTCTACGCAGGCGATCAACGTTCCGCTGTCCGCTCGTTCGACAAAGCCTTGTCTGGGGAGGAAGCCAAGTGTGACCCTGTTGCCACTGCTTAGATCCAGGATCACTTGAACTGTGGTGATCTCGCCAAGTCGCAGTCAACCGAAAGAGCTGCCATAACCTGAAAGTATGAACGGTGGGGCGACGAAAACCTCGCCTTATTCAGCGGGAGGGCCGCGGTGATGTCCGGGCCCATCACGAGCGAAGAGCCCGTGTGAACTGAAGTGCCATGGCTTCGGCGGCTTCATCTCGGCCTTGGTCGAACAGGTGAGTGTATGTATCTAGAGTCATCGCGATGGTGGAGTGCCCCAGCTGTTCTTTCACTTCTTTAGCCGACCGGCCGGCGGCATGCATCAGGCTGGCACACGTATGGCGCAGGTCCCTAATCGTTACGATCCTTTCGATTCCAGCGGCATCTAATGCTGGCCACCAAACGCCCTTGCGGAAATTAGTGATCCAGACGTGAGACGCATCCTGGGTCGTGAATACCAGAGCGTCGGGGTTCTTTTCGACGAATGTCACGAGGTGTGCATCCAGAATCTCTTTGACTGGTCCCGGAAGGACCACGGTGCGGGTTTGATGGTTCTTTGGCGGTCCGTAATGAAGTCCGCCAGCCACCTCCGAGACCGACTCTCTCACCTCAAGACGGTTACGGAGTAGGTTGCAGCTGGATCGCCGCAGTGCCGCGGCCTCACCCCACCTCAAGCCACCGTAGGCGAGTACATAGATCAGGGCGCTGTAGCGATCAGGAACGGCCCTCGCAACCTCATGAACCTGTTCGAACGAGAGGGGGTGCTGATCGCGACGTGGTTCCTTGCCCTTGAGGCGCGACCGTGGGGTGGGATTTCGACCGATGTAACCGTTGTCGACGGCGGCATTGAGAATCATCGATAGCAACTGGCGAGCTTGTCGAATTCGGGAACGCGACAGCCCTGCGTCCACCATCTTTGCCAGGAATCTTTGAATGTCTATTGGTCTGATCCTCGACACCGGCGTTCGTCCAAAGGCTGGGAGGAGATGAACCTCGAGGAGCCCTCGATAGCTCATAAACGTTGTCGGCTTGATCTCCTGTTGGCGGGCTTGGAGCCATTCGTGCGACCACTCACCGAACGACTTCTTTCCGAGACGAGGATCGAGGTAGTGGCCTCGGTTGATGTCAGTTTCCACCGCGTCGGCAAAGGCCTCGGCCTCCGCCTTGGTCCGGAAGGTCTTGGATCGATCTCTACGCTGGGGATCTCGGTAGCGAACCTCCCAAGCATGGCGATCGCGCCCACGCTCACTCGTGCGTTGGACCTTGCGGATATTCGCCACGACCCTCCAATCCGCAGCGCTCGCGGGGTTTTTGTGGGTTTTTATCGTAAGGCAGAAAGGGTCGGAGTCTAGGAATCCCTTGTGACCTGCAAGAATAGGTGTGGGTCGCCAGGGAATCGAACCCTGAACCTACGGATTAAGAGTCCGTTGCTCTGCCTGATTGAGCTAGCGACCCGCCGGGCATTCTAGTCGCACCCCGGTGGTCGGCTCGCGAAACCTAATTGACGTTGGTGATGCACGTTATGCGCGCATGGTGACCATGAAAGGCACACGTAAGCGCGCCGGCGAGCCAAAGGAGGGCGACCGACCGGATTTGAACCGGCGACATCCCGGACCACAACCGGGTGCTCTAACCTGGCTGAGCTACGGCCGCCATGGATAGCTCAGAGAGCCTAGCAGTCGAGGTGGAGGTGAAAAAGCTCATCGACCGCCCGGGACAACCGTCGATGAGGTTCAGGCCGGCTCGACCGAGGGCCGCACCACCGGCCTGGTCGCCATCTGCAGGGCCCCCAGCCCGAGCGCCGCTGCGAGTGCCGCTCCGAAGAACACCCCCGAGTACCCGAACTGCGACGCGACCCAGCCGAGGCTGATCGCACCGATACCGAAAGCCAGGTCGAAGAACGCCGTGAAGGTACCGACGACGGCGCCCCGCTCCGCGGCCGGTGCGTTGGCCAGCGCAAGCGACATCAACGCCGGGAACACGAGCGACTGACCGACCGAGAACAGAGCGGTTCCCACGAACAGGCCGACCGGCTCGGCCCACATCGCCATCACGAGGAATCCAGCCGTGTTCGTCACGAGAGCGATGCGCCCGGCCTTGCGGGCCCCCAGGATGTCCGGAATTCGGGCTCCGAATAGCCGGATGCCCAGCACAATCGCAGAGAAGAACCCAAAGACGAGCCGGGACCCGTCGAGCCCGATCTCGAGCGCGTAAAGAGGAATGAACGTCGAGAAGCCGGCCAGACCGAGGATCGCCGAGGCCAGCACCGAGCCGGGCAGTACCCCGGCGGGGTGAACGATCCGGCCCCCCTTCTGCAACCCCTTGCTCCGCACCGCTTCGGGCCGGGTGTCGGGGAGGCGCACGGCCAGCAGAGCGGCGAACACGGCCGTCCACGTCGCGATGTGCCACGCCGCGTCGTAGCCGAATCGCTCGAGCATGAGCTCACCAAAGATCGGCCCGGCGGCCAGGCCCCCGAACAGTGCGAGCGAGAAGTAGCTCAGAGCCTCGCCGCGACGTTCATCCGGAGCGAGGTCGTTGATGATGGTCGCAGCACCGACGTAGAACGCCGCCTCACCGACGCCCGACATGAAGCGCAGGAAGATCAACCACGGAAGACTCGAGGCCCAGACGAGCCCGAGAGTCGAGACTCCGACGAGCAGCCCTCCGGAGACGATCAGGATTCGTCGCCCGTAGGCATCGCTGATGCGCCCGACGAACGGTCTCATGAGCACGGCCGAGAGGCTGAACCCCGCGATGCCCACGCCGACCGCCACGTCGTCGCCGCCCAGTGGTCCCTCGATGAACCGGGGGAGCGTGGGCTGCAGAGCCCCGACCGAGACGAAGTAGGCGAACGTCGCCAGCATGATCAACATAAAGAGCGGCCCCACCAATTGAGGTCGCTCTCGTTGCGTCATGCGCCTGCGGCGCCGTTGATCCAAGAACAAACGGGCTCCTTAGTTTCCGAGCATCCCCCAGCACAACCCCGGCGGGCCGGGCGAGATTCCTGACCGGCACGGGCCGAAGTCTGCCGCAGGCCAAGAGGCGGGGGCAGGGCGGAGCGTTGTCGGTGCCGGTGACACGCAAGGGAAGGTACCCGTCCCTGCCCCCATGACCTTTGGTTGGAATCGGCGCGGGGGACGAGGACTCACTCTAGCAAAGTGGCCCCGTTGACCACCCGAAAGGCCGATGGGGCTCAGGCGAGGGGCCCTTGGGCCATCTCGATAACGTTTTGCCTCCCGCCCACGGGCCACTACTCTTAGGAACCGACCAGAAGCGAGAAAGTCGCCGGGCGGGAGCATTCGCCGAGTTACCGCTCACCACCGGAATGGAGCACATGAGCAGCAAAGACATCGAGCACCAGGAAGCCTTCGGACCCAACATCTGGCTCGTCGACGAGATGTATCGGAGGTATCAGGAGTCACCGCAGTCGGTAAGCGACTCGTGGCGGGAGTTCTTCGAGGACTATCAGCCGCAGAGAGGCGGCCAGCCCTCGGGCAACGGGCGACAGGCTAAGGAAGCCACAACCGAAACCAAGGCCGAGCCGCCCGACGCGGCGAGGGCCAAGCGCGAGACTCCGGTTCAGCCCGAGAAGAAGACAGAGGCGAGGGTCAAAGAGAAGGCCGAGTCACCTCCGGAGGGAGACGCTCTAGAGGACGCCGCGCCTCTGCGGGGTATCGCCGCCAAGATCGCCGAGAACATGGAGGCCTCGCTCGAGGTTCCGACCGCGACCTCCGTGCGGAACATCCCGGCCAAGCTACTCGAGGAGAACCGCCGCACCATCAACCGCTACCTCGCCGCCACCAAGAGGGGCAAGGTCAGCTTTACCCACATCATCGGTTGGGCGATCCTCAAGGCGCTCGAGGACCGCCCGGCAATGAAGGCGCGCTACGAGAAGGTCGACGACAAGCCTCTCGTCGTTGTCCCCAAGCACGTGAACTTCGGTCTCGCGGTCGACTTGGAGCGGGGCGGGCAGCGGCTCCTCATCGTCCCGAACATCAAGACGGCCGACGAGCTCGATTTCTCGGGCTTCTGGAACGCGTACGAGGACCTGATTCACAAGGTAAAGACGAACTCACTGAAGCCGGACGACTACGCGGGGACCACGATGACGCTCACGAACCCCGGAACGGTGGGAACCACGCAGAGCGTGCCCCGGCTCGTCAAGGGCCAGGGCCTGATCGTGGGAACGGGGGCCATTAGCTACCCGGGCGAGTTCGAGGCATCCGACCCGAAGATGATCGCCCGGATGGGTGTGGCGAAGCTCATCACCGTGACCTCGACCTACGACCACCGGGTCATCCAGGGGGCCGAGTCCGGCCAGTTCCTGGCGCTGATCCACGACCTCTTGCAGGGCGCCAACCGCTTCTACGACGAGATCTTCGCCAGCCTCCAGATTCCCTACGAGCCCGTTCGCTGGAGCCGGGACTTCGCGGCCTTCGACGACGTCGACGCGACGCTCGAGAAGCAGAGCCGCGTCATGCAGCTCATCAACATGTACCGCGTGCGCGGGCACCTGCTGGCCGAGCTCAATCCGATCGGGTGGGAGGTGCTTCATCACCCCGAGCTCGACCTCAGCCACTACGGGCTGACGTTGTGGGACCTCGACCGTGAGTTCCTCACCGACGGCCTCCCCGGCCCCCGTAAACAGCAACTGAGAACCATCATCGACACTCTGCGCGACTCGTACTGCAGAACAACCGGTGTCGAGTACATGCACATATCGGAGCCCTCCGAGAAACGATGGATTCAGGAGCGCGTCGAAGGCCCGCAGGAGGAGTTTCCGAAGGAAGAGAGGATTCACATCCTCGACCGCGTCGGAGCGGCGGAGGCGTTCGAGCGCTTCCTGCATTCGAAGTACGTGGGCAACAAGCGTTTCTCGCTGGAGGGGGCCGAGAGCACGATTGCGATGCTCGATGCGCTCATAGAGCGAGCGGCCGACGACGAGCACATCGAAGTCATGATGGGCATGAGCCATCGCGGGCGGCTCAACGTGCTTGCGAACATCGTCGGCAAGCCACCGAAGGAGATCTTCAAGGAGTTCGAGGGCAAGATCGACCCCGAGACTGTCCAGGGCTCGGGCGACGTCAAGTACCACCTCGGCATGACTGGGCGCTTCACCAGCCGCGCAGGCAACGACATCGCGGTGGTGCTGGCATCGAACCCGAGTCACCTCGAGGCAGTCGATCCCGTCGTCGAGGGCATGGCGCGCGCCAAGCAGGATCTGCTCGGCGACGACTCGACGAGCAGGGTGTTGCCGGTGCTTCTTCACGGAGACGCGGCGTTTGCGGGTCAGGGTGTGGTCGCAGAGACCTTCAATCTGAGTCAACTGCGCGGCTACGGTACGGGCGGAACGGTTCACCTCGTCGTGAACAACCTCATTGGTTTCACCACCGCTCCGCACGCGGGACGTTCTTCGACGTACGCGACCGACATCGCCAAGATGGTCCAGTGCCCGATCTTCCATGTAAACGGCGACGACCCCGAGGCCTGCGTGCGCGTCACTCGGCTCGCGTACGACTACAGAGAGCGTTTCAAGAAGGACGTCGTCATCGACCTCGTGTGCTACCGCAAGTACGGACACAACGAAGCCGACGAGCCGGCCTTCACCCAACCCCTGATGTACGCCAAGATCGACGACCGCCGGAGCGTGCGGAAGCTCTACACGGAGCAACTGCTCAACAGCGGGGAGATCACGGTCGAGGAGGCCGAGGCGGCGCTCGACCAGTTCCGCGAGAGGCTCAAGCAAGCCTTCGACGAGACCAGGGAGGCGAAGGAACCGGAACCGATCGTGGCTCAGCCGCCCAACGTCGTCGGTGTGCTGCCGTCCGTCGAGACGGGGGTCGAGCCCGCCAAGCTCGAGCACATCCATGAGGTCCTCACCAGCTTCCCGCAGGGGTTCGAGCCTCATCCCAAGTTGAGGAAGATGATCGAGAAACGGGCTGGGATCCTCGAGAACGACGCAATCGACTGGGCGCATGGTGAGGCTCTCGCCTTCGGCTCGCTGTTGTTAGAGGGCATCGATGTGCGGCTGTCCGGCCAGGACTCCCGGCGTGGAACCTTCAGCCAGCGACACAGTGTGCTCGTCGACTACAGAACGGGAGAGGAATACACACCGCTCAACGACCTCTCCGGAAACCAGGCGCGCTTCCGCTGCTTCGACTCGTTGCTGAGCGAGTACGCGGCAATGGGCTTCGACTACGGCTACTCGGTTGCGAACGGTGACGCCCTCGTGTGTTGGGAGGCTCAGTTCGGTGACTTCGTCAACGGCGCGCAGATCGTCGTCGACCAGTTCCTGAGCTCGGGCGAGGACAAGTGGTTGCAGGAGAGCGGACTCGTCCTGCTGCTGCCACACGGTTTCGAGGGCCAGGGGCCGGAACACTCGAGCGCGCGACTCGAGAGGTTCCTCACTCTGTGCGCCGAGGACAACATGCAGGTGACGCAGCCGACCACGCCTGCACAGTACTTTCACGTGCTTCGTCGTCAGATGCTTCGTTCGGTGCGAAAGCCGTTGATCGTCATGACTCCGAAGTCGTTGCTGCGCAGCCCCGACGCTCGCAGCGCTTTCGAGGAGGTCACCTCGGGGCATTTCCGCGAGACGCTCGACGACCCGAAGGTCACCGATCGCGAATCGGTCAAGCGCGTGGTCATGTGCACCGGAAAGATCGCCTACTCGATCATGAACGAGCGCGACGAACGCGGCTCGGATGTCGCGGTGGTGCGGCTCGAGCAGCTCTACCCGTTCCCCAAGGATCAGATCTACGACGTCCTCGAGGGTTACCCGAACGCGGACGAGGTCATGTGGGTTCAGGACGAGCCCGAGAACATGGGGGCCTGGTGGTTCGTCTACGGGCACATCAGAGGAGACCTCAACCGGCGGTTTACCCTTAGGAGGGCGGCGCGCGCCGAGTCGGGAAGCCCGGCAACGGGTAGCCCGACGGTCCACGAGCAAGAGGCGAACGAGCTTACGGACAAAGCAGTGAGTCTTTGACGCGGCCGCTTCCTGCTGGTTCGCGAGCAGTGACCCCGAGGCAGAGGTCGCTCATCGCATCTGTGCCCTGAGCGCGCGCTCGAAGACCGCGTAGGCATCGGCTCCGTGCAGCACGAAGCGAACCTCTTTCACTGCCGTGTTCGACTCGGCCACGGTCGATAACGCAATAGTGGCTGCTTCTTCGATGGGATAGCGGTAAACGCCCGTCGATATTGCCGGAAACGCAACGCTCCGAGCTCCCTGCTCGTCGGCCACTCGCAGGGACTCCGTGTGGCACGAGGCGAGTAGGTGTGAGCGATCCTCGGACTTGGCATAGGTGGGGCCGACGGTGTGGATGACCCAGGTCGCGTGGAGGTCTCCCGCCGTCGTCGCCACCGCCTGTCCTGTGGGAAGTCCATCCGGATACCGGTCTGCTCGAATCTGCTTGCACTCCTCGAGGATGGTTCGTCCCCCGGCGCGATGGATGGCGCCGTCGACACCACCACCGCCCATGAGTGAAGAGTTCGCCGCGTTCACGATGGCGTCCACGCGCTGCTTCGTGATGTCACCCTCGACCAAGATGATCTTCGGCATGAAGTCAGGGTAGTGCTTCCCAGAGACGCCCGAACTAAGCGCCCACCCACAACCAGTTCAGGTCTACGGAGAATTAACCCCGCTCAGCGAAGGAATTCCTCCAGAGAGTCAGCGAAGGTCGAATGCAATCTGACGCTCTTGAAGCGCAGCGAGAATTTGCGCCGCCACGACGGCAGGCCGGTTGACGATGTCGTCCCATTCGAAGCGAAGGACCCGCCACCCAAGAGCGACTAGCAGGTTCTGCCGTTCGTTGTCCCACTTGATTGCTCGTACCCCTGAATGCCAGCGCACGCTGTCCACTTCGATCGCCAGCATCTGGTCGGGATAGGCAAAGTCGACGTGCACCGTTAGGCCCTCACGCAACACCACCACGAATTGAGCAACCGGGGTCGGAAGGTCAAAATTGCGCGCCAGCTTCAATAGCTCGACCTCGAGGATGCTGTCGGTCGGGCGAGGACAGGGCTCTCGCACCTTCAACAGCTGCGCCAAGGCTCTCGACCCAGCCACGCCCTGGCCCCCGAACTTCTCTACGTGCCGGAGGAGGCGATCGAAGCGAGTGAGACCCAGTCTCAACGCGCTGTCGACCGCCAGTTCGAGCCGCTCGATGCTCAATGTCCCTCCGAGATCGAGCAGGGTTTGCTCGATGCTTGTGACCCTGACGACATCGATTTCCTTCGACCGAAGGCCGTCTGTTGGACGTCGATGGACGACGATTCCGGGCGAGCTCAATCGACGGGGAGAGGACACGGAGATCTTCCGCGTGCTGACGCCATCAAGATCGAACAGAACTCCGGAGGTGTCGTGGGACAGGAGCGCACCCTTGTCCGCCCAAAAGTAAGCGGCGGTGGCTCTTCGCATGAACGAGGCAGGTGAGCCGCGCAAAGCATAGGTGGCGGGCAACAGTTTCAGCCATTCGCCGGATTGCACCCGGCGGTCAATGGCGGACAAGGACATCCCTTGAGCAAGGGCCTGGGCACGAGCAATGACTCCATGCTGCCGCAACGCCAGTTCTTGACACCTCTGTGCACTGGTCCCTGCGGTCATGAAGCCAGTCGATCCCAGGGGGCCGCCGGGAACTGTGACGGACGTCACACTTTGGAGATATTCCTTCGCTGACCGGGCTTATTTCTCCCGAGAGTGGTAGCCGGGGGGCCGGGCTATCGTCTTGAACGATGAGCCTCGATGTCGAACGTGCGCTTGAGCGGGTGCTCGTAGAAGGAGACGAGTGGAGAGCCTGGCGAGCCCTGCACCTGGCCGGGGACGATCCCGGCGGGCTGCCGCAGATACCCGGCCAAGACGCGACCGGGGGCTTCACGGGGCCCACGGGCCGGTTTTCGCCCGGAGCAACCGGCCACGCACTCTGTCACCTGAAGCTCATCGGCGTGACCAAGGAACCGGCGGCCGTCGTCGCGGCGGACTGGATCGATGCGGCGCGCACCCCGGCGCTTGCGTGGCTCGATGCCCCCGACGACGTTCCCGGCCTCATCGACGATCATGCCGCAGGACGAGTGTGGGCCACGGCATCCGCTTCCTGCGCGCTCTTGGCGGCCGGACACGACCCCGGCCCCCGTGCTCTCGACCTGTTGAGATCGGAGGCGGACCAGGAGGGCCATTTCACCGGCGGTGCATATCCGACGTTTGCCTCGGCCGGCGCCTTCTGGCTTGCGGAGGGACCACGTTCGGAGACCGCCGAGTGGGCGCTCCGCTGGGCACGGGAATGGTCGGAGGACTGGTGGGGGCCGGCCGAGCAAGTCTCGGCTCTCACCTTCTGGCTCGCTGCGGGTGTTCCGATCGAGCATCCCTCAGTGGATCTCTTTCTCGAGGAGTTGAAGTCGGATGCTTCACCAGAGGGTTGGAGCGACCTCGAGCTGACCATGCGCGCTCTGGAGTTGACCGCCTATTCGGAGTAGGGGTCGTTCGTTTACGCCCGAGTCACCTGGATAGGACATTTACGAGGTCTTCCGTTAGCACTCTCGGAGCGGGAGACTGGAAACAATCACACAAGCCACCCCAGGAGGTTGATATGGGTATCACGCACACCGGACGCGGCATCATGAGCAAAGAGAACGACGGGAAGCGCAAGGAGCTCATCAAGAAGCTCGAGGGGGCTTACTGGATGGAGATCGAGACGGTCATGAGCTACATGGCCAACTCCATCAACCCCGACGGCGTCCGCGCCCAGGAGATCATCGAATCTTTGAAGGAGGACGTTCAAGAGGAGCTGGGTCACGCGCAGAAGTTCGGGGAGCGCATAAAAGAGCTGTACGGAGTGGTGCCGGGCTCGATGGAGTTCACGCCCGAGCAGAAGTACCTGCAGCCCCCGAACGAGCAGACCGACATCGTGCACGTCGTCAAAGGCGTGATCGAAGCCGAGGCGAGTGCGATCGAGCACTACAACGACATCGTCGAGTTCACGGAAGAGATCGATCCGGTGACCAACGACATGGTGATCACGATCCTCGCCGATGAAGAGGGCCACAAGCGCCTCTTCGAGGGCTTCCTCCGCGAGTACGAGATCGAGGGTCTGGCGTAGGCATCGCCCCCTTCTAGCTGTATCCTCGTCAAGGGCCGGCGATATCCGCCGGCCTTTGCGCGGAAACATCTTTAGACCCTTGGTGGTGGCGGATGCTGCAGTCCTCGTATCGAATTCGAAAACGCATAAGGCTCGGGCTTCTGCTTCTCGGTCTCCCGCAACTCGCGATCGGCCTGTACGCGCTTTTCTTTTCGCGGGACTTCTACAGAGACTTTCCTTTCGGTCGATCTTGGGCGGCGTTGGGTCCTTTCAACGAACACCTCGTCACGGACGTCGGCGCGTTGTTCTGCGCGATGGGGGTTATCGCGCTATTCGGGGTCCTCCACGTGGATCGAAGGTTGTCCCAGGCCGTGAGCTTCGGTTGGATCGTCTTCACCGTCCCGCATCTCGTCTTTCACGCCAATCATCGAGCGGGATTGGAGACCGTAGACGTGATCGCGCAGATGGCTGTTTTCGTGGCCCAGCTACTAATCGCCCTCTATGTCCTGTCTGCGTCGCGCCGGCTGAAGGCGTGAGGTCGCAACCGGACTAGGCTTGAGCCAGCAGCACTTGCGCTGGCCGAAGAATCGAGAGGGCGGGAAGGAAGACTCTGAACAGAGAGCGATCCTCGGTGCCGAGTTTGACGCAACCCCAAGCGTCGAAGTATCTCGGGAAGCTCCTTCAAACCATTCCGGTTGGAGTCGTGACCGTCGATTCGCGCGGCGCGGTCCTTGCATGCAACCGAACGGCCTCCGAGATCCTGTCCCTCTACGGGCCAGAGGAACGGTTGCTAGACGATGAGCCGTTGGGCATGCATGTGACCGACCTCTTCGAAGATAAGGAGCGGCTGACCGGTGTATTGGCCGAGAGCTTCGACGGCGAACCCCGCGCCGAGGTGTTCGTACGCACCGGAGCCGATGGCCCCCGGCATGTCCAGATATCGGTACGACGAGTGCCCATCGGCACCGACGACGGAGTGGGGATACTCGTTCTCCAAGACGTGACCGAGCGGGTCGAGGCCGACAAAACGCTCAAGAGGGCGGTGCTCGATCGTGAGTTCCTGACGCAATCGGGGGCCGAGCTGTCGAAGTCACTCGACTACCAGACGACTCTCGCTACGGTCAGTCGCTTGGCAGTGTCGTACCTGTGCGACTGGTGCACGGTGAACATGGTCGAACCGAACGGGGCGATAACGCGCGCAACCGTGGCACACGTCGATCCGGACAAAGAGAACCTGATCGGCGAGCTGCACAACTCACATCCTCACGACCACGGCGCGTTGACGAATGTACCCAGAGTGCTTCGTTCGGGCGAGCCCGAACTCTACGCGGAGATCGATCGCCAACTCCTCGAGGACACCGCCACCAGCCCCGAGTACCTGCGAATCGTGACCGAGCTCGGAATGCAATCGTGCATGATCGTGCCTCTCATCGCTCATGGCGAGACGCTCGGGGTCGCCACCCTCGTTTCGTCGAATTCCGACCGCCGCTACGACCACGCCGACCTCGAGATCGCGGGCGAGCTGGCACGCCGGGCGGCGCTTCAGCTTTACAACGCGCGACTGTTCCAAGCCGTGGACGAGAGCCGGGCGAAGTTCGCCAACATGGCCCGCATCCTGCAGCGGAGCCTGCTTCCGCCCGAGCTACCGACGATGCCCGGTCTCGATGTTGCCGCGCTCTACCGACCCGCAACCGACACCCTGGAGGTCGGAGGAGATTTCTACGACCTGTTCGAGACCGGTGACGGCGACTGGGGTGTCGTGATGGGCGACGTGCAGGGTCACGGTGCGGCGGCCGCGGCAACGACTGCACTCGCGCGCTACACGCTGAGGGCGAACGCTATGCGCCTGGCTCGGCCCGTTCACGTTCTCTACCAGGTCAACAAGGCACTCCTCGCGCACAGCGAGGACCGCTTCCTCAGCGCCGCGTTCGCGAAGGTGGGCCTGGGCAAGGGCGCCGATGTCACCATCTCGTGTGCGGGCCATCCGAAGCCGATGGTGATCCGGCATGAGGGACGAGTCGAGAGCGCGGGGGGCGAGGGCATGCTTCTGGGGCTCTTTGCGGCTCCCGATCTGGCCGAGCAGACTATCGAGCTGCAGCCCGCCGACGCCATCGTGTTCTACACCGACGGCATCACCGAGGCGGGTGCCCCTCGCAACATGCTTGGTGAAGAGGGATTCCGTCAGGTTCTCAGCCGGTGCATGGGCATGACGGCCGAGCAGATTTGCGCTTCGATCGACGAGGTGCTCCTCACTTGGCAAACGGAGAAAGGCCACCGCGACGATTGCGCGGTACTCGTGTTGCGTGTGACGACGGAGGCCGAGCGACAGAGCTCTGAGGTTGAGGACCGGAGTAGCCTCCTCTAGCACTCGCGCTTGCTCCAGCTCTGCCACCGAGAGGTGAAGCAGTCGCCGCCCGGCTCGAGGAGCCGGGCGAGATCGATTGGGCGCATCGACCTACGAAGGGGAGATGAAGGAGGGTTTGCGGCCGCCGGGAGGAAAGGGGCACGAACCTACTCCCCGAAGCAAAAGCCTCCTCCGCGGCCGACATCAAGGTGAATGCACGGCTAGGACTCGGCCGCCGGCGCGGCTTCCCCTGCCGAGGGCTTCGGCCCCTCGGCGTACCGCTGGTGAAGCTTGATCGGTTTCCGCTTCGCCCTTGCACTGACTCGCAAATTGAGGACCTCGACGAGCAGCGAGAAGCCCATCGCGAAGTAGATGTACCCCTTTGGAATGTGCTGGTCGAGACCATCGAGGAGCAAACTCAAGCCGATAAGCAGCAGGAAACTGAGCGCGAGCATCTTTACGGTCGGGTGCTCGTTGACGAACTTGCCGATAGGGGCTGCCGATACGAGCATGACGCCGACGGCCACGGTGACTGCGGCCACCATCACGCCGATCTCTTCAACCATTCCCACGGCCGTGATCACGGAGTCGAGCGAGAACACCGCGTCGAGTAAGACGATCTGCACGATCACGGCGGTGAAGGAAGCGGCGACCGCCTGACCCGCATGCCCCTCCTCGCCCTCGAGTTTGTCGTGGATCTCGTAAGTCGACTTCCCGAGAAGGAACAGTCCCCCGACGATGAGGATGAGGTCCCGACCCGAGATGTCGTTGCCGAACACGGTGAACCACGTTGAGGTCAACCCTATGATGACCGACAGAGTCAAGAGCAAGATGATCCGCATGATGAGAGCCAAACCGAGCCCGACCTGCCGTGCTCGCGCTTGCTGTTTCGTGGGGAGCTTGCCGGACAGAATCGAGATGAACACGATGTTGTCGATGCCGAGGACGATTTCGAGCGCGACCAATGTAAAGAAACCGATGTAGATATCCGGGTCGGTCAGAAACTCCACCTGATCTCCTTGGTCCGAACGGATGTTGGGTTGTTCCAGGGCTCAATGATGCTGCATGCAAGGAAGCGCGAGGGAACGGATCGGTTGCACCGAACGGAGCCCGAGCTTAGGAGCCAGCGTCGGTGTCGGGTGGGTCACTCTTGATGCCGACGCCGGACAGGATGTCGCGCGCCAGTTGTTCGTCCTCGGGTCTGACGAGCACTCCGATGCCCGCCACGAAATCGAGCGAGGGGTACCCTGCGGCCCTGGGGCTGATGGTTGCGGAGATCCCGTGAGCCGCCAGAGTCATCTGGAGGAGCTCGGCCTGAGAGGACGAGTTCTCCGTTGCGACGACGACGGTGTGCTGTTGCTGCTGGTATGAGCCCAAGGACTCATCATGCCCGATGAACGGGGTCTAATCTCGCTTCGCTTGACCGCATCGGGTCTTTGCCCGGACGTTCCGGTCGAGGCGAGCCACGCTCGAGAAGCTCACGAAGACGATCGGATCGGCTGCGCCCAAGGCCACCGAGGGCATCAGCTACCAGGTACCGACC